>NZ_CP151657.1:3235800-3559380 GCF_038405225.1 Arthrobacter citreus
CCCGGGCATTCTTGGGCAGGTCATCCAGCGTCCGAGCGCCGGTGATGTCCTCGGTCCAGCCGTCGAAGTACTCGAAGATCGGCTTCGCGTGGTGGAAGTCGGTCTGCGTCATCGGCATTTCGTCGAAGCGCACGCCGTCGACGTCGTAGGCCACGCACACCGGAATCTGCTCGATGCCGGTGAGCACGTCCAGCTTCGTGACGAAGTAGTCGGTGAAGCCGTTGACGCGGGAAGCGTGGCGCGCCAGCACGGCGTCGTACCAGCCGCAGCGGCGGGGGCGGCCGGTGTTCACGCCGAACTCGCCGCCGGTCTTCTGCAGGTACAGGCCCATCTCATCGAAGAGCTCGGTGGGGAACGGGCCGGCGCCAACGCGGGTGGTGTAGGCCTTGATGATGCCCACGGAGCGGGTGATCCGGGTCGGGCCGATGCCCGAGCCCACAGACGCGCCGCCGGCGGTGGGGTTGGAGGACGTAACGAACGGGTAGGTGCCGTGGTCCACGTCCAGGAACGTGGCCTGGCCGCCTTCCATCAGCACAACCTTGCCCTCGTCCAGCGCGCGGTTCAGCTCGTACGTGGAGTCGATGACCATGGGCCGCAGCCGGTCCGCGTAGGAGAGGAAGTATTCAACAACCTCTTCGACGTCGACGTCGCGGCGGTTGTAGACCTTGACCAGCAGCTGGTTCTTCTGCCGCAGGGAGCCTTCGACCTTCTGGCGCAGGATCGACTCGTCAAAAATGTCCTGGACGCGGATACCCAGGCGGGCCACCTTGTCCATGTAGGCCGGGCCAATGCCGCGGCCGGTGGTGCCGATGGCGCGCTTGCCCAGGAACCGTTCGGTGACCTTGTCCATGACCTGGTGGAACGGGGCCACGAGGTGGGCGTTGGCGGAGATCCGCAGCTTGGAGGTATCTGCGCCACGGGCTTCGAGACCGTCGATCTCGTCAAAGAGTGCTTCGAGGTTCACCACGCAGCCGTTGCCAATCACGGGAATGGCGTTGGGGCTCAGGATGCCGGCCGGCAAAAGCTTGAGTTCGTATTTTTCACCGCCGACGACGACGGTGTGGCCGGCGTTGTTTCCGCCGTTGGGCTTAACGACATAATCGACACGGCCCCCCAGCAGGTCGGTGGCCTTACCTTTACCTTCGTCGCCCCACTGGGCGCCGACGATGACAATTGCGGGCATGGGATCCTCCCCCATTAGTTACGGAAGGGGAAAACGCCGACGGCGCGATCCGCTTCCGTGCATGAGAACGCCCCTGAACTCGCAGGCCAGACCCGGAATAACAGAAAGCCGGGGTCAAGCCGGAGTCGCGGGGCTCTTACCTAGCAAGTTTAGCCGATTGTAACGCCGGTGCCCTTTCCGCAGCGCCACAATGGGTATTCCCTGTGGAAACCTTCGCGTAGCGTGACCGGATGGACCGTTTTCGCGGCTACATCGCAGGTATCGGCACGTCCTCCGGCACCCGCCTGGTGGTGGGCCACTGGCTCGAGTCACCGCTGGGTGCCTTCACCGACGTCATGGCGGAGAATGCTGCCGGATCCCGGCTGCTTCTGGCGCCGAATCCTGAGGTCGCCGCCTATGTTGGAGGGACCTATCACTTTGACGCGGTGGACGTGGTCGACGTCGAAGCCCGGCTCACGGCGGAACGGTTCCTAGTGAGCGCCGGTCCCCTGCGGCTGAACCTGGCCCTGGGCCCGCGCACCTTGCTGGGGCAGCTGTTGGAGCGGATACCGCCGGCACTGGCCGTACATCCGCGCTGGCTGGCGGCAATCAATCCCCTGGCAGGCCTGCTGGTCCCCGGCGTCTCCACCGCGGGTTCCGCGGGCGGCGAGCGCCGGGAATTCTACGGCGTGCGGTCCATCCGCTCCCTGGCCGGTGCCTCCGCCTCGTGGAACGGCCGGGATCTGGGCCGGCTGTCCCCCATCGAACCGCCCGTTCACTTCGGTTTCAGCTCGGTTCCGCCCAAACCCCAGATTGTGGCCGTGACTACCAGCATTGTTTCCTGAGCGCTCCCGCACCGGAATATATTTGCCTCCCGCAGAGGCAAAAACCCGCTCTACTCGGGTGACAAAAACTACCTTCTTCATACTCTGTTCCCGTCATCCATCACTTGGATGACTACCTCCACAGGGAAAGCAGAGACATCATGAACAAACGCACTGCAGGTCTGGCACTCGCAGCAGTCACAGGTTTTTCGATCCTTTCGGCAACTCCAGCTTTTGCCGTGCCCGGAGGCCCCTATGAAAACTGTACTGAGGCGGCCGGGGAAGGCGTGTACAACATTCAGCTGGGCGATTACAGGTACGCAGACAACCTGGACAATGGTGGCACGCCAGGACTGGCCTGCGAAGATGACAGCCAACCCCTGACGCCGATAGTTGCCCAGCCCCCCGCACCCACGCCAGAACCCACCACTACGCCCACGCCGCCCGGCATGCCGATGCCGAAGGGCGGGGTTGATGCCGGAGTAGTGACGGAGAAGGGAACAAATCCGGGCTCACTCGCCCTCGCCGGAGGATTGGTACTGGCAGCCGCCGCCGGAGCCGGAACCTACGCTATTCGGCGCCGCAGCGGGAACCATGCCTAGTTCCCGGCGAAGACGGCCAATCGCAACACGCTTCCAGTCCCCATGAGCCAACTGATAGCTAAGACCGGCGGCGGCAGGATTCTTCGGAAAACTGCGGCCGCCGGCCTGCTCATTACAGGCGGATTGCTGCTGCCGGGCTGCGGAATTAGCCCTGGCGCTGAAGCCTTGCCGCCGGAGCCGTCGGCGTCGTCCTGGCAATTGCCGCCGTCACCCGATCAGGAAAACGGCAGCACAGTTGTCCCGGTTATCCCCGAGCCAACCGATACAGCCCGTCCTGACGCAGTAACTGAAACCACGGCACCACCCAGAACCTTGAGGCTTCCATCAATGGCCGCAGGTTCAGACCTCATACAGGTGGGACTGCGGGAGGACGGAACCTTGGAAGTGCCTCCGGGCAACCCCGGAGCACCCGCGGCCTGGTACGCCGGATCGCCAAAACCAGGAGACCCGGGACCTGCCGTGCTCCTGGGGCACGTCAACGCCGAAGGCGGTGGGCCGGGGATCTTCGCGGACCTGCGCAAGCTTCAGCCCGGCGACGATGTGGAGGTGGTCCGCGAGGACGGCACCACCGCCGTCTTTGCAGTCCAATATGCAGAGCAATACCCCAAGGTTTCCTTCCCCACCGAAAAGGTCTACGGAAACACCGGCGGACCGGAGCTGCGGCTGATTACCTGCGACGGTTATGACGCGAAAAGCGGAACCTTTGCTGACAACTACGTGGTGTACGCGCGCCTCAAGTAATAGTCCGGACCGGGCCATCCGGACGGACGGCGACTCCGAAGCATTCCTTAACCCCGGATACCCGGGCGAAGGAATCCGGCTGCGGCCGGCATCATTCGGGAGGCTGGCCATGGAGCATCAACCGCGCAACCATGCACAGGACCGCGCGCAGGAGTCCGTTTGGGACTATCCACGCCCGCCGCGGCTGGAACCCAGCGAGGAACGGGTCCGGATTTTCCTCGGCGGACAGCTAATTGCCGACACCACGTCCGCCGTCAGGGTGCTCGAAACCAGCCATCCTCCGGTGTACTACATTCCCCTCGAGGATTTTGCCCCGGATGCCCTGGTCCCGGTTAAAGGGTCCACCTTTTGTGAGTACAAGGGCAAAGCGGCCTATTTTGACGTCGTTGGCGGGGGTACCCGCGTGCCGAGGGCTGCCTGGACCTACCCGGGCCCGAGGCCCGGTTACGGCCCGCTTGCCAGCCGGGCCGCCGTGTACCCCGGAAAAATGGACCGCTGCACCGTGGACGGCGAGGAGGTGCAGCCGCAGGAGGGCGACTTTTACGGCGGCTGGATCACCGGACGCATCACCGGACCATTCAAAGGCGCCCCGGGCACCGGCGGCTGGTGAACGCTGATGACCGCCGGCGAACAAAAGCCCCCGGACACAACGTAAGCCGGCAACCCCCGGAAAGAGGGGCTGCCGGCTTAGGTGCGGACGAGTCTAGGACTCGCGGCCCTCAATGGCGATTTTTGCCTGCGGGTCCGACTCATTCAGGAACTTCGTGATGCGGTCCACTTCTTCGCTCTCGCCAATGGCTGCGGCCGCACGGCCCAGCGCGTACAGCGCGCGCAGGAAGCCCTGGTTCGGCACATGCTCCCAGGGGATGGGGCCGGCGCCGCGCCAGCCTGAGCGGCGCAGCGCATCCAGGCCGCGGTGGTAGCCGACCCGGGCGTAGGCGTAGGACTCGATGGTGCGGCCTTCATCAAAGGCCTCGTCAGCGAGGATTGCCCAAACCTGGGAGGAGGTGGGGTGCTTCGCTGCCAGGTCCAGGGCTTCGTCTCCGGCTTCGAGGCGAGCGACGACGTCGGACTCCTCGGGCAGGTACGTGGGCTCGGGGCCGAGCAGGTTCTTGCGGAATTCATCTGACATTAGAGGGACTTGCCTGCCGATCCTAGGGTTTGGGCTGCTTCCATCACGCGTGCGGACATGCCGGCTTCAGCCGACGCGCCCCATACGCGCGGGTCATACTGCTTCTTGTTGCCAACCTCGCCGTCAACCTTCAGCACGCCGTCGTAATTGCGGAACATGTGGTCCGCAACGGGGCGCGTGTAGGCGTACTGGGTGTCAGTGTCGATATTCATCTTGATCACGCCGTAGGAGACTGCGTCGGCAATCTCCTGGGCGGACGAGCCCGAGCCGCCGTGGAAGACCAGGTCAAACGGGCGTTCCTTGCCGAGGGAACCACCCACAGCGTCCTGGATGTCCTTGAGGATTTCCGGGCGCAGCTTGACGCCGCCGGGCTTGTACACGCCGTGCACGTTGCCGAAGGTCAGCGCCGTAATGTAGCGGCCCTTCTCGCCGGTCCCCAGCGCCTCAATGGTCTTGGTGCCGTCCGCAACCGTTGTGTACAGCTTGTCGTTGATGGCGTTCTCCACGCCGTCCTCCTCGCCGCCCACGGTGCCGATTTCCACTTCGAGGATCATCTTGGCGGCGTGGGTGCGGGCGAGCAGTTCCTGCGCGATCCGCAGGTTCTCTTCCAGGGTTTCCGCGGAGCCGTCCCACATGTGGGAGTTGAAGATGGGATCTTCGCCGCGCTTGACCGCTGCCTCGGACGCCGCCAGCAGGGGCAGCACAAAGTCATCCAGCTTGTCCTTGGGGCAGTGGTCAGTGTGCAGCGCGATGTTCACGTTGTAGCTCTTGGCAACTTCACGGGCATAGGCGGCGAAGGCGAGGGAGCCGGTGACCATGTTCTTGACCTTGGCGCCGGACCAGTATGCGGCGCCGCCGGTGGACACCTGGACGATGCCGTCGGAACCCGCCTCGGCGAAACCTGCCAGCGCCGCATTCAACGTCTGGGACGAGGTGACGTTCACGGCCGGATATGCGAATCCCCCGGCTTTGGCGCGGTCGATCATCTCGGCATAAATCTCGGGGGTTGCAATAGGCATGCTGACTCCTCGTGGAAGGTTGATCTACGGCGGGCCGGTCACGGCAGAGCCAGGCCCTCATTGGCTCCTTACATCCTAGCCACAAGTCGCCTTCCGGCATCAGGGCGTGTCACCGGCTTAGTTCACCCGCTGGCCGAAGACGTGCCGGCGGACCCATCCGTGCATGGCAATGGCGGCGGCGGCCGAGGCGTTCATGGACCGGGTGGAACCGAACTGGGCAATGGACAGCGTGGCGTCCGCCGCGGCGTGAACCTCCGGGGTCAGGCCGGGACCTTCCTGCCCAAACACGAGCACGCAGTTTTCCGGCAGCTCATAGGTTTCCAGCGGCACGGAGTCCGGGAAGTTGTCGATCCCGATGATGTGCAGCCCCTCGCCCTGGGCCCATTCGACAAACTCCTCCACGGTGGGGTGGTGGCGCACGTGCTGGTAGCGGTCGGTGACCATGGCGCCGCGCCGGTTCCACCGCCGTCGGCCAATGATGTGCACTTCCTTGGCCATGAAGGCATTGGCGGTGCGCACAACGGATCCGATATTGAGGTCATGCTGCCAGTTTTCGATCGCGACGTGGAAGGGATGCCGCTTCGAGTCCAGGTCGGCCACGATGGCGTCATGCTTCCAGTACCGGTACTGGTCCACCACGTTGCGGGTGTCGCCGTTGACCAGCAGTTCGGGATCCCAGTGCCCGCCCTCGGGCAGCGGCCCTTCCCAGGGACCGACACCGATTTGGTGGACCGGCACCGCGTCCGGGCCGGCGGGTTCGGCGGTTTCGACTGTTAACTCAGGGTTCTCCGGCAATTGCTCAACGCTGTCTATCACCCAACAAGCCTAAGGTGAAAGACTGAACCGCAGGATCACGAGGCAACAGCGGCCCAGGGGGAACCCGGCCGCAGGCAAGGAAAAGGAACAGCGTGGGCGAAAACGAGAACATTGAATGCTGGCTGACGGACATGGACGGCGTCCTGGTCCATGAAAACCATCCCATTCCGGGAGCAGCCGAACTCATTGAACGGTGGGTGGCCACATCAAAGCGGTTCCTGGTGCTGACCAACAACTCGATCTACACCCCGCGTGACCTGGCCGCGCGGCTCCGCGCCTCCGGGCTCGAGGTGCCGGAGGAGAACCTGTGGACCTCGGCGCTGGCCACCGCAGAGTTCCTCAAGGACCAGGTGAAGAACACCGGCGCTCCCGGCCGCTGCTTCGTGGTGGGAGAAGCCGGACTGACGACGGCGCTGCACGAGGCCGGAATGATCCTCACCGACACAAACCCGGATTACGTGGTGCTGGGTGAGACCCGCACCTACTCCTTCGGCACCATCACCAAGGCCATCCGCCTGATCCTCGGCGGCGCCCGTTTCATCGCCACCAACCCGGACGTCACCGGACCATCCCACGAGGGCGTCCTGCCGGCCACGGGCGCCATCGCCGCCCTGATCACGGCGGCCACCAGCATGGAGCCCTACATTGTGGGCAAGCCCAATCCCATGATGTTCCGTTCCGCGATGCGCAAGATCGACGCGCACTCGGAAACCACGGCCATGATCGGTGACCGGATGGACACCGACATCGTGGCGGGTATCGAGGCCGGACTGCATACGGTGCTGGTGCTCAGCGGCATCACCCAGCGCGAGGACATCAACCGGTATCCGTTCCGTCCCACCCAGATCATGAATTCAGTGGCTGACCTGATCGACACCGTCTAGAACACGGACCTCAGCCCGCCGCCAAGCTCCGGCGGGGAGTACAGCCGCAGCACTTCGCGCACCACCTCCTGGTAGATGCCCGGGTTCCACTGCGGACTGGCGTGGGCGGGCCTGGCGCCTTCGGTGACCGGGGAGGTGGTGACGATGTTGTCGGGAAAGACCGCGGCCCACTCGTACTTCGCACTGAAGTAGTTGACCGTCTTATCCTCCGGGTTGCCGATGAAGGCCAGCGACGCGCCGCCCAGGGCCGCGGCGTACAGCCGTGCGTCGAAATGGTAAATGTAGGACGCTTCGGCCTGGATCAGGGTGGTGGACGGCGCCAGCGGGGACAGCTGCTCCAGGGTTTGGTCCACCACCGTGTCCCAGGTCCTCTCGTCCTTGTGCAGGACCCGCTCCCCCAGTTCGTAGCCGCCGCGCAGCACGCTGGGAATGCGGTAGCCGGCGTCGTACAGGGCCGCGACGCCGCGGAACATGGCGCGGTCCAGCACGTCCTGGGCGCCTGCCGGGCTTGAGTCCAGAATGATGAGTTCGACGGCGACGCCCCGCTCGAGCAGGCGTGCAGCCACTTCCACGGCAAGCATCCCGCCGAAGCTGTGGCCGTAAAAGTAGATGCGCCGCAGCTGGTGGTTGCGGATGTAGCGGAAGACCGCGGCGACGATGTCGTCAACGTCCAGCCCGAGGTTGGAGTACCCGACGCCGGCCATTTGCCCGCGCGGGATGAGCGCAGGGCGCAGCGAGTTCAGGATCCATACGGTCTCTTCCCAGCTTGTTTTGTAGCCGGGGAACAGGAACCAGGATGCAGCCGGAAAGCGCCGCTCGGCCTCGTCGTCGCGCACGCGCAGGATCTCCAGGTCTTCGCGGTACCGCTGAATCCTGCGGGTGACATAGAGGTCCGCGGCCAGGGTCAGGCCAAGCGCGCTGCCGGCGAGGAAGCGGCGGCGGGAGAACCGCTTCAGGCTCTCCGCCGACCGCAGGAAGTCGGCCGGGTCCATGCTCACGAAGACCCGGTTTCCCAAGCTGGCATTCCGGAAGCAGCCGGCGTTCCGGCCCTAGTCCAGACCCAGTTCATCCTTGCCATAGGCGTACAGGTACGGCACGCCGGCTTCAGCCTCAATGCGCTCCTTCGACCCGGTGTCCCGGTCCACAATCACGGCAACGGCCACCACGTTGCCTCCGGCCCGCCGCACGCCTTCCACTGCGGTCAGCGCGGAACCGCCCGTGGTGGAGGTGTCTTCCAGGACCACGACGTTGCGGCCGGCAACATCGGGGCCCTCCACCTGGCGCCCCATGCCGTAGGACTTCTGCGCCTTGCGGACCACAAACGCGTCGATGGGACGGCCCGCCCGGGCCCCGGCATGCATTACCGCGGTGGCCACCGGGTCAGCGCCCATGGTCAGTCCGCCGGCACTTTCGAAGGAGATTCCGGCCCGGTCGATCAGGTCCAGCATCACGTCTCCCACCAGCTGTGAGGCCTCGTGGTGCAGGGTGATCCGGCGGAGATCAATGTAGTAGTCGGCTTCGGCTCCGGAGGAGAGGATCACTTTGCCGCGGACCACCGCCAACTCATCAATCAGATCCAGGAGGCGGGCACGGGCAGCAGGTGAAACAGGCGCGGTCATGGCCTCAATCCTAGCCGAGCCGCACTTTCCCCACCGCTGATGTGACGGGAGATATAGGGTGGAGCACATGCGCCAACTACAAGCTGAAATCATTGCGGAAATGGGCGTGCAGCCCGAAATCGATGCCACGGCTGAAATCCGCCGGCGGGTGGACTTCCTCAAGTCCTACGCCGAGGCATCCCACACCAACGGATTTGTGCTGGGGATCAGCGGGGGCGTGGACTCCACGCTGGCCGGCCGCCTGGCCCAGCTTGCCGTCGACGAGCTCACCGCCGAGGGCATCGAATCCCAGTTCATCGCGCTGCGGCTGCCCTACCAGGTCCAGCACGATGAGGCGGATGCCCAGGCAGCGCTGGAGTTCATCCGTCCCACCCTTTCCTGGGTCTACAACGTTGCTCCGGCCGTTGACGGGTACCAGGAGGAGTACGTGAAAATGAGCGGCGAGCAGCTCAGCGACTTCAACAAGGGCAACATCAAGGCCCGGGCGCGGATGACCGCCCAGTACGCCGTCGCCGGAGAGCGCAACCTGCTGGTCATCGGCACCGACCACGGAGCGGAGTCCGTCACCGGGTTCTTCACTAAATACGGCGACGGCGGTGCGGACATCCTGCCGCTCTTCGGGCTGAACAAGCGCCAGAACCGGCAGCTGCTGGCTGAACTCGGCGCGCCGGAGGCCCTGATCAGCAAGGCTCCCACGGCGGATCTGCTCGACGACGTCCCCGGCCAGACCGACGAGACGGAGCTGGGCATCAGCTACGACACCATTGACGATTATCTCGAAGGCCGGGAGGTTCCCGAGGACGCGGCGGAGAAGATTGAGCGCCGCTTCCTGATGACCCGGCACAAGCGCACGGTGCCGGTCAGCATCTTGGACACGTGGTGGAAGCCCTGAGGCATGCCCTGATCCGGCGGCTCATTCGGTAACGTAGCAAGGGTGAAGATTGCTACCTGGAATGTGAACTCCATCCGTGCCCGCGCCGACCGCGTCGAAGCGTGGCTGCAGCGCTCCGACGTCGATGTCCTGGCCATTCAGGAAACCAAGGCCAAGGACGAGAATTTCCCGTGGGAGATCTTTGAGAACAACGGCTACGAGGTTGCGCACTTTGGCGTGAACCAGTGGAACGGCGTGGCGATTGCCTCGCGTGTGGGGCTCGACGACGTCGAGCGCACCTTCCCGGGCCAGCCGAAGTTCGGCAAGACCGAGGAAACCACGGCGTCGGAGGCGCGCGCCATTGGCGCAACCTGCAACGGGGTCCGGATTTGGAGCCTCTATGTGCCCAACGGCCGGTCCCTTGACGATCCCCACATGCCCTACAAGCTGGCGTGGCTGGACATCCTGAAGGACCAGGCCGCAGGCTGGATAAAGGAAAACCCGGACCTGCCGCTGGCCCTGATGGGCGACTGGAACATTGCGCCGCAGGATGACGATGTCTGGGACATCGAACTGTTCCGGCGCGAGAACCACACTCACGTCAGCGAACCCGAGCGGGAGGCCTTCCGGGCGTTCCTCGACGCCGGATTCACCGACGTCGCCCGTCCCTACACGCCCGGACCCGGCGTCTACACATATTGGGATTACACCCAGCTGCGGTTCCCGAAGAAGGAAGGCATGCGCATCGACTTCGTCCTCGGCTCCCCGGCGCTTGCCGCCCGTGTCACCGGTGCCTCGATTGACCGCGAGGAGCGCAAGGGCAAGGGCGCCTCGGACCACGCGCCCGTGATCGTGGAGCTGGACTGACGTGAGCGGGCAGCCGCAGCGCTCCCTCTACCGCACGTTCCCCTACGTGTCACATCTGCGCGTTTACGAACCGCTGGATGTGTTTGACGACAACCAGCAGCTGGCCATCATGGAGCAGCGCTCCCGCGGCCGGCACGAAACCGAAGTGCTGGACCGCAGCGACGCCGTGCGCCGCCTGGTGCGCGCCGTCTCGGATCCCTTCCCGCACAGCACCACCGACCTGGTGCGGGTGCTTCACTACCCGGGCCATGAAGGAACCACCCGGCGGTTGTACTGCCCCAACCAGCTCGCGGTCCGGGCGTCGCTGGCTGCGGAGTCACTGGGCGAGAGCATCCGCGGACCGCTGGTGGACGTCCTGGTGCCCGAGGTGGCCCGCGAGGCGCACGCCGCCCGCATCGATCCCGATTCCTTCGCCGACTCCCTGGCACACCTGCACACCCGGTCGGCTACCTGGGGTGTCCCGTTCGGCTGGTTCGTGCTGCTGCATGAGGAGGACCACTCCGAGGTAGTGGAGGATGACGGGAAGGTCCAGACCGTGCGGCTGACCGCACCCGTCAGCCAGTGCCTGGACCGGGCCCGGCGGGCCACTGCCGCGCTGGCGCTGGCCGCCCCGGAACTGGATTTGCTGGACGAGCTGGATGAGCTCACCAACTGGCTGGAGATCTTCTCCGAGGACGCGGTCCTGGAACTGGACTACGGCCCGGTGGCGGACCTGGTGTTCCCCGATGATTCGCCCTCTGACGTGCGGCTGGGCATCGAGTCGCTGGCCGAAGGAGACATGACCGGAGCCGCGGCGTCATACCGCCGGCTGGCCAACCGCTGGATTCCGATCCGCCAGCTGGCCCGCGCAAGCTAGCCCTTCCTCCCTTCCTAGCCCGCGAGATGGCGGAAACTGCACGTACCAGCGCTCAGAGGGACACTTTCTGCCATGTCGCGGAGTGGGCTAGCGGACGCGGTCCTCCCGGCTGAAGCGCAGCTTCCGGCCGCCGTCGATGCTGATCAGCACCGGGGTTTCCCGGCCCAGCGCGACGTCGAGCGCTTCCACCAGCGCGGTGGCATCGGCCGCGATGAGGTGCGGCGCGGCGCCCTGCCGGGGGTTGATGCGGATCCGCAGCGCGGAACTGCCGCGGACGTCGTAGGTGCTCACTGCCGCGGCGGCCACGTCCGGGTCTTCCTGCAGCGCCGAACGCAGCGCCTGTTCCGCCATGGCCCCGCTGATCGCCACCCGTCCCGGCGCGCCGTCATCGTCATATTCCGAAACCAGGGTGCCGGTCCGGCCCCGGCCCTGCGCAGCGGCCCAGAGAATCAGCAGCACGATCGTTACGACCATGACCAGGGCCAGCAAGGCCCAGATCCAGCTCTGTGACTGGCCGGGCATGGCTGTTTGCTCCCCAATGTCCCGCAGCCTATCCAGCACACCGGGCGCAAAGGACTGCCAGCGGCGGGCGGCACCGCCGTCAACGCTGATCCACAGCAGTCCGCCGCCGACGCCGATCAGGATCAGCCCCAGCAGTCCCAGCAGGATTCGGTTCAGTGATCTGGGAGTCCGGTTCACTGTCCAATCACCCCAAGGGTGGAAACCTGCACCCGGACCTCGGGCTGCGGATCCAGTCCGGTCAGCCGGAGTTCATCCTCCACGGCCTCCCGCACCACGTCGCCGTTGACCGGCACGCCCGAGGTGGGGCGGATGCGCACATCAACACGGGTCCGGCCGACGGTGACCAGCACCTGTTCGGCGGTGACCCCGGCCGTGAGCCGTGCGCGGCGTGCCAGCGAGGAGGCCAGCACTTCTGCGTCCACGACGACGGCGGCCCTCGGGTTGGGCAGCGCGTAGCGCGGGCGGCGGCCCGGCAGGACCGACTGCAGGAAAAAGGCCAGCCCCGCCAGCAGGAGCAACAGGCCGCTGAGCCCCAGGACACCGCTGTCGGCTTCCGCGGGCAGGCGTGACAGCCAGGCGCCGAGCGCTGCCGGATCCGTTAGCCAGGCATCCTGGCCCAGCGCCTGCAGCGTGGCCTCCAGCAAAACGTAAAGGCAGAAGAGGATCCCCAGAAACGCTGCAATCATGGAACCCGGTGTCCGGCTGGCATGGGTTTCCCGGCGCACGATCCGCCGGGTGAGGGAGTCGTTGCTGTTCAACGGACCCTGCTTCCTTCGTTGATCTGGACGCCGGTGACGCGGATGTCCACCCGGGACACCAGTGATCCGGTCAGAGCTGTGACTTTGTCTTTCAGGAACGGCTTCGCCGCGTGGGCGCGGTCCCATACCGATCCGCCGGCGCGCTCGATAACCCCGGGATCAGCGGCTATCCGGTTCAGGGCCGGCAGCGACACCGGCAGGGACAGGGACATGGCCAGCATCCCCTGGTCATCGGACCACGCAACACGGATGGAAGACGAGGGAACACCGAAAAACTCCGCCGCCGCCGCCTTCGCCGTGGAAGTCAGCGCCTGGGTGCTGATGCGGTTGTGGCCGGCCAGCCCGGAAGCACGTTCAGCGGCCGGAGCGGAGGCCAGGACGGCGTGGCTCACGAGGAGGAACGGCGTCCGGTCAGCGCATCACGGACGGTGCGGAAGTCCACTTTGCCCTCCACGGCGCGCCCGCACAGGGCACCCACAGCGATGAACAGCGCCATCAGAAGGAACCCCCAAAAATCGAAAATCAGGGCGGTGAAGGCCAAAACTGCCCCGATCGCCATGCCCGTAACGGTTGGTTTCATTGTTCCTGCCTCATGACGGTGTTCCTGGTGTTCCTGGTGTTGCGTTCCTGGCTCTCTTCGACCCTATACCGCTTGCTCCCGCGCTGCCTCGCCCGCTGCGTCCTCCGCTGCCCGCTAGGCCGGAGAGGAACCAGTCCGGGCCTTATCCGGGCGGCCTTCCGGCGCTCCCGGAACCTGCACGTCGTTGACGTCCACGTTGACTTCGACCACCCGCAGGCCCACCAGGGATTCCACCGCCGAGTAGACGGCAGCCCGGACAGCATCGGCGATCCGGGTCAGCGGGATGCCGTACACAGCCACCAGCGTGACGTCGACCGCCACTTCGGTTTCGCCGACTTCCACGTGGACTCCCTGCGTGGCGCTGGATCCTCCCACCGCGTCCCGGACCGCACCGAGCGCACGGCCGGAACCGGTGCCGAGCGCATAGACGCCCTCCACCGAACGGGCGGCAATGGCGGCAACCTTGGCCACGGCCTGCTCGCTGATGGCCGTCTTGCCGCCGACATTTTCCGGCAGGACACCGGATGCGGCGGCGGCTGCCTCCGCAGCTAGTGGAGCCTGCACACCCGAAGGCGCCTGCACCGGAGCGGGCGCGTGGGCCGGCGTAGGCGCCGGAGCGTGGGCCGGCGTGCGGGGAGGCATGGCGGCAGCATCCGTGGAACCGCTGACTGCCGGGGGCATGTTGGCTGGAGGAAAGTTCTGGTTCTGGGCGTCATCCATAAGGCCCAGCGTATCCTGCAGCCCTGGTCTGCGGGCAGGTCCGCTTCCCGACGCTGCTCACCGCATCCCGACCCTGCGGCCGGTCACCACGGTGGGCTGGATTCCGATAAAAACATCACGCTGCCCGCCGCCCCAGGGCTCGGCCATGCGCCGCCCCCAGAGTGTCGTCAGCAGCTCGGAGTCCACAACGGGCTCGGCCCTCCCGCTGAGCAGGACGGACCAGCCGTCCATCCGAAGCGGGTCATGGTCATCAATCTGGAAGGATGCGCTGCGGTGATCCGATCCACCGCCGAGGACGCCGTCCTGTGCGGTGCGGAAGTAGACAGCCTTGTCGTGGACAACATAGTTCACCGGGAAGACCAGCACCCGGCCGTTGTCGGAATACGCGACCCGCCCGGTTCCCTGTGCGGCCAGAAGGGTCCAGCATTCAGTTTCGGTCAGGTCTTCGCTGCGGTGAGTCGCTGCGGTTTCCCATGCAAAATCCCGTGCATCCGTCGCCATCATTGCCTCCGAAGTAGATTTCGGACCAGTCAAGCGCAATGAGGGGGAATTTGGAAAGAGCTGCGGCACGGTGCCGGGACAAGACAAAGAAAAACCCCGAACTCGTGGAGTTCGGGGTTTTAGCTGGTGGCTCCGACCGGCGTCGATCCGGTGACCTTTCGATTTTCAGTCGAACGCTCTACCAACTGAGCTACAGAGCCGGGCATCATCGCTACCGATGATCACCGAGATCTTCCAAATCGCTTCAGAAAATCTGAGCGACCCTGACGGGACTCGAACCCGCGACCTCCGCCGTGACAGGGCGGCGCGCTAACCAACTGCGCTACAGGGCCTTACTTTTCACGAGTGTAAACTCTACCAGCATTTCACCGGCCCGATTACCACTCATGAGTACCCCCAACGGGATTCGAACCCGTGCCGCCGCCGTGAAAGGGCGGTGTCCTAGGCCGCTAGACGATGGGGGCCTTTAGAACACACTGGAACGCAGCCAGATCGGAAGTTTCCGTTCGTTTGCGCCCCGGTGGACTCATAAAACTATAGGGCCTGTTGGGGAAAACAGCAAAACGGCTGCGGTCACCCGGCGCCACCGCTCCCGTTAGAGTGGCTTAGGTGCCCATAAACATGCTTCCCGAAGACTTCGAGACCGCAGTTGATGATGCCATCGACTCCATCCCCGCTGACCTGGCGGCGGCCATGAACAACGTCGCGATTTTCATTGAGGACGAGTATGTTCCCGGGCCCGGCGAGGATCCGGAAACCGAACTCCTGGGCATCTACGACGGCACGCCGCTGACGGAACGGGATTCCTGGTGGGACGCCGGGTCACTCCCGGACCGGATCGTTATTTTCCGCGGACCACTGATGCGGATGTGTTCCTCCAGGGAGGAGCTGGTGCGTGAAATCCGCATCACCGTTATCCATGAGGTTGCCCATCATTTCGGCATCGACGATGCCCGGCTGCATGAACTCGGCTGGGGGTAGCTAGCCTTAAGGCATGGGAGATCATCACAGCCACAGCCACGGACTGCCGGCGGGCACCGCAACGGGACGTCACCGGCGCAAGCTGCTGATCGTTTTCCTCATCACCATCAGCGTGGTGTTCATCCAGGTTGCCGGCGCGCTGCTCTCCGGTTCGCTGGCCCTGCTGGCCGACGCCGGACACATGCTGTCCGACGCCGCCGGCGTTTCCATCGCCCTTCTTGCGGCGTGGATTGCCACCCGCCCGCCGACAAAGCGGCGGACGTACGGCTACCAGCGCGCCGAAGTCCTGGCCGCGCTGGCCAACGCCGTGCTGCTGATTGTCATTGCCACGGTCATTTTTGTCGAAGCCATCCGCCGCTTCGGCTCCGAACCCGAGGTGCACACCGGCCTGATGCTCGGCGCAGCGATCATCGGCGGGCTGGCCAACCTCGCCTCGCTGCTGGTGCTGCAGAGCGGCCGCAAGGAAAGCCTGAACGTGCGCGGCGCCTACCTCGAGGTCCTCGGCGACCTGCTGGGCTCGGCCGCCGTCGTCGTCTCCGCCGTGGTCATCATGCTCACCGGCTACCAGCAGGCTGACACCTGGGCATCGATCCTTATTGCCCTCATGATCCTGCCCCGCGCCTGGTCGCTGCTGAAGGAAGTCATCGATGTGCTGCTCGAAGCCACCCCGCAGGGCGTGGACACTGAGATGATCCGCGAACACATCGTGAAGGTGGAGGGGATTTCCGACGCGCATGACATCCACATCTGGACCATCACCTCGGGCGTTCCCGTCTTCTCGGCCCATGTGGTGGTCGACGACGACCACCTCACCTCGGAGCGGATGGACCAGCTGCTGGACCGGCTCACGGGCTGCCTGAGCCAGCATTTTGACACCGAACACTGCACCTTCCAGCTCGAGCCCGCCAGCCACGCGGTCCATGAGGGACACCAGCACGCCTGAGGCTTAGTCCTCCGGGACGGAACCGAACGCCGCGCGGTCAGCCAGCCGGGGATCATCATGGTCGGGAACCACCATGACCGGCCCCTTGGCGTGATGCAGGACGCTTTGGCTGGTGGATCCCATCAGCATTCCCGCAAAACCGCCGCGGCCGCGCGTGCCCAGGACCAGCAGCTCCACCGAAGCCGTGCGGTTTATGAGGATCTCCGCCGGCGGGCCGTCGATCAGCTGAACGGTCATGGAAAGGTCCGGGAAATGGCTTTGCAGCCAGGCCCGGCCGGCCCGCAGCTGTTCGGAAATCTCTTCGTGCAGCGCCTCCAGATCCATGGGAGCCGGAACCCAGGCCAGCGAGCCGCTGAACGGCGGAAGGGCGCACAGAATATGAAGCGGCAGGCCCCGGTTCACCGCCTGCTCCGCAGCGACGAGGGAAGCGGCGCGCCCCTGCTCCGACCCGTCGACGCCAACCACCACAACGTCCTCGACCGTTTGTTCGGTCGGCGCCCCCGCGGGAGGCCGAACCCCGGCTTCGGGCAGCCTTCCCGCGGTCCGCAGCGGCACCACGACGGTGGGGCATTTTGCGTGCGCGGGCAGTGCGCTGGACACCGAACCCAGCAGGCGGCCCACAAAACCGCCGCGGCCGCGCGAGCCCACAACCATCAGGTCAGCTTCTTCGGACAGTTCCAGCAGGACCGCTGCCGCGTCCCCGGTCTCGACCCGCGAAAACACTTCAATGTTGTATGCGCTGATGCGCTCCAGCGCCTTGTTGAGCACTGAGCGCGCGCCGTCGCGGATGATCGCGTCATCCATGGTGGTGTATCCGGCGTCCATGGAAGAGGCGGCAAAAATGGGAACGGTATAGGCCGTGACCACGTGCAGCGGAGTCCTGCGGCGCTCGGCCTCCTTGGCGGCCCACACCAGGGCGCAGAGGCTTTGGTCGGATCCGTCCACTCCCACGACGATGCCCGCCGATCCCTCCAGCTTGCCGTACTCGCTCCACATTGAAGTCAAAATGCCCCACCCCTTATGGTTCATTACCCGCTGCCGTGTTCTTCATCGAACACCCGGAACAGTGCTTGTTTCGGTAGCGTACCGTGCGGACCCCCGCCGCCGTGAGGTCCACCGAAACACGCCGCCCGCAGCACTACACAGAGGTGTCCGCGACAGATAGGCTTCGGGGCATCACAACCGAAGACCGTCCCCGGGCAACCAGGCGACGTAAATCTGCGGGAACGGAAGAGGCGCCGTCCCTGCAGCCTTGATCTATGTCAGGGGGTTGCCTCGGTGGGTAAAACAATGGACAGCGGTGATGACGACGCAGTGGCCCCGGCACTTGAGCCGGGTACCGAAGCGACGGCCGCCGTCGTGATCGGATGCGGGCTGACCGGCTTGGCAGTGGCAAGCGAGCTCAGCCGCCACGGCCTCGATCCCATCGTCCTGAACGGACTCCGGAAGGACACCGAGCCGGTGCACGGCCAGGTGCCGGATGCACTGACCCTCCCCGAACGCACGGAGCTGCTCCGCCTTCTGCACGGTTATGCCGCCGGGCACTCGCTGGACATCCGCCGCGGCACCCCCGCCGAGGAGCTGGGACTGCTGCGCGGTTCCGGCGGCATGAGCGTCTCCACCGCCCCCGAACCGGGCGCGGCGAAATGGATCGTGCGCACACGCAACGGAGTCCTGCTGGCCGACGCCGTGGTGCTCGCGGGCTGTGGGCAGCCGGCGCTGGTGAAGCTCATCCGCACCCTCGGTTTCGCGGCGGGCGCGGAACTGCGCAATGCCCTGCGTCACGCCGGGCTCTATATCGTTGGCGCCGGCGAGGCGCTGACCGCGCCAACCCGGGAACTCGTGCGCCAGGCAAAGCGGGCCGGCCAGGAAGTTGCTGCCCGCAACGCAATGCTCGACGGCGCTTCCGTCCTGCGTTACGGCACCGGATAGGGGCCACCGGGCAGCGCCCCGGTGCAGCAGCATCGGCAGCAGTGCAGCGTGACTCGCACACCGCTGAAAGAGATAAACCTCACTCTGAGCTCCCGCCCAAACGGCATCCGGCCCCGTGGGCCCGCTAAAGGGGCGCGATAAGATCGAGGGGCGGGATTCCCCTACCTAGCCATCACCCACTCAGAGGAAAGTCATGCTCAAACAAGGTTCAAAGCTGGACCGGTATTTTGAAATCTCGAAGAGGGGTTCGTCCGTCTCCCGCGAAGTAAGGGGTGGCCTGGCCACGTTCTTCGCCATGAGCTACATCGTTGTGCTGAACCCGCTGATTCTCGGCGGAGAGGACGGGGTAGGCAACACGCTGTCAGCGCCTGCCGTCGCTGCCGCCACCGCACTCGTTGCCGGAGTGCTGACCGTCATCATGGGCGCCTGGGCCAAGCATCCTTTTGCCATGGCCACCGGCCTGGGCGTTAACGCCTTTGTTGCCGCGACCGTTGCCACCAATCCGGGCCTGACCTGGCCTGACGTCATGGGCCTGATCCTCCTTTCCGGCGTCACCATGTTCATCCTGGTGCTCACCGGATTCCGGACCGCGGTCTTCAAGGCGGTTCCCGCCAGCCTGAAGACAGCCATCGTGGCGGGCATTGGCCTCTTTATTGCCATGCTCGGGTTCGTCAACGCCGGCTTCATCCGCCGGATACCCGATGAGGCGGGCACCACCGTTCCGCTGGAACTGGGCGTCGGAGGCCAGCTGCTGGGCTGGCCCAGCCTGGTCTTCGTCTTCGGACTGGTCCTCACGATCGGACTGCTGGCCCGCAACGTTCGTGGTGCGATCCTCATTGGCATCGTCGCTTCCACCATCCTCTCCGTGATCATCGAAACGGTGGCATCCCCGGGATCCCAGGGTGCCGGCGTGGCCACCGGTTGGTCGCTGGTTACCCCGAGCATGCCCGAATGGGCGGCACCCGATCTCTCCCTGCTGGGGCAGGTCAGTGTCTTTGGATCCTTCCAAACCCTCGGCGTCGTCGCCGCATCCCTGCTGGCCTTCGTGATCCTGCTGAGCATCTTCTTCGACGCCATGGGCACCATGGTGGGGCTGGCCACTTCGGCCGGATCCATCGACAAGGACGGCAACATTCCGAACGTGGACCGCGTGCTCCTGGTCGATGCCGCCGGTGCCGTTGTCGGCGGTGCAGCCGGCGTCTCGTCCAACCAGATCTATGTGGAGTCCGGATCCGGCATTGCCGAGGGCGCCCGGACCGGCCTGGCGTCGGTGGTTACCGGCCTGCTGTTCATCGTGGCCATGTTCCTGACCCCGCTGATCTATCTGGTGCCGTTTGAGGCCGTGGCCCCGGCGCTGGTGGTTGTGGGTTACCTCATGGTGTCCCAGGTCGGCAAGATCGACTGGAACGACATCGGTATCGCCATTCCTGCCTTCCTGACGATCGCCCTGATGCCGTTCACGTACTCGATCGCCAACGGCCTCGGTGCCGGCTTCATCACCTTCGCCCTGATCCGTCTCTTCCAGGGCCGCGGCAAGGAAGTACACCCGCTGATGTGGGTTGTCGCCGCAGCCTTCGTGCTGTTCTTCTCCGTGGGGGCAATTTCCTCAGCCCTCGGCGTCTAGGCACGGTTCAGGTTATGGCCTGAGCATGACCGGCACAGCAAAAAAGCCGTCCGAAGCACTGCGCTTCGGACGGCTTTTGGTGCCTGCGGAACCGGGGTCTGGTCCGGATCGGCTCATGCCGCCTGGGCGTCGGTGAGCGGATGCGTCCCTGCGGCAAAGGCCCGGACCTTGGCGTCATCCCACAAATGGGCGGGAACTCCGCCGCCCAGCAGGGTCCGCGGCAGCGAAGGATGCCCGGCAAAGGGCAGGTCACTGCCGGCAATGATCATGTTGCCGTACCGCCGGCCCTTGAGCATGGCGGGATCGGCAACAATGGCGGTGTGCGCAAACACCGAGCACACTGCCGCGGCTTCGCGCCGTGCACCCTTCAGATCCGGAGTGTCTCCACAGTTCATGATGTACAGCCCGCCGGGTGCCAGGACGCGGGCCGCCTCGGCCGTGAACTCCAGGGTGGTCAGGGCCTGCGGCGTTTTGGCCCCCGCAAAGACATCACGGATGATCAGGTCCCGGCTGTCCTCATGCAGGGTTTGGGTGACTTCCCGGGCCTCCCCCACCCGCAGCCGCATCTGGGGTGCGCGGGGCAGGTCAAACCATGCGCGCACCAGCTCGGCCAGCCGCCCGTCCAGTTCCACAACCACCTGCCGGGCGTTGGGGTAGCCGGCGGCAAAGTACCGGGCCATGGAACAGGCGGCGCCACCCAGATGCAGCGCGCGCAGCTTCGAAGCTGGTTCCCAATGGGTGTCCACCAGGGCAGCGATCCAGCGCATGTACTCAAAGTCGAGCTGGCGGGGATCGGCCAGGTCGATGTGCGAGCTGTGCACGCCGTTGACCTTGAGGATCCAGCCGTGGGGATTGAACTGGTCCGGCAAAAGCTCACAGGTACCGGTGTCAATGGGGAAGGTTCCGGCCACCGGTCCGGCTTCAGGTGTGCCGGCGGGATCCACGGCCGCGGGTCCCTTGCCCGGCCGCTGCCTGCCCATCAGGCCACCGTCCGGAGCGTCCGGACATTCCTGGCGGTGCGGGCGGCCGGGGTGCGGCTGAGCGTGGGGGTCATACCTTCAGTTTAAGCGCCGTCCGCCCGGCTTCCGGCCAGAGAGCCAGGACCGGGGAGTCACTCCTCCGGCGTGCCCGACCGCTCCAGGGCAGCTTCCAGGCGTTCCACCTTGCCGGTCAGCTCGCCCGAGTGGCCCGGCCGGATGTCCGCCTTCAGCACCAGGGACACCCGGCTGCCGTAGCGGCCCACCGCCTCAGTGGCGCGCCGGATGACATCCATGACCTCATCCCACTCACCCTCCAGCGTGGTGAACATGGCATCGGTGTGGTTGGGCAGACCGGATTCGCGGACTATCCGGACGGCGGCCGCGACGGCGTCGTGCACCGAGGCGTCAGCCGTTCCGGGACCGGCGGGGGAATCCGGACCAATGCCGGACGGAGCTACGGAGAAGGCAACAAGCATGCTGCCAGTCTGCCACCGCCTCCGGAAAACTCAAGGCAGCGGTGGCAGGACGGCTAGGCTTCCGGCGTCGGCAGCTGCTGTTCGCGTTCGAGCCTGGCGGCGCGCTCGGCCCGCTCAGCCGTGCGCAGGTCCGCGAATTTGTCATTCAGGCGGGAGTGGCGCTGGCCGTACGCGAAGTACAGCAGGAATCCGATCAGCAGCCATCCCGCGAAGTAGATCCAGGTTTCCACGGCCAGGTTGGTCATCAGGTAGACGCACAGCAGGGCCGAGAGAACCGGGAGGACCGGACCGAAAGGCACACGGAAGGCGGGCTTGAGGTCCGGCCGCTTGCGGCGCAGGACCAGGACGCCGGCGCTGACGACCACAAACGCGGACAGGGTGCCAATGTTGATCATTTCCTCAAGGACGTCCACCTGGGTGAACCCGGCCACCAGCGCCACGAGCGTTCCGCACAGGATCTGCAGGCGGGCCGGAGTGGCGTGCTTGTCGCTGGTGCGGGAGAGCGAGCGCGGCAGCAGCCCGTCGCGGCTCATCGCCAGGACCACGCGGGCCAGGCCCATCAGCAGGACCATGATCACCGTGGTGAGGCCAATCAGGGAGCCGACTGCGATCACCTGCGCCGCCCAGGGGTTTCCCACAAGGGAGAAGGCGGTGGCGAGGTTCGGAGATTCGACGGCGGCCAGTTCGGTGTAGGGAACCATTCCGGTCAGGGCCAGGGAGACACCGATGTACAGCAGGGTGACCACGGCCAGTCCGGCAAAGATGCCGCGGGGCAGGGTCTTGCCCGGGTTTTTTACTTCCTCGGCGGAGGTGGCCACGACGTCGAAGCCGATGAAGGCAAAGAAGACGATCGCCGCGCCGGCGAAGACCCCCAGCATGCCGTACTGGGCCGGGGCGGCGCCGGTCATGAAGGAGAACAGCGACTGCTGCAGGACGCCCTCAGTGCCCAGCGACTCGGTGGGAACGGAATCCGGAATGAACGGCGTATAGTTCTCGGCCTTCACGTAGAAGAAGCCGGCAACGATCACGAACAGCACAACGCCGATCTTGATCAGGGTGAACACGTTGCCCACCTGGGCGGAGAGCTTGGTTCCCATGACGAGCAGAACCGTGAAGAGCGACACAATCAGCAGCGGTCCCCAGGTCAGGTCCACCGGGCCCAGGTCAAGGGTGGCCGGAACGTCCAGCCCCAGCAGGCTGAACACCTCACTGAGGTAAATGCCCCAGTACTTGGCAATCACTGCCGCAGCCGTGAACAGTTCCAGGATCAGGTTCCAGCCAATGATCCATGCCACCAGCTCACCCATGGTCGCGTAGGTGAACACGTAGGCGGAGCCAGCCACCGGAATGGCAGTGGCGAATTCGGCGTAACACATGATCGCCAATGCGCACGTGACGGCTGCTAGGACAAACGAGAGCGTGACGGCGGGGCCGGAGAAGTTGGCCGCGGCCTTCGCTCCCACGGAGAAAATTCCCGCACCCACAGCAACGGCGACACCCATGATCATGAGGTCCCACGTCGTCAGGGTGCGCTTAAGCCTGCGGCCGGGCTCATCTGCGTCCGCAAGGGAATCCTCAATGGGCTTTGTTCTGAAGAGACTCACGGTGGTCCTTGCCTCTGGTATTCGTCAAAACTAACCGACCAATCCTAGGCCTCTGCCTGGATCGCGGCCGGGCTCCCTCCAGTTTAATCCCACATAGTGAGACGCTGCAGTCCGGCCGCAGCGGCGGGAGGCCGGTTCAGCGGCTGCTGCCGCCTGTCAGCTAGCCACCGATCAATGCCTTTGGGAAGATGAGGATGTGTCTTAGGACACGGCATTGGCCCCAACCCCAGAGATCGGACAACAACCATGGCACGCGGAATCTATGTCAGCGCCATGACCCCGGGGTCCGGCAAATCCCTTGTCACCCTCGGTCTTGCCGACATGCTGCTCCGTCACGCCGACCGCGTGGGGTTCTTCCGACCCATCGTGGAAGGCTCCGAACCGGCGCAGGACCCCATGGTGCGGCTCATGCAGCGCAAGTTCAACCTCACCGCCGAAACCAGCCGGGGCGGACTCACCCGCCGCGAAGTCCGCTCCCTGCTCGTGGCCGGTGAGCGCGGCGAGGTCGATTCCCGGTGCCTGACGATCTACAACGAAGTGGCCGCCCACTGTGATGTGGTGATTATCGAGGGCTCGGACCTTTCCGGGCACGACGTCGCCCTGGAATTTATCCTGAACGCCCGCCTCGCCAATAACCTGGGCGCCGTGGTGCTGGCGGTCGTCAACGCACGGGAGATGACAGTGCCGGAAACGGCTGATGCAGTGGACGTGGCCCGGCGGGAGCTGCACGACGCACACTGCGACCTTCTCGCCATGATGGTCAACCGGGCGGAACCGGAGGCCGTGGATGAGATCAGGGCCGCCGTGCGCCCGGGGGCATCCGGCCGGCCGGTGTACGTGATGCCCGAGCTGAACGAGATTTCCCAACCCTCCATGTCCGAAGTGGCCAGGGCCCTTAACGCGCGGCAGCTGGCCGGCAGCGCATCACTGGAACGAGACGTCGTCGGCATCAAGGTCGCCGCCATGACGGTGGGCAACTTCATCTCCCAGCTGGACCACGGCAACCTGGTGATTGCCCCCAGCGACCGGGCCGACGTCATGGTGGCCGCGCTGGCCTCCGCTGTTTCGCCGGAATTCCCGGTACCCAGCGGCATGCTCCTTACCGGCGGCCTGCCCATCGATCCCGGAATCTTGGCGCTGCTGTCCCAGGCGCCGTTTCCGGTGTTCGCCGTCGACGTCGACACCTACTCGGCTGCCCGGCAGGTCAGCCGCGTGCGCGGGGAGATCTCCTCCGGCCAGCGGCGCAAGGTCGCGGCCGCCCTGGGCGTCTGGACCCGGCACGTGGACGAAAATGAGCTCCTGGAACGGCTGGAGCTTCCCCGGCCGGAGAAAATCACCCCGCTCCGTTTCCTGAACCAGCTGATCGTGCGTGCCCGGGCACAGCGGAAGCACATCGTCCTTCCCGAGGGACTGGACACGCGGGTCCTGAGGGCGGCGGAAATCCTGCACCGCAGGGACGTCTGCTCGCTCACCCTGCTCGGGCCCGAAGGAGAAGTGCGGGAGTTGGCGGCCAGTGAGGGCATCGACCTCAGCGGCACCACCATCATCAATCCGGCCACCAGCGCGCTGCGGGACGATTTCGCCCGTGAGTACGCGGTACTGCGGGCCAAGAAGGGCGTCACGTTCGACGACGCCCAGGAACGTATGCTTCACGGCGCATACTTCGGAACCATGATGGTGCACCTGGGGCGCGTGGACGGAATGGTCTCCGGCGCCGCGCACACCACAGCCAACACCATCCGCCCGGCGCTGGAATTCATCCGCACGAAAGAGGGGGTGGACATCGTCTCCTCGGTCTTCCTCATGCTGCTTGAGGACCGGGTGCTGGTTTACGGCGACTGCGCGGTGAATCCCGAACCGGACGCCAAGCAGCTGGCGGACATTGCCCTGGCCTCGGCGGACACCGCGTCCCGGTTTGGCGTGACGCCGCGGGTGGCGATGCTCTCCTATTCGACGGGCGCCTCGGGGCACGGCGAGTCCGTGGAAACGGTCCGTGAGGCCACGGAACTGGTCCGCAGCCGGCGGCCCGATCTGCCGGTGGAAGGCCCCATTCAGTATGACGCCGCGGTGGACGCGACCACCGCGGCTTCGAAGCTGCCCGGCTCGGACGTGGCCGGACATGCAACCGTCTTCATCTTTCCGGACCTCAACACCGGGAACAACACGTACAAGGCGGTCCAGCAATCCGCCGGCGCCGTGGCGGTGGGGCCCATCCTGCAGGGGCTGCGGAAACCGGTCAATGACCTCTCCCGCGGCTGTACCGTCGAAGACATTGTCAACACCGTGGCCATCACCGCGGTCCAGGCCCAGGAGGGCTGATGCTGGTACTCGTCATTAATTCCGGTTCCTCGTCCCTGAAGTACCAGGTCCGGGACACCGCAAACGGCGAGCTCCTCGCCAAGGGCATCATCGACCGCATTGGCGAGGATGCCGTGCCGGACCACGGAGCCGCCCTCGAGGAACTGAGCCGCCGCCTGCCCGACGTCCTCGGCGGCCGCAGCATCGACGCCGTCGGGCACCGGGTGGTTCACGGCGGGGAACGCTTCAGCGAACCCGTCCTGGTCAACAATGAAATTGTCCGGTCGATCGAACGGCTGAGCCCCCTTGCCCCGCTGCATAATCCCGCGAGCGCCCGCGGCATCCGCGCCGTCCACGATAAATGGCCCAAGATTCCTCAGGTGGCGGTTTTCGACACCGCCTTCCACCGGACGCTGCCCGAGCAGGCATGGCGCTACGCCCTGCCGAACAGCCTGTACCGCAGGTACGGCATCCGCCGCTACGGGTTCCACGGGACCAGCTACGGCTACGTGGCGCCGGCCGCGGCCCGTTTTCTGGGCATTGAGCCCGGGGAGTTCGACGCCGTCATCGCCCATCTGGGCAACGGCGCGTCGGTGGCGGCCATCCAGGGCGGCAGGAGCATCGACACCTCGATGGGCTTCACGCCGCTGGAGGGACTGGTCATGGGCACCCGCAGCGGCGACGTGGACCCGTCCATCCTGGTGTTCCTGCTCCGCGAAGGATACGACGCGGACACCTTGGACGATCTGCTGAACCGGGAGTCCGGGCTCCTCGCCCTGGGCGCCGCCTCGGACATGCGGACGCTGGTGGAGGCAGCCGCCGGCGGGGATGAAGCAGCCACACTGGCGCTGAACGTCGCGTCCTACCGGCTGGCCAAGTACATCGGCGCGTACCACGTGGCCGTCGGAGGGGCCCAGGCGCTGGTCTTCACGGCCGGCATTGGCGAAAACGCCTGGGAGTTCCGGGAACTGACCGTGAACCGGCTGGGCGCCCTGGGAATCACCCTGGACCCCGAGGCGAACCGGAAACGCGGATCCGAAGCACGCCTGATCAGCACGGCGGATTCAGCCATTCCCGTACTGGTGGTGCCCACCGATGAAGAGGAAGCGATTGCCGAAGCGACCGCCGAAACGGTGGCGCGGGACTTCGCTGCTCCAGCCGGGGCGGCCGGCAGTTGATCCCCATTCCGGGGAAACGCCGGGATGACACCGGGTACCTGACACGTATCCGCTGGAGGGGCTGACATTGCTCCCACTTTTCCGTTACGGTCAGATACCCGGTTAAGCAAATGCCGCCTGCTAATTGCGTGCGGAGAATCCCATGGAAAGCATCGCCTCACGGGAACACCCGTCCTCTGACCACACGCTCCGGGTTCTGGTCCGGATTGACACCCAACTGCGGCTTGCCTGCCTCGAGGTGCGGGGTTGCCTCACGTCGGCCACCTGCTCCACACTGATGAACATTCTGACCCACACCGGAACCCTGGGTGCCGCAGTGAGCGTGAACCTGCTCCGGGCCGTTCATGTGGAACGCGAGGCCCTGGCGCTGCTTCATGAGGGCGCGGACCCCGCGGTGCAGTCCGGCAGCGGGCCGATACCGGTCGAAATCCTCGTCCCCCCGGAACTTCCCGTGTGCCGCCTCGGTCCGGAGCCGGCAGTTCCCGCCCCAGCAGGTATGCGTTCCACGGGCCAGGCACTGACCAACGAGGAAGCCGCCGAACTGATCACCCGGCGGGATCCGCGGATATTGACGGGCCGGAACGGCTTCCTGCCGCGGAAACCCTAACCGGACGCGCGGAACTCCCGGGCATTTTGTCAGTACCCTTACTATTTGCGACAATGGGTGAACGCACTTTCAAGCACCCAAAAGCAATTAGCAGGAGGACCGCACGTGAAAGCAGTTACTTGGCAGGGAAAAAACTCCGTCAGCGTCGAGCAAGTCCCGGATCCGGTCATCCAGGAACCCACTGACGCCATCATCCGCGTCACCTCCACTGCCGTCTGCGGGTCGGACCTCCACCTCTACGGGGTGCTGATGCCGTACATGAAGCCGGGCGACATCCTTGGGCACGAAACCATGGGCATCGTCGAAGAGGTCGGCTCGGCCGTGACCACCCTCAAGAAGGGTGACCGCGTGGTCATTCCCTTCCAGATCGCCTGCGGCAGCTGCTACATGTGCCGTCAGGGCCTGCAGACCCAGTGCGAGGTCACGCAGGTCCGGGAGAAGGGCTCCGGCGCCGCGCTCTTCGGCTTCTCCGAGCTGTACGGCTCCGTTCCCGGCGGCCAGGCCGAGTACCTGCGGGTTCCGCTGGCCGACTACAACCCCATCAAGGTTGGCACCGAACTCCCGGATCACCGCTACCTGTTCCTCTCCGACATCCTTCCCACCGCCTGGCAGGGCGTGCAGTACGCCAATGTGCCCGACGGCGGCACCCTCGCCGTCTACGGCCTGGGACCGGTGGGCCAGTTCGCTGCCCGCATCGGCACCCACCTCGGTTACCGCGTGATCGGCGTGGAGCCGGTTCCGGAGCGCCGAGCCCTCGCTGCGCAGTACGGCGTCGAGGTGCTGGACCTGCATCAGGACGTCGCGGATGAGCTGCGTGAGATGACCGACGGCCGCGGCCCGGACTCGGTCGTGGACGCCGTCGGCATGGAAGCCCATGGCTCCCCCTCCGGCAAGGCCGCCCAGACCGTCGTCGGCCTGCTCCCGGACAAGCTGGCCCAAAAGGCCATGGAAACCGCCGGCACGGACCGCCTTTCGGCCCTGCACGGAGCACTCGACGCCGTCCGCCGCGGCGGCACCGTGTCCCTTAGCGGGGTTTACGGCGGCACGGCCGACCCGATGAACCTGATGGCCATGTTCGACAAGCAGCTGAACCTGCGGATGGGCCAGTGCAACGTCAAGCGCTGGACCGACGACCTGATGCCGCTGGTGGAGGACCCCTCCGACCCGCTGGGTGTCACCAACCTGGTGACCCACCAGGCCAACCTGGATGAGGCTCCGGAGCTGTACGAGAAGTTCCAGAAGAAGGAAGACGGCTGCATCAAGGTCGTTTTCCAGCCCGGCAGCAACTAAGCATCCCTCAGCTGCCCCGCCGTCCCTCTCCGGATGGCGGGGCAGTGGCCGTTTAAGCGGTGGAATTCCGCGGCGGGAGCCGCACCAGTTCGGAGTCGACGGTTGCGCCGTCCACCGTGACGCGCAGGTAGGTGCAGAACGGCTGCCGGCGGCGGTCAGTCGGCGAGCCGGGGTTCAGCAGCCGCAGGCCGCGCGGCGTCACCGTGTCCCACGGGATGTGGCTGTGTCCAAACACCAGCAGGTCGGTGTCCGGAAACCGCTCGTCCATGCGGCGCTCCCGGCCGGTTGCCGGGCCTGTTTCATGAATGACGGCCAGGCGGACCTGCTCGATGGTTGCCGTCGCCACCAGGGGCAGCCGGTCCGGCAGGGCGCCGCCGTCGTTGTTGCCGTAGCAGGCGATCAGCCGGCGGGAGCGGCGCAGCATCTCATCGAGTGAATCCTCACTGACCCAGTCGCCGGCGTGCACGACGGCGTCGGCCGCTTCAATGTCCTGCCACAGCGGCTCGGGCAGCTCCCGCGCACGCTTGGGAAGATGGGTATCGGAGAGGACCAGCAGTTGGGTGGACATGTATCCAGCCCCTACCGGCGCAGGCTCCAGGCCCACCGGATCAGGGGAAGCTGCAGCGGCAGCCGGGCCAGGTGAATCATCTTCTGCTGATCGGATCCCCGCGGCCCGAAGGCGCGCTGCAGGGCGCTGACGTGTCCGGCGATGAACGCCACGTACATCAGTGCGGTTGCCGTGGCCGCAGCGCGGCGGGTGGCCGGCAGCAGCAGACCCGCCGCAGCGGCGAGTTCCAGGCCCCCGCTCAGGTGCGTCCATTGCCGACGCGTCATCACGCCCAGAGCGCCCCCGGTGTCCGTGCTGATACTCCGGGGCACCACGGCGTTGTAGAACTTCGGGTTGCGGAAGTGATTGACGGCGCTGACGGTCAGCAGGGAGGCCATTGCGGCCGCGGAGAGGAACTGGCGGTTCATGTGCTTCTTTCACTGGTGGAGTATGCGCCGGGGCGCTCGGAGGACGTTTGCTCCGCCGGCCGGTCCCCGCCATCGAAGTTGTTGAGGGCATCGGCGGCGCGGACCAGGGCGAGGTGGGAAAAAGCCTGGGGAAAGTTACCGGCCATGGTGTTGTTTACCGGATCGTACTCCTCGCTCAGCAGGCCCAGTTCATTGGAGTAGCCCACCAGCTGGTCCATGAGTGCGCTGGCCTCCTCGGTCCGGCCGGTGGCGGCGTACTGCTCCACCAGCCAGAAGCTGCAGGCAAGGAAGGGGTTTTCTCCGGTGGGGAGGCCGTCCACGCCGGTGTGGGTGGCGTAGCGCAGCAGCAGGCCGGATTCGGTCAGCAGGTCCTTTTCCAGCCGCGCCACCGTGCCGAGCATGCGCTCGTCGTCATACGGCAGGAAACCGACCTGCGGCAGCTGCAGGAGGGCCGCGTCCACCTCGGGGCCGCCGTAATACTGCGTGAAGGACCCGAGCTCGGGGTTGTAGCCCCGGTTCAGGATCTCCTCGCGCAGTCCGTCCCGCAGCGCGTCCCATAATTCCACCGGCCCGTCCAGGCCGTACGTCCGGGCTGCGGTGGCCGCGCGGTCAAAGGCAGCCCACATCATGACCCGGGAATGCGTAAAGTGCTGCGGTTCCCCGCGCATTTCCCAAATGCCGTGGTCCTTATCCTCCAGATGCCGCTCCAGGAAGGACATCAGGGCACGCTGCAGCGGCCAGGAGAAGTGGTCCTCGGCCACCCCGTTCTCACGCAGCTTGGCGAGCGCCACCATCACTTCCCCCACGACGTCGGCCTGGTATTGGCTGACCGCCCGGTTTCCCACCCGGACGGGAACGGCTCCCCCATACCCGGAGAACTGCGTCAGGATGCGCTCTGGCAGGTCACGCGCGCCGTCCACGGCGTACATGATCTGCAGGTCCTCCGGGTCTCCGGCAACCGCACGGAGCAGCCAGTTACGCCATTGGAGGGCTTCATCCGCGTACCCGTGCCCCAGCATGGCTTCCAGCGTCAGCGCCGCATCCCGCAGCCAGCAGTAGCGGTAGTCCCAGTTGCGTTCCCCGCCGGCCACTTCCGGAAGGGATGTGGTGGGCGCCGCAACAATGCCGCCCGTAGACTCATGCGTCAGCGCGCGCAGCACCAGCAGGGAACGCTGGACCGCAGATTCGTACCGGGGAGCGGGCTGGCAGTGCGAGGCCCACCCCTCCCAGTACGCGGCAGTGGACTCCAGCGCAGCATCAATGTCGGTCAGCGCGGGGGCGTCCGAGTGGGAGCGGTACCACGTCAGCTCCAGATCCACCTGCTCCCCGGCCGCCACACTAAACCTGCCCACGTGCCGGTGGTCCTCGGCCACGGGAAGGTTGCCGCCGCGCAGCACCAGTGCGCTGGGTCCGGCGATGGCGAGCAGCCGTTCGCCGTGGGGATACGGATCCCGGCGCATCCACGGGAGGACCGTGCCGTAGTTGAACCGGATCTCCAGCTCCTGCCGCATGTTTACGGTGCCGCTGAGTCCCTGCACCCGGCGCACGATCGAGGCGCGCCCGTCACCCACCGGCATGAACTCGGTGACCAGCACGGTTCCGGTTGCGGTGGCCCAGCGGGTCTGCAGGATAAAGGTGGAGTCCCGGTAGCTGCGGTGAACGACCTCGGCCTCCCCATCCGGCGCCAGCAGCCAGCGTCCCTGATCCTCGGTCCCCAGCAGTGCCCCGAAGACCGACGGCGCATCAAACCGCGGCAGGCACAACCAGTCGATGCTCCCCCGCCGGGAAATCAGCGCACCCGTGTGCAGGTCCGACACGAGCGCATAGTCCTCAATCGGGGCAGCCATCGTCCCACTCAATCACACTGCCGCGGCTTGTCCTAGGACGCCGCAGGGTGCCCTGCGTTTGCTGAGATGGCACCCTGCCAAGCAGACTGACAATATTGGCTGGAGATGATATTCGGCTGGATGGTTCCTGCCCCGCCGAACCGGCCGGGGCACACCGGCCGGGGCACACGGGCCGGCATAAGCACGAGGAGCGGCATGACCTTACTTTCGACACATCCAGTCCGGCGCGTCCGGACCGGCGGAGCCGGCGCATGAGCGTCCCGCTGCTGAACGACGTCGAGCGCGCCGCCGGACTGCGCCGCATGAAGATGCTGGCCACCGGCCTGCTGGTGCTGCTGGCGGTCATCTTCGTCTTTTCCTTTGCCCTGCAGGACCGCTATCCCTGGCTGCAGTACGTCCGCGCGGCGGCTGAGGGCGGCATGGTGGGCGCACTGGCGGACTGGTTCGCCGTCACGGCGCTCTTCAAGCACCCCATGGGAGTGAAGATCCCGCACACGGCTATCATTCCCCGGAAGAAAGACCAGATCGGCGCCTCACTGGGCCAGTTCGTGGAAAGCAACTTCCTCTCCGAGGAGGTCATCCGGCAAAAGCTCGGGTCCATGGCGCTGGCGCAGAAGGCCGGAGCATGGCTGGAACGCCCGGAAAGCGCGGCCAGGGTGGCCATCGAGGGATCGGCGGCAATCCGCGGCATCCTGCGGGTCCTGGACGACGACGCCGTCAAGAGCGTCCTGGAATCCATGTTCCGCCGCCATGTGGTGGATCCGCCCTGGGGCCCGCCCATGGGACGCGTTGCGGAGCGTGTCTTCGAGGAGGGGCACCATCATCAGCTAGTGAACCTGGTGGTGGACAGCATCAATGATTGGGTGGCTGCCAACCCGGATGTCATATCCGAACTGGTGACCCAGCGCTCGCCGTCGTGGGTGCCGTCCTTCGTGGATGATCTGGTGGGAGACCGCGTCCAGGTGGAGGTGCGGCGCTTCCTGAACGCCGTGCAGGATGACCCGGACCACGAGCTGCGCCGCGCCCTGGATGACTACCTTAAGGGCCTGGCCAAGGACCTGCAGGAGGACCCTGAGGTCATGGCCAAGGCCGACGCCATCAAGGAACAGGTTCTTGACGATCCCCGGGTCCAGCAGCTCATCACTTCGACCTGGGCCACCATCAAAAATGCCCTGACCACCGCGGTGGACGATCCGGACAGTGAACTGACGCGCAACTTCAAGGCAGCGGTGCAGGACTTCGGCCGCAGGCTCAGCACCGACGCGGAACTCGCCGCGAAGGTGAACACCTGGATTGCGGACGGCGCCGGCTACCTCGTCAAGACGTACAGCAGCGACATCGCCGCAGTGATTACGGAGACCGTGGAGCACTGGGACGCCCAGGAAACGTCCGAGAAGATCGAGCTCCAGGTCGGCAAGGACCTGCAGTTCATCCGCATCAACGGCACGGTGGTCGGATCGCTGGCGGGCCTGGTGATCTTTACCGTCGCGCACGCCGTCTTCGGCTAGGAGGTGCCCGGGGCAGCCGCCGTCAAAAGCAGTCCCCCGGGCCATCCCCGACCGGAGCCCAGCCGTCCGTGCTTAGCTGTCCGGCAGTTTCCGCAGGTCTTCCGCGAGTTCGCCGGGAATGCTGTCCGGCGCCGGCCCGAAAGCCTTCCGTGCCGTCTTGATCACGCCCTTGCCCATGGCGTGGTTGCCGGCGCCGCCCACCACTGCGCCAACGCCCAGAGGAAGAGCGCGCCCCAGCATGGCGGTGCCTTGGCGGGCCACAATGCGCTTGGTGAACTGCCTGCGGATGGACGAACCCACGCTGCCCATCAAACCCGAGGGCATTCCGCCCAGCGAACTGGCCCAGGGCTTCGCCCCGCGCCCGGCGACGGACTGCATCATGGCGGTTCCCTCTTCGCCCAGCATGATGGCCATGACCATGGTCCGGGAGCGTTCCGGTTCCTCCAGCTGGACACCGTGCAGCTCAGCCACCGACTGGGCGAACAGGGCTGTCGCCTCGAGGAAGCCCACCGTCGCGGCCGCGGACAGGCCCAGGGCCGCCATGGTGCCGATGGCGGGTACGACGGCGGTGGCTCCCACAGCGGCTCCCCCGCCGGTGACCGTGGCGAGGTAGTGCTTCTCGATGATTGACACCAGTTCCGCCGGTGTGGCGTGGGGATGCTTGCGCTGCAGCCTGCGGATATTGGCCAGGACGAGGGGGCGCTGAACCTCAACGGCCCGTTCCATCGCCCTCAGGAGTCCGGCCTTTGGCGTTCCGTCCTTTTCAAAGACGGCACCTCCGGCAACCCTGACGGCACGGTTGGATGCAAAACCCACGGCAACGCTCCTTTTCGGATTTTCTGGCAGACCGGCGCAAGTGAGGCCGGGTTAAGCGTACGGGTTACTGAGACGAAAAAAGCGGGGCCGGCGGAAATCCGCCGGCCCCGCTGCCTGCAGCTAGTGCAGGGATCCGCGCCAAGGCACGGAACTCATGAAACTACGCGCGGTTGCCACTCTTGCGAGTAACGAAGCCGTAGATCACGAGAACAACCAGGGAGCCGATGATGGCCACGAGCCAGGTCTCGATGGAGAAGAACTCGTTGATGTCAGCGCCGAACAGAGCGCCGCCGATCCAGCCACCGAGCAGGGCGCCGATAACGCCGAGGACCAGAGTGGCGATCCAGCCGCCGCCCTGACGGCCCGGAAGGATGGCCTTTGCGATTGCACCGGCAATAAGACCCAGAATAAGGAAAGCAATGAAACCCATGATGTACTCCTTGCTGTGTGAACGAGTGATGATTTCGTTGTTTTACTGAGCGACCTGTGGGCCGCGCTTTCCTCCACTGTACTTCATAAGCATGCTTAGGTAGTAGTCGGGGCCGATTTTTCTTCGCCGGTAATCAATGTTAGCGACTATTGTTTGCCGCGCCAGATCAGGGCTGTGGTGCTACATATCTGCGCAGAAAGATTCCCACGTCGCGGACCTCTTCAGTGCCGATAGAGTGCCCCATCCCGGGATACGTCCGCGCGGTGAGCGCGGTATTTTCCCGCAGCCAATTCTCCGTGTGGAGAATTGCATCCTCATTGATGACCCAGTCGTTTCGGTCCCGCCCCCAAAAGTATGGAACCGGCTGAGCCAGCGGTTCGGCCATCGCCAGCAGTTCATTTTCGGCCACAAATCCGGACAACCCCACGACGGCGTCGAATCCGGTAGGCCGCAGCCGCAGCAGCGTGGTTGCCATGGCCATTCCCTGGGAAAACCCGAGCAGTGATACTCCGGTGAAGGAACCTGCGGCGCGGATCCGGTCCACCCGGGCCAGCAGTGCCGAGGCAGCCTCCAGGACTTCGGAGGTGTCCGAGCTGAGGTAGGGATCCAGCAGGAACCATCCGAAGGAATCCCCCACGGGGAAACTGCCGCGGACGGCAACTCCGGTAACCCCGGCCGGAAGCGATGGAAAGAGCCGCACCATCCCGGCTTCATCTGCGCCATACCCGTGCAGCATCACCAGGAGATGGGTCCCGGCGCGGGCGTCTTCTGGTGCTGACCATGATTCGATGTGCATCCACTCACCCTAAACCGCCGCCCGCTCCGGGCCCGGGCGAGGGGTGACCAGACTTCCCGTGCCGGGCCAGCGGCAGCCCCGCCAGCCAATGTGGCCCCGCGGATGGCCGCCCCGGCGCCTGTTATTGCAAGCTCCAAGACCCCAAAAGTACGCTGGACGAAACGCACCACATGTGGTGCGTGCCACAGAATCCGGGTGTTTATGCCTCAACTTCCCTTAGCTTTCGCCAGAGCTCCCACCCAGCTCCCTACGCCTTGGACGGTCCTCACCGCGGCGACCCGGCCGCCCGGGGCACCACCGGCCAATGATTCCATCACTGCAGCAGCACATCAGCTGACACCGGCAGCCGACCGGGGCACCGGGTACCGCTGCAGCACCCCCCAGGAGTCCAACATGGTGTTTTTATGATTGTCACCCTCACCGTCAATCCCAGCTTGGACCGGACAGTTGAGCTGCCCGGAACCCTGGTCCGCGGTGCCGTCCAGCGCGCTGCGGCAATCAGCGAGGATCCCGGCGGCAAAGGCGTCAACGTGTGCCGTGCACTCACGGCCTCCGGCGTCCAGGCGATTGCCGTCCTCCCCGGCCGCGACAACGATCCGGTCATGGCCGGCCTGCGCACCGCCGGGGTCAGTTATGCCAATATGCCCATCGCCGCAACGCTCCGGAGCAACATCACGCTCACCGAACCGGACGGAACCACCACCAAGATCAACGTCCCGGGCCCTCCCCTCGATGCAGGGGAACAGGAACGCCTCATCAATCTGCTGGTTGCAACGTGCGCTGCCGGGGAGGACGGCTCCCCGGCGGCCTGGCTCGTCCTCGCCGGATCCCTCCCGCCCGGCGCATCACCGGATTTTTATGCCCTGGTGGCGCACGCCGTCCGCCAGCATTTTGGCGACCGGGCGCCGCGGATTGCCATTGATTCCTCCGGACCTCCGCTTCTGGGTGCACTCCTGCACAACGCAGCCCCGGACCTGCTCAAGCCCAATGCCGAGGAGCTCTCGGAAGTCACCGGAATCGGCACTGAGGGTGAGCTCGAAGGGGATCCCGATCTTGCGGTGACCGCGGCCAGGACCCTGATTGCCCGGGGTGTGGGGGCGGTCCTGGCAACCCTTGGCCCCAAAGGCGCACTGCTGGTCACTGCCGACGGCGCCTGGCAGGCCACCCGCCCGCCCGTTGAGGCGCGGTCGACAGTGGGCGCCGGGGATTCCTCCCTCGCGGGCTTCCTTTTGGCCGACGTAGCGGGCGCGCCGCCCAGGGACTGCCTCCGCCAGGCCGTGGCCCACGGAGCAGCAGCGGCTTCCCTGCCGGGCACCACCGTTCCAACCCTCGCCCAAACCGATACCGGAGCCGTAACCGTCAAGGAAATAGCAGGTCCCGTTGCGTTGCCGGGCGCCAGCTCCACCAGGGCAGCATCCACCAAGGAGGAAGACTAATGTCTGAACTCATCACCCCGGAGCTGGTCACACTGGACCAGAACCTGGGATCTGAACGGTCCGAGGTAATCCGCCATCTGGTCCAGAAAGTCGTCTCGGCCGGCCGCGCCACCGGATTCGAGGATCTCTATTCGGATGCGATGGCCCGTGAAGCGAAGACCGCAACGGGAGTTCCCGGCGGTATCGCCATCCCACACTGCCGCTCGGCTGCCGTCACCAAACCCACCCTGGCCATGGCGCGCATCAGCCCGCCGGTGGAGTGGGGCGCCAAGGACGGACCGGCGGACATCGTCTTCTTTATTGCCGCCCCTGAAGGCGCGGACCAGGAGCATCTGCAGCTGCTTGCCAAGCTGGCCCGCTCCCTCATAAAGAAGAACTTCACCGGGGCGCTGCGGACAGCACAGTCCCCCGAAGAAATCGTCGAATTGGTGGACGGCGCACTGGGCCTGGGGCCGGTGCCGCAGTCACAGACGGCAACTGCAGCGGGAACGGGCCAGGGTACAGGTACCGGCTCCGGCAGCACGGGTGCGGGAGCCGCAGGGGCGGCCGGGACGGCTGGCGCCGGCGCGGCGCCTTCCACCACCGGCCCGGGCGGCGCGCACTCTGCAGGCGCCCGGGCATCGGGAGTCACCGCCGATTCCGCCGCAGCAGGAGGCCGGGACGGGCAAGGCGGCGCAGGGACCGCGGAACAAACAGACGGCGGACCCGGCACTGGGGAGACCAGGAGACTGGTTGCCGTCACCGCCTGTCCCACCGGCATTGCCCACACCTACATGGCGGCGGACTCCCTGGCCGCCGCGGCGGCGGAGCGCGGTATCGATCTGCAGGTGGAGACACAGGGATCGGCGGGTTCCACGCCGCTGGATCCCTCGGTGATCCGCAACGCGGATGCCGTCATCTTCGCGACCGACGTCGACGTCCGGGACAAGGGCCGCTTTGCCGGACTGCCCGTTATCAGCGGACCCGTGAAGCGGGGCATCGACGAACCCGGCGTCATGATCGATGAAGCGCTGGCTGCGGCGAAGGATCCCAACGCCCGCCGGGTCGCAGGCGGCGGAGGCTCGGGCGGGGAGGAGCGGGATCCCCAGAGCAGCGGCGGCGGGGAGGGTTTCGGCGGCCAGGTGAAGCGGGCGCTGCTCACCGGCGTCAGCTACATGATTCCGTTTGTTGCCGGCGGCGGACTGCTGATTGCCCTGGGCTTCCTGCTGGGCGGCTATGAACTCTCGCTGTCCGACGACGACGGGAACCTCACCGGCGACCTGATCCTTGACGGAAGCACGCTGTTCAACCCCGGCGAAGAGGGGTTGCTGACCTACCTCGGGGCAGTTTTCTGGAAGATCGGCAACCTGTCCCTGGGCTTCCTGGTGCCCGCCCTGGCCGGCTACATCGCTTATGCGCTGGCGGACCGGCCGGGTATCGCCCCCGGTTTCACCGCCGGCGCCGTCGCCCTCTTTATGGACGCCGGGTTTATCGGCGGGCTGATCGGCGGCCTGCTGGCCGGTTTTGTCGCCAAGTGGGTAGGCAGCTGGAGCGTGCCGTCCTGGCTTCGCGGCCTCATGCCGGTGGTGATCATCCCACTGGTCACCTCGCTGGTGGCTTCCGGGCTGATGATCCTGGTGCTGGGCGGACCCATCGCCGGCCTCACCCTGGCCCTCAACGACTGGCTGTCGGGCCTGAGCGGTGCCGCCGCCATCGTACTGGGCATTGTCCTGGGCCTGATGATGGGATCCGATCTTGGCGGGCCCATCAACAAGGTGGCGTACGCTTTCGCTGTCGCCGGACTCGGCGAAGGCAGTTTCGAGAATCAGGCACCCTGGCAGATCATGGCGGCGGTTATGGCCGCGGGCATGGTCCCGCCGCTGGGCATGGCCCTGGCCACCGTTGTGGACAAGCAGCAGTTTTCCATGGCATTGCGGGAAAACGGCAAGGCCGCCTGGCTGCTGGGAGCCGCGTTCATTTCGGAAGGAGCCATTCCGTTTGCCGCGGCGGACCCCTTCCGGGTTATCCCGTCCTGCATGGTGGGTGGTGCTGTTGCCGGTGCCATCTGTATGGGCACCGGCGTCACGTCGCAGGCACCGCATGGAGGTATTTTTGTCTTCTTCGCCATTGGTAACGTGCTGATGTTCATTGTGGCTATCCTCGCGGGAATGGTGGCCTCAGGATTGATCTATGTTGCCCTTAAGCGTCTGACGGCACCCAAGCGAGTAGAGGAGCCTGTCGTTGCATAACCCACTGCTCATCCACGGAGAGGCACATTGATGCGGACCATCACGGGAATCGGAGTCAGCGCCGGGCGGGTGCTGGGGCCCTCACTGCGGATGCCGCCCCCGGTGCCCGAGCCCGCAGCGGATGCCCGGTTCGGTGCGGACCAAACGGTCGACGGAGAAAAAGCGCGGCTCAAGGATGCCGCCGAGGACGTTCGGGACGATCTGCGCCACCGCGCGGAGACAGCATCCGGTGACGCCAAGGCGGTTCTGAACGCCACGGCCATGATGGCCACCGACCCGATGCTGCTCAAGGCTGCCGGGAAGCACATCAATGCCGGCATGACCCCGGAACGGGCTGTCTGGGAGGCCGGAATGGAAGTGGCCGCCATGCTGCAGAGCCTGGGCGGCTATATGGCCGAACGCACGCAGGACGTGCTCGACGTCAGGGCCCGGATTGTCGCCCAGCTGGACGGACTGCCCCCACCCGGGATCCCGGGGTCGGATGTTCCGTTCATCCTCACGGCCGAGGAGCTGGCCCCCGCTGACACTGCCACCCTGGATCCCGCCAAAGTGATCGGACTGGTCACGTCCGGCGGCGGACCCCAGTCCCACACGGCCATCCTGGCCCGTTCCCTGGGGCTTCCCGCCGTGGTCGGGGCGGTGGAATCGGACTCCATCCCCGACGGCGCCGAGCTGTTTATCGACGGGGCTGCCGGAACCGTTGTGGTGGAGCCCGGGACAGCCGAGCGGGAAGCGGCGCAAAAGTACGCCGCCCGGGTCTCCCTGCCGCCGTTCAGCGGCAAGGGCACGACGTCGGACGGTTACGCTGTTCCGCTGCTCGCCAATGTTGGGTCCGGCAAGGACGCCCGGGCTGCCGCCGTTGCCGGCGCCGAAGGCATCGGCCTGCTGCGCACCGAATTCTGCTTCCTGGGCCGGGATTCCGAACCCGGCGTGGAGGAGCAGGTGCAGGCCTATGGAAGTGTTTTTGAGGCCTTTCCGGGCCGGAAGGTCGTCATCCGCACCCTGGACGCCGGGGCTGACAAACCGCTTCCGTTCCTGACCGACACCACCGAGCCGAATCCCGCGCTGGGCGTGAGGGGCTACCGGACCGACCGCACATCGCCGGGTGTGCTGGCACGGCAGCTGGAGGCGATTGCCATTGCAGCAGGGGCCCACGAGGCCGACGTCTGGGTGATGGCTCCCATGATCGCAACCGCAGACGAAGCCGCCGACTTCGCTGTGATGTGCACCGGGGCCGGGCTTGCCATCCCCGGCGTGATGATCGAGGTCCCCGCGGCGGCTGTGATGGCGCAGGCGATTCTGTCCAGGGTCCGTTTCGCTTCCCTCGGCACCAACGACCTGACGCAGTACACCATGGCGGCGGACCGGCAGCTTGGCTCCCTGGCCAGCCTGAATGACCCATGGCAGCCGGCAGTCCTTCGGCTGATCAAGAACACTGTCGACGGCGCCCGCGCCGCCGAGGCTGCGGCTGGATCAGATTCGGTGGAGTCACCCAAGAATGTGGGTGTCTGCGGGGAGTCCGCCGCGGACCCGGCACTCGCCGTCGTGCTGGCGGGGCTGGGCGTTAACACGCTGTCCATGACCCCGCGGGCGCTGGCCTCGGTGGGAGCGGTGCTCGCCTCGGTGAGCATAGCCGAAGCCAAGGACCTGGCATCGCTTGCCCTGGCCGCTGCCTCCGCGGCGGAGGCGCGGACAGCAGTGCGCAGCCGGCTTCCCCTCCTGGAGGAGCTTGGCTTGTAACGCCCTCCCCTCACCCCACAACCGGAAGGAAACATCCCATGCCAGAACGTAAAGCCACAATTGCCAGCCGGGTCGGTTTGCACGCACGCCCGGCCTCAATTTTTGCCGAGGCCGCAGCGGCACAGCCGGTGGACGTGACCATTGCGATGGAGGGGGAGCCTGCGGACGAGGCGATGGATGCCGCGAGCATGCTGTCGCTGATGAGCCTGGGTGCCTCGAACGGAGATGTGGTGGTGCTGCGTGCCGAAGGTGACGGCGCCGACGACGCCCTCGATGCCCTGGTCAAAGTCCTGGAAACCGATTTGGACGCGCAATAAGCCGCGTTGTTCGATAAAAGTAAAAGCGGGAGCTTCGGATTTCCCGGAACTCCCGCTTTCTGTGTTTGCCGCGCATTCGCGGCAAACGGATACAGCGAAGCCAGCGGAGCAATCCGCTGGCTTCGGTTGTAACCTCACGCTGACCCCCCACAGGCAGCGGATGTTACATAATCATAATTCTGGCACAGGATGATGAAAATGTGAATGTTCGTTGCAGATTCTTTACCTGGAGGCGTACGCTCTGGCCAGCAATCCGGGCTTGGGGCGCCGCTTGGCGATCCTGCGTGCATTCCACATAATGCCCAGTCCAAGAGACACCACGATGACGGCGGAATAGGGAAGCACGGTGTCCCATACGCCGATGTTCGGATTTATCGCGGCAAGGGACAGTGCGGAGTGAATGACCGAGGCGGCCAACCCCAGTGCCAGCAGGGCGGCGCTCACCCGGATATCGGCCGGAAGCCGGGATGCAGCGGCGGAACCGACCAGTGAAGGGACAAGGCAGGCACCCACGTAGATCTGGTACAGCCGGGCACTGTCTCCGTAGGCGTGAACCGTGTCCTGGTCCCAGTATGCGGCGAGCGCGGTGGAGGATTCAGGCAGGTCGCTGAGTACGTAAAGCACCGCCACCGATACGGCGCAAGCCGCCAGGACGATCATCCCCACCGGCCCGCCGATCAAACGAGCCGCAAGCTGAGCCTGGAAAGCCACAGCGGCCTTCAATCCCACAATCAGGAGGACAGCAAACAGCAAATACCTCAAGAGGAGGTTCGCAGCATTGACCCCTCCCAGCAGGGAGTCCACCGGCAGGTAAAAGTACGGAATGCTCAACGCCATGGCTGCGGACAGGAAAATCAGGGCGTAGAACATTCCCCGGTTATCACCGCGAATGGCAGCCGGCACCCGCAGCAGTGCGAAGAAAAGGGCCGCACCAAGGGCCGCCCACTGTAATGTCATCCCAATTGCTCCATAAGTGCGAAGTTGTTTTTTTCCTCGTTCTCGACCTTCTTCAGGACCTTGCCCAGCGCGTCCAGCCGGTCCCGGGCAAGGATCACCAGGTCAGCATCGGAGAGCTGGGCAAGCGCCTGCTCCCGTCCGCCGCGCGGCCAGCCGCATTCATCGGGGGTGAGCATGCCCGTTGCCACGAGCCCGCTCGTCAGTGAAACACCTGCCAGCCGGGCGGCCTCCACGGCCAGTCCGCTGGCCAGGCGCCCGGCCGTGAGCTGTGCGGAGAGGTTCTGCGGCGCCACTCCAGTGCTGGCACTGAGCCGCTGCCTCAGATCGCCCGGATCGACTGCCGCGAACCAGCCGCGCACCGAGTACCGGTGCGGAAACGCGCACAGGGCGGGCATTTCCTCAGGCGAAAGGCCGGGCTGCCGGCTCCTGGCCACCACCTGCTCCAGAATGCAGACGTAGGTTACCTGGCTAATCAGTTCCGCTGACGACGGAGGACGCATCCCCGCCCGCAGATCGCGGTACTCCTCGAAGTAGGACAGAGCCTCAACAGGGTCCTGGTCGCAGGCCCGCGCCACCTGAACCACGGTGCTCACCGAAACCTTGCCACGGACCAGCTGCTGGGCAAGCGTGGAGCGTTTGATGCCGGCCAGCCGGCACAGATCCGCAGTGGTTTCGAGAGGGGCAGCTGTGGCGCGCCAGTCCTGGAACGCCTTTGCAGACACGGACACGGACAACACCCCCCCAATTGGTTTCTCCGGACGGATGCAACTATACTATTTCAACTGGCTCCCCCTTCTGCGTTCCCCCCATATGCAGAGCGGGGAGCCAGCTTCAATTAACGCAGGGGGCGTTTCATCCCCGCCGGGCTTACCGGGCTTACCGGGCTTCCTGTGGCCAGGACACGTGGTGGCTGAACTCAGGATGTTTGGCCAGGTAGGACGCCGCGTAGGAACAATAGGGCTTGATGCGCCGGCCCGACGCGATGATGTCTTCCGCAGCGAATTTGACCAGTATCGAAGAATAGCCCTGGTGCCGAAAAGCCTCCCGCACCACCGTATGGGTCAGGGCCACCGATTCCGGCGCTTCGATATATTCCGCGTATTCGGCCGTACCCACTAATTCACCGCCCACGCGGAGCTCGTAGCGGCTGCGGTCAAGGTTGTGGGAGAGGTTGACGTCATCCCTGCTGCGCCCGGTCATGCCCATGAGCCTGACACCTAACCGGCATTTCGTCCATAGCTTTTTCCAGTTACGCGGCCCGGCCGTCCCCGGCCGATGTTTCGGCGTTTTCCCATGCCTGTTCCAACCCCGCCACCGCAGCCTCATAGCTGTCCAATTCCGCCTCAGCCAGGTCCGACACGGCGGGCTGCGGGCGGAGCGCTGCCGCGGCCTTCATCGCCTGCATCAAGGACTTGGTTTCAGGCCGGGACGCGTCCTTGAGTCCGGGCCGCTCCAGTGCCTTCCAGTCATCGAGCTCGTACGAGCTCCAGCTGAGCAGCACCGCGTCATGCCGGCGTTCAAGCGCAGCGATGCGCCGGCCGCGTTCGTCCCGCAACCGCTCCTCACGGCGCCGCCGGCTGCGGACCCGCACCCAGCCCGCGGCCCCGGCAGCCCCCGCAACGGCCACCAGTCCAACCCAAGGCCGCGCCCCCGGATTGCCGGCAACGGCCCACGCCACGGCCAGCAGGGCAGTCAGCAGGCCGGTGAAGCTGATCCAGAACAGTCTCTCGCCGTCCCCGCGCTCCAGGGCCGCATCCACCCTCATGGCGGTCAGGGCCAGGGCCGCCGCCATCAGGATCAGTGCGGGAATGAGAAATCCGGCGCTTGCGTCAACTTGCGGCATTGGTCCCTCTTCTCCGCAGCTAGCGTGATCGGTTACTCCCATCACACGCCGAATGCCCGCAAAGGTCAATAATCCCGCACCGGCCACCAGCCGGAGTTTGGGTCCGGCGCGCTAATGCCAAGTATGCTGATGTTCTGAATTTACCGTCCGGGACCGGCCCCGCCGTTCCCGGCAACGGTGTACTTTCATTTCACGGAGCCCAAAGGATAAGAATGAAGATTCCCGCACCGCGCGGACCTGTCAGCACCACACTCCTTGACCTGCTGCGCACGCAGGACGGGCCGACCCCCGGGGATCTGGCCGCCCTGACGGAAGCATCCCGCCGGGCTGCCGCCGAAACCGGAGACATCCTCCGTGACGATGATCTGCAGCTAACCCTTTTCTGCCTCTATGAACTGCACTACAGCGGACTCGACGGAGTCCCTGACAGCCTCGAATGGCATCCGGCACTGGTCGGTCTGCGGCTGGAGCTGGAGGCGGTCTTCGAGGCAGCCCTCCGCCGCGCAGTTCCCGTTCCCGCCCTTCCGGAAGCCACCAGCGAGGCGGTGGCCGAGGAACTGTTCCGCATGGCGGCCGACGACGACGGTCCATCCGTGTCCCGTTTTGTCGCATCCAAGGCAACCAGGGAACAGCTCCAGGAGTTCCTGATCCTTCGTTCCGTGTACCAGTTGAAGGAAGCCGATCCCCACAGCTGGGCGATTCCCCGCCTGCCGGTGGGCCGGGCAAAGGCGGCGCTGATCGAGATTCAGGCCGACGAGTACGGCGGCGGGCGGCCCGAACGCATGCACTCCCACCTTTTCGGCGTCACCATGAAGGGGCTGGACTTGGAAACGGAGTACGGATGGTATCTGGATTTTGTCCCGGCACTGACGCTGGCTTCCTCAAACGCCATGTCCCTGTTCGGCCTGAACCGCAGGCTGCGCGGCGCGATCGCCGGGCACCTTGCCGCCTTTGAAATGACGTCATCCATCCCCAATTCCTTCTACGCCCGGGGATTCCGCCGGCTGGGATTTGATGACAGCGTCACCTATTACTTCGATGAACATGTTGAAGCCGACGCCGTGCATGAGCAGATTGCCGCCCGGGACCTGGCGGGCGGCCTGGTTGAGTCAGACCCCGCACTTCTTTCCGATGTCCTCTTTGGCGCAGCAACCGTATTGACCCTGGACGCCATGATGGGCGGAGACCAGCTCACTGCCTGGCAGGATGGCCGGTCGGCCCTGCGGGAGGCCGGGTCCGCCGTTCCGGCGCCGGGAGCCAGCGCCCTCGTTGGCGCCGCCCTGGCTGCCGGAGTCACACCGTGACCCCCGCCGCCCCGTCAGGGGTGCCGAAACCGGCCGAACAGCCGCAGCCTGAAGGCAGCCCGGCGTCAGCCGCGGGCGACTGCGGAGGCTGTCCTGCCGGCTCCCCGCCCGATCCGGTGCCCGGTGAGGCCCGGCCCGCGGCTTCGGTGGTGGCCTGCCCCAATGGGCCGCTCCTGATTCGGGGCGATTTCGAGATTGTCACCCCTGACGGAATTCCCCTTCCGAGGGACCGGGAAACTGTTGCCCTGTGCCGGTGCGGCGGATCCGCGATTAAGCCGTACTGCGACGGAACGCACAAGCTGATGAAATTCGACACCTCGCGGCGCCGCCCGGTGCCGCCCGCCGTCGTCGAACGCAGCAGCGACGCCGCATCCTGACAAAACCGGGCAAAACCGGGCAAAAGAAAAGCACCCCGGTCCTCAGACCGGGGTGCTTCCAATGTGCCGGGTTATCCACTTCCGGATAACCGGCCCCATTCCAGGGTGGGCCCTGTGGGGCTCGAACCCACGACCCACGGATTAAAAGTCCGATGCTCTACCAACTGAGCTAAAGGCCCCCCGCCGTATCGGGACGGCTGTCCAGCCCGGTATTCCAGGGGTTTTCCGGCAGGAAAAGCCCCGGGAAACTGATGCCGGTCAAGCCGCCGACGAATCGACTTCTCCACTTTATCGCACGAGGGACGCATCTCACGAAACCGTGCCGCACTCTTTGTGATTCGCGCGTCCGTGCACTGTTGGAAGGCATGGCCTTCGGTGCCGGGCCCGCCTCGACGCCTGTTCCCGCTGCGGAGTATTCTCAAATTATGAGTGAGTCGAATTCCATGCCGCCACGGCATCACAAGCCCAAGCTGTACGCTCCGCTGGATTTCGCCAACTTCCCCGGAGGCGCGGATCCTGCCCGGGTCTCCGAAGCTGCCCATCTGGCCGCGCAGGCCCTGGTTCATCACGGGCGGGAGAGCGATGATCCGGAGATCACCCGCCGTCTGGTCAAGCTCGCCGACAAACAGGGGCTTGAATCCATTGCTGAGCTGTGGGCGGAAAGCCCTCCCCGCTCGCTGCCCGGAGCCCTGTGGCGCCTCTACGCCCTCCGCGCAGCGACACAGCAGAATCCGGAGCGTGTCGCCGCGTACTACGCGGCGGGCAAGGATGTTGCACAGGTATCCAAGGTTGTGGCCGGGGTCGCAGAGCCCCTGGGTGCCGACGAGGTCAAAGCCATGGCCGACACCATCCTCTCGGGAGCCTTTGAGGGCGACTTTGATGTGGCTCTGGAACGGTTTGCCGCGTTCTGCCGCGTGGTGGCCCTCGGGCAGACCCATCATGCGGATTCCGCGGAGACCGGGAGCACCGGAACTGCCACCCAGCTGACCCGTAATGCGCGCCAGCTCGTGAAAACGGCGGAGGACCTTGAACACTCCGCTGCCGCCTGGCGGCGGGGAGAGCTGGACTAGGCCCGCCGGAGCTCATGTTGACATCGCCGGCCAAGAGTAGAAAACTGAAATTGGTGTCGGACTGCGGAACCCCCGGGCTTCAACTTAGAGCCGCTTCGAGCGGCCTTCCGCCGAGAGGCGCTCCCGGTCCGGCACCGCTTTTGTGTCTTCCCGCCCAGCCGATAATCTTAGGCGCGTGACCTACTTCATGCAGGGCCGGTACAGCATTCAATCTTCCCGGATTACCCAGTGAGGCTGCGGCTTTTCCCTCAGGAAAACGCCGGGCTTGAGCTGCTTTCCAAGATGGGAAGCGTGCTGGCACGCGGCGTGGGAACCCTTTCCGAGGTTCTCGGAGCAGACCCGGAGGACTACGGACGCCTCGCTGAGCAGATGCATCAGCTGGAGGCCGAATCCACTGATCTGCATTTTGCCCTGATGACCCAGATGCGCTCCAGCTTCATCAATCCCCTGCCGCGTGAGGATCTTTATGGTCTATCACTCATTCTGATGTCGGCCATGGAGAATCTGGACGCCGCCGCTGAAGTGGCGACCCTGTACCGGCTCACCGGCATCTCGGGCCGCGCCTCCGAACAGCTCGAAGTCATTGGACGGCAGTCGGAGCTGACGGTCGCCGCGATGCGCCGGCTGGCATCCCTTGAAGACCTCGATGATTACTGGATTGAAATGCTGAGGTTGTCCAAGCGGGCCGAACGCATCCACCGCATTTGGGTCTCCGAACTCCTTCGCGACCACAAACCGCTGAGTTATGCCCGCCACCGCGACCTTGCCGAGCAGCTGGCCGGCGCCGCTACGCAGCTTCGCCGGTGCGCAACGGCAGTGGGCGGCATCCTGGTCCGGGAATCCTAGGTGGAGCCGTTCCTGCTGGCCGCCGTCGTGCTTTTTGCCGGAGCCTACGCGTTCATCAACGGCTTCCACGACGTTTCCAACTCCGTCACCACCTCCGTCCGCACGCGCGCCCTGACGCCAACGGTCGCCGTCATCCTGGCCGCCGTCTTCAACCTGACCGGCGCACTGCTCAGCACAGCCCTTGCCCTGGTGCTGGCTGACCGCTTCATCCAGCTGCCCGAAGGAACCTCGGGGCTCGGCATCCTGATCGCCGGGCTGCTGGCCGCGTCCGGCTGGGGCGTGTGGACTTGGTGGCGGCGCATGCCATCCTCCTCCACACACGCCCTGGTGGGCGGCATCGTGGGCTCGGGCGCGGCTTCCACGCTGGTGGGAGGGCCCAACATCGCCGAGTCCTATCAGGTGCTGCTGCAGCAGATTGTCCTGCCGCTGCTGCTCTCCCCCGTGGTGGCCTTTGTCCTGGCCTACCTGCTGGTTTTTCCCACCACCTGGCTCATGCGTTACAGCTCGCCGCGCCGCGGCGATGCCGGAAACCGGATTGCCCAGTCAGTGTTCACATCGGCGTTTTCACTTGGCCACGGCATGCAGGACGGGCAGCGGACCATGGCCGTGATTGTCCTGGCCCTGGTGGCTGCCGGCTACTCCTCAGACGCCGGGATACCGCTCTGGGTGCAGGTCTTCGCCGGCACCGCGCTGGCCGCCGGCAGCCTCTTCGGCGGCTGGCGGATCAGCCACACGCTGGGTAACCGCCTGGTGCGCATGGACCCGCTGCGCGGCATGAGCGCGACGGCGGTCAGCTCCTCCATGCTGTTCATGGGTGCCCTGTGGCTGCAGATTCCGCTCTCCAGCACCCAGACCATGACATCGGCCATCGTGGGCGCCGGCGCCAACCAGAGGTTTTCCACGGTCCGTTTCATTCCGCTGCGGGAGATCCTGGTGACGTGGCTGACAACGGCACCGGCCACTGCAGTGCTCGGCGGGATCCTCTTCCTGGCGCTCAGCCCGATGCTGTAAAAACACAAAACGCCCCCGGATCCCGGCATGCACCAGGATCCGGGGGCGTTTTAGCGCACCGGGTTTATCCGAAGCGGCCGGAGACGTAGTCCTCGGTGGCTTTCTGGGCCGGGTTGCTGAAGATCACCGGGGTGTCGGCGTATTCGATCAGCTTGCCCGGCTTGCCGGTGCCGGCAATGTTGAAGAACGCCGTCTTGTCCGAAACCCGGGCGGCCTGCTGCATGTTGTGCGTCACGATGACCACCGTGTACTCGCTCTTGAGCTCCTCGATCAGGTCCTCAATGGCGAGGGTGGAAATCGGGTCCAGGGCCGAGCACGGCTCGTCCATCAGAATGACTTCCGGGGACACGGCAATGGCGCGGGCGATGCACAGGCGCTGCTGCTGACCGCCGGAAAGGCCGGAACCCGGCTTGTCCAGGCGGTCCCGGACTTCCTTCCACAGGTTTGCTCCGGTGAGGGACTTCTCCACCAGGTCATCGGCGTCGGACTTGGAAATGCGCCTGTTGTTCAGCTTCACGCCGGCCAGCACGTTGTCCCGGATGGACATGGTGGGGAACGGGTTGGGCCGCTGGAACACCATGCCAATGTGGCTGCGGACGGTCACGGGGTCCACTCCCGGGCCGTAGAGGTTTTCGCCGTCCAGCAGGACCTCGCCCTCCACCCGTGCACCGGGCAGAACTTCGTGCATCCGGTTCAGTGTGCGCAGGAACGTTGACTTGCCGCAGCCGGAGGGGCCGATGAAGGCGGTGACGGACTTCGCCTCAATGTTGATGTTGACGTTTTCTACGGCCAGGAAGTCGCCGTAGTAGACGTTGAGGTCCTTGACGTCGATTCGCTTGGACATGTGTTTCCTTCTGTTCGAAAATTCTCGGAAGCAGGGCCGGCGCTTGCGCCCGCGCCTGCCGCGGTACGGCTTTTGTCAGCGGCCGGTCTTGGGCGCGAAGAGGCGGGCGATCAGGCGGGCACCCAGGTTCAGGAGCATCACCATGATGATCAGCAGAAGCGCGGCCGCCCAGGCACGCTGGGTGCTGGGGTCCGTGTTGGTGGGCGATGTGGGGCTCATCAGCTGCCGGTAAATGTATGTGGGCAGCGTGGTCATCCAGCCGGCGAACACGTTCATGTTGATGGTGTTCACGAAACCGGCGGTCACCAGCAGTGGAGCCGTCTCGCCGATGACCCGGGCGATGGCCAGGGTTACACCCGAGGCAATGCCGGAGATCGCCGTCGGCACCACGACTTTGAGGATGGTCCGCCATTTGCGCACGCCCAGGGCATAGGCGGCTTCACGGAGCTCGTTGGGAACGATCTTGAGCATTTCCTCGGTGGAACGCACCACCACCGGAATCATCAGGACCGACAGCGCGACGGCGGCCACGAATCCGGTCCGCACGCCGGGGCCGAAGACCAGTCCGAAGAAGGCGGCGGCGAAGAGCCCGGCCACAATGGAGGGGATACCGGTCATGACGTCCACAAAGAAGGTGATGGCGCGGGACAGCGGGCCTCCGTGGCTGTACTCCACCAGGTAGACGGCGGTCAGCAGGCCGATCGGCACGGAGATGATGGTGGCCCAGAGTGTGATCAGCAGGGTGCCCACGATGCCGTGGTACGCCCCGCCGAGCACGGGGCTGTCGTTCTGGACGCTGTTGTTGTCCACGGCTCCGGTCATGCCGCCCATGGAGGTGAACAGGAAGTCCGGGCTCAGTCCGGCAAGCCCCTTGGACAGAACGGTGAAGATCACCGAGATCAGCGGCACCAGGGCCAGCAGGAAGGATCCGCAGACCAGATAGGTGGCAAACCGGTCCACGGCGCGGCGGCGGCCCTCCACGGCTGCGGTGACGCCGGTGGCTCCCGCCACGAAGATCAGGGCGGTGAAGATGGTGAAGCTGGCAATGCCGAAGCCGATCAGGGCCGACAGTGCCGCGCCGAGGATGAGCGCTGCGCCGAAGGCAACCCCCACTGCGTAGCGGGGCAGCCGGTTTTTGGTCAGCGTGGCCGGACGGCGGCTGAGTGTTTGTGTCTGCATCAGTTGGCTCCGGAGAATTCTTTATGGCGGCTGATGATCCAGCGCGCAATCACGTTCACGGCCAGGGTGATCAGGAACAGCACCAGGCCGGCGGCAATCAGCTCGGACAGGCGCAGGCCGTAGGCCTCGGGGAAGTTCAGGGCAATTTCGGCCGCGATGGTCTGGTTTCCCGGACGGATCAGGCTGGCGATCAGGCCACCGGAGGACAGCACCAGGGCCACCGCCATGGTTTCGCCCAGGGCCCGGCCCAGTCCCAGCATGACGGCGCTGATGACGCCCGGCCGGGCGAAGGGGAACACCGCCATCCGGATCATTTCCCAGCGGGTGGCACCCATGGCGAGGGCGGCTTCCTCATGCAGCTTCGGGGTTTGCAGGAAGATCTCACGGGTCAGTGATGTGATGATCGGAAGCACCATGACGGACAGCACAATTCCGGCGGTCAGAATGGTCTTTCCGGTCTGGCTGGCCGGACCGGCGAAAATCGGGATCCAGCCGACGTTCTCCGCAAGCCACGTGTACGGTCCCACCAGGGCCGGCGCAAGGACCATCATGCCCCAGGCGCCGTAGACCACTGACGGAATGGCAGCCAGCAGGTCAATCAGGTAACCAAAGCCCTGCGCCATGCGGCGCGGTGCGTAGTGCGAGATGTAGAGTGCGACGCCGATGCCCACCGGGGTTGCGATGGCCAGGGCGATCGCTGCGGCTATCACGGTACCGATGACCAGGGGCCAAATGTAGGTGAAGAAACCCTCTCCGCCGCTGATGTCCGCGGAGTCTGCGGTGAATGTGGGCAGGGCCTGCCAGAGCAGGAAAACTGCCACGGAAAACAGGACGAGCAGGATCAGGCAGCCGGCCAGGAGCGTGATGCCGGAGAAGACCTTGTCTCCGGCACGGCCGGCTCCGCCGGTACCTTCTATGGACTTGCTGGACACTGCACTACCCTTCGGTTCTTCACTGGCATCTACTTAAACACTCTACTGACCCTGCGCCGGTTCCCAGTCCGGGCCGTGAAGCACTCCTCACCACCGGACCGGCTGCGGACGCCGCGCACAGCATGTCTTCCGGTGCCGCCGGTTCCTGCACGGGACCGGCGGCACCGCAGGATCTGCGGTACCGCCTTTACTGTCATGCCGGTTTTATTGTCCTGCCCGAATCACTTCTGCAGGACGGTGATGCCCTCGAGCGCCGTTACTGCCTTCTCCCGCAGCGCCTCCGAGAGAGGTGCGTTTCCTGCTGCGTCCTGGGCGGCGGCCTGTCCTTCTTCGCTCACGACGTACTCGCCGAAGGCCTTCACCAGGTCAACCGTTTCAGCGTTCTCGTAGCCGGTGCAGTAGACGTGGTAGGACACCAGGACCAGCGGGTAGGCGCCGGATTCCGTTGTGTCGCGGTCCAGCTCCATGGCCATGTCGCCGTCCGGGCGGCCCTCGCCCGTCACGGGGGTGGAGGCCTCGACGGCCTTGGAAGCGGCTTCCGAGCTAAGTGCCACGTAGTCGCTGCCCACCAGGACGCTGACCGTGCCCAGGTCGCCTGCTGCAGAAGCGTCGGCGTAGGTGACCGCACCCTCGGTGGAGGTCACCAGGGACACGACGCCGCCGGTGCCGGAGGCGTTCTCGCCATTGCCGATTTCCGCAGGCCATTCACCGGAGGCCTTGTCCGTCCAGGCGTCCGGTGCGGCGGCAGCAAGGTATTCGGTGAAGTTCTTCGTGGTACCGGACTCGTCGCCGCGGTGCACGGGGGTGACCGGGGTGGAGGGCAGCTCCACGCCGGGATTGGCTTCGCTGATGGCCGGGTCATTCCATGCCGTGATCTCGCCGCGGAAAATCTTCGCAATGGTGGTGGCATCCAGGTTCAGCTCGTCGACGCCGGGCAGGTTGAAGGCCACGGCGATCGGTGAAATGTACGCGGGAATGTGCAGGGCGCCCTCGGGGCCGCAGACCGCAGCGGCCGCGGCAACCTCTTCCTCGTCCAGGTAGGCGTCGGAGCCGGCGAACTGCACGCCGCCGGCCAGCAGCGCTTCCCGGCCGGCGCCTGAGCCGTCCGCTGAGTACTGCACTGATGCTCCCGGGTTCGCTTCGCCGAACCCGGCAATCCAGGCCTGCATGGCGGAATCCTGGGAGGATGCTCCGGCGCCGGACAGGGTTCCGGTGACGGTGCTTTCCGATGAGGAGGAGGACTGGGTGCCGCCGGCGGGAGCCGTTGCACTGTCGCTGCCGCAGGCAGTGAGAGTGAGGGCTGCTGCCGACAGGAGGACGGCTGCAGTACTGAATTTTCCAGAAACCAACACGTAAATCCCTTTCAAGGGCCGAATCCCCGGTGCAGGCAGTGGCACGCGGGGGCCGTTCGCTGGGGCGGACTGTTTCCGTCCCTGTATCGATCGTGGCCGGGGAAGGTTAACGAAAGGTGAACAGCACTGGGAGAACCGGGAAACGTTTTGCCCCGCCGGGCACCTGGCGCTCAGAAGGGCTGTCCGCGGCGTCACGGAACGGTTCCGGATGGAGGCTGGAGGTGGACGGGACCTAGACTGTTGGCATGCCCCCACGCGACCGACTTGCCCAGAGCCGGGGCTTCCTGCAAAACCGGGTACGGGTAGGGCTGCACCGCAGCCGAAACTCGGTGGTGCCCGCCCTGCAGATGACTATCTGCGCCGTGGGCGCGTACGCGTTTGCGCAGTACATCCTGGGCCATGAAGGGCCGCTCTTTGCGGCCACTGCCGCCCTGATATCCCTCGGCTTCTCCCGCGAGCCCCGCACCCGCCGGGTGCTGGAGGTGGGCATTGGCTGCACCCTCGGCATCACCATCGGGGAACTGCTCCTGCATCTTTTGGGCACCGGTCTGTGGCAGGCCGCCGTCGTCCTCTTTCTGTCCGTCATGCTGGCGCGCTTCCTGGACCGCGGCGTCATCTTCACGACCCAGCTTGGCCTTCAGTCGCTGCTGGTGGTGCTGCTTCCGGCACCTGACGGCGGCGTTTTCACCCGCAGCCTCGATGCCATTGTGGGCGGGCTGTTTGCGCTGCTCGTGACCATGCTGGCACCCCGGGACCCGCGGCGCGAACCGCAAGCCAATGTCCGGGACCTGCTGCATGAGCTGTCCGCGGTGCTGCGCCAGTGTGCCGAAGCTGTGGCGAAAAGCGATTCCACCATTGCCTGGCACGCCCTGGTCCGCGCCCGCAACACCCAGCCGCAGCTCGATGCCCTGGCCCGCAGCGTCCGGGACGCCCGGGAGGTGGCCCGCATCTCCCCGGCATACCGGCGCCATTTGGCCGAACTCGGGGACCTGCGCGGCTCCATCGGGTATTTGGATCTGGCGGTGCGCAACAGCAGGGTGTTTGCCCGCCGCACCACCTCGGTGATCAACCATGCAGCCCTGCATGATGACGCCATCGACCGGGTGGCCGACGTCGTGAACGATACGGCGGAAGCCGTGGACATCCTCGCCCGGGCACTGGCCGGAGGGGAATCAGCGGGAACGCGTGAAAAACACCTGCGCCAGGCCCGTAACGAACTGGCCCTGGTGGGAGAGCGGCTGAATCCCGCCACCCTGGGCGTGACCGATATCCAGGGGGACGCCCTGGTCATGCTCTTCCGGCCACTGGTGGTGGACCTGCTCGAATCCACCGGGCTCACCCATGAAGAGGCCGTGAGCTACCTCGCCGAGGTTTAGCGGCCAACCGGCCGGCGGTGCTCCCGCCGAACCGGGATCCGCTCCTGCCGGACCGGGATCCGCTCCTGCGGGAAGTGTCACCGGCGCGGGATAGCCTGTTTTCATGGCCACCAAGACTTCCCGCGCGAAAACCGCCAACTACCGCTGTGCAGAGTGCGGCTGGACCACGGCAAAGTGGGTGGGACGCTGCGGGGAATGCCAGGCCTGGGGAACCGTCGAGGAAGCCGCGGAAGTTGTCGCCCGCACCACTGCGGCAACCACAGTGGCCCGGCCGGCGCTGCGGATTGCCGACGTCGATGCCACCTCGGCTGCGTTCCAGGCCACCGGAGTTGATGAACTGGACCGGGTGCTGGGCGGAGGGCTGGTCCCCGGCGCGGTGATCCTGCTGGCCGGTGAACCAGGCGTGGGCAAGTCCACCCTGCTGCTGGATGTTGCCGCGAAGGTGGGGAACGGGGGCAGGGATGTCCTGTACGTCACCGGGGAAGAATCCACGGCGCAGGTGAAGCTGCGTGCGGAGCGCATCGGGGCGGTCTCCGATTCCCTGTATTTGAGCGCGGAAACGGATCTGGGCCAGGCACTGGGCCAGGTGGAACAGGTAAAGCCGGCGCTGTTGATCGTTGATTCCGTGCAGACGCTCAGCAGCGCTGCCGTGGACGGCAGTGCCGGGGGCGTCAGCCAGGTCCGCGAAGTTGCCGCTTCCCTGATTGCCGCAGCGAAGGAACGGAACATGACCACGCTGCTGGTGGGACATGTCACCAAGGACGGTTCCATCGCCGGCCCCCGGCTGCTGGAGCATCTCGTGGACGTGGTGTGCCAGTTCGACGGGGACCGCCACTCCCGGCTGCGGTTGCTGCGCGCGGTAAAAAACCGGTATGGACCCACCGACGAAGTGGGCTGTTTCGACCTGACGGAGGAAGGAATCGAGGGGCTGGCCGATCCGTCCGGGCTTTTTGTTTCCCGCACCAAGGAACCGGTGTCCGGCACCTGCATCACCGTCACGTTGGAGGGAAAACGCCCCCTGCTGGCCGAAGTCCAGGCGCTGCTTGCCGAAACCAGCAACGCCCAGGCCCGCCGTGCCACGAGCGGGCTGGATTCCTCCCGGGTGGCCATGCTCCTGGCCGTGCTGCAGGCGCGGGCTTCCATGAACCTGGCCAAGGATGACAGCTACGTGGCAACCGTGGGAGGTGTGAAGCTGAGCGAGCCCGCCACGGACCTGGCCGTTGCCCTGGCCGTCGCGTCCGCCAAGATGAACAAACCCCTGCCCGCGCAGCTGATTGCCTTCGGTGAGGTGGGGCTCGCCGGTGAGGTCCGGCCCGTCCCGGGCATTGCCCGCCGGATCTCCGAGGCCGAGCGCCTGGGCTTCACCCACGCCGTCGTCCCGGCTTCGCCCAATGGACCCGTTGCGGTTCCGGCCGGCTTCCGGGTCCGCGAAGTGAGCACCCTCGCCGAAGCGCTGGAACTGCTCTTCTAGGGACTCACCCTTCGCTGCTCCCTACCGACGTTGTGAAATGGGCGGCAGGCAGCGGAGAGCGGCGGCGAACTTCCAGCACTCGCACGGCACAAAAGTGGCCATTGTCCCCTGCCGGACCACTACTATAGGGAAAGTGTCTGTGCAGCGCCCGCCCAGAACGCCCGTGGGCCCGATGGCCGGAAGGAAGTGACCATGGCACGCAGTCCCGAAGATTCATTGAAGGCCACGCTGGCCCGCGTCGCGCCGGGAACCGATCTCCGCGACGGACTGGAGCGTATCCTGCGCGGACGCACGGGTGCCTTGATCGTCCTCGGGTTTGACCGCACCGTGGATTCCATTTGTTCCGGTGGATTCGACATCGGCATCGATTTCTCCCCCACCCGCCTGCGGGAACTGGCGAAGATGGACGGCGCCATTGTCTGCGACAAGGATGCCAAGACCATTCTGCGTGCGGCCGTGCAGCTGGTTCCGGATCACACCATCGAGACGCACGAGTCGGGCACCCGGCACCGCACGGCGGAGCGGGTGGCTATTGAAACCGGGTTCCCGGTGATCTCGGTCAGCCAGTCCATGCAGATCATCCAGCTCTACGTTGGGGGCCTCCGGCACGTGCTGGAGGGTTCCGAACCGGTGCTGGCCCGGGCAAACCAGGCCCTTGCCACTCTGGAGCGCTACCGCGCACGCCTTGACCAGGTGACCAACTCCCTCTCGGCCCTGGAAATCGAAGCCATGGTCACCGTCCGGGACGTTGCCGTTACCCTGCAGCGCCAGGAGATGGTCCGCAGGATCTCCGAGGAAATATCCCAGTACGTTCTGGAGCTGGGAGTGGACGGCCGGCTGCTGTCCCTGCAGCTCGAGGAACTGACGGCCGGGCTGGGACCGGGCAGCGAAATGATTGTCCGCGACTACGCCGACCTGCATGACGGTGACCGCCGGGCCGAGGACCAAGTGGCCACTCTGCAGAATCTCAGCGCCTCGGACATGGTGGATCTGGGCAAGATTGCCGCCGTTGTTGGATTCCAGCCGGGCCAGGATTCGCTGGAAGCCGTGGTTCAGCCGCGCGGCTACCGCCTCCTGAGCAACATCAAGTCAGTTCCGCCGGCTGTCTCGAACCGGCTGGTGGACCATTTCGGCGGCCTGCAGAATCTCATGGCGGCCAACATCGATGACCTGATGACGGTGGACGGCATCGGCGAGCAGCGGGCACGCACCGTACGGGAAGGGCTGTCCCGGATCGCCGAAACCAGCCTGCTTGACCGCTTTATGTAGCCTTTCCGCCGGGGACACCCTGGTGGGGTTCGCAGCGGGTCCCGGGACTATTCCAGGTCGAAGCGAGTGGACTCACTGGTGGTTCCGCCCAGCCGGGCCGTGAACATGTAGGTGCCCGGATTGGGGTTGCTGGAAACCTCGGCACAGCCGGGGGCGGACCGCTTGCGGTCCCAGCTGAACTTGGCGGTTTCCACCGTTTTCGGTTCGATGACCATCATCAGGTCCTGGCTGTCCTGCATGCAGTCGACCGAGGAGAAAATGCGGTCCGAGCCACTGGTCACCATGAACTCCATTTGGCTCGTCCCCACGTTCACCTCACAGGGCTCCGCCCCGTTGTTGGTGACAGTCATGGTCAGCATGGGATTCGTTCCGGACGAGTAGCTCAGCGCGTCGGTGGTGGCGGAAACCTGGACCGCGTCCGTCGGGCAGGCCTTGGCTGCCCCGGCCGGCGCCGTCGCGTCAGGGGCCGGGGCCTCTGAAGCGTCTGGTGTGGCTGGCTGTTCCGCGGCGGAGTCCGCCGCTGGGTCCGCGGCACCCGGTGTGTCGCCCGGGCCGGGGATAGTGGCTTCGCTGGTGTCCGAGGCCGCGGCGTCGTCCCCCCGCAGCTGGTTCACCACCGCTGTGATGCCCACAACCAAACCAACCACGACCAGCAGCGCGAGCACACCGGCCACAATCCTGCGCCGCCGGTAGACAGCCGCGCTCGGCCGACCGGGAGCAGTGCTCCCGGACGAAGTGTTTGATGACCCGTTCCCAACCATGTCTTAAGGCTAGGTACACCGCTGCGGATTACCCGCCGCACCACGCCGGTCAGTAAAGTATTGCTGGTCATAAGCAAGGGAGATTGCATGGAACCGGGCCCCCGGCAGCTGCACACGGAAATCATCAGCTGGTTTACCGCGAACGGCCGCGACCTCCCCTGGCGGAAGGCTGAATGCACGCCGTGGGGGATCTTCGTCAGCGAAATCATGCTCCAGCAGACGCCAGTGGTCCGCGTGCTGCCCGTGTGGGAACAGTGGATGGAGCGCTGGCCGGACCCTGCCGCCCTTGCCGCCGAGCCCAGCGGCGAAGCAGTGCGTGCGTGGGGACGGCTCGGTTATCCCCGCCGGGCGCTTCGCCTGCACGCAGCGGCCACCGCCATGACCGCGGATTTCAACGGAAGGGTCCCGGATACCCATGCCGAGCTCCTGACCCTGCCGGGAGTGGGCAGCTACACGGCCGCCGCCGTGGCTTCCTTTGCCTTTGGCCGCCGGGAAACGGTGGTGGACACCAACATCCGCCGGGTCCATGCCCGGGCGCTGACCGGCAGTGCCCTTCCGGCCCCGGCGCTGAATGCGGCAGAAATGCGTTTGGCCGTGTCCCTGCTGCCCGAGGATGCCGCAGCATCAGTGGCGTGGAACGCCTCGGTGATGGAACTGGGCGCCCTGGTCTGCACGGCACGCAGCCCCAAATGCGGCACTTGCCCGGTCGTCAACCACTGCGCCTGGGTGGCGGCCGGAAAGCCGCCTCCGGACTATGTGCCCAGGGGACAGGCCTGGGCCGGCACCGACCGGCAGGTCCGCGGTGCCGTGATGGCCGTGCTGCGGCATGCATCGGCCCCGGTCCCGCGGGCAGCCCTGCTCGGCCCGGTGGACCTCCTCCCGGCGGCCGCGCCGGAAGCCGGATCGGAGCCAGCTCCGCCGGAGGCGGCCGCACTAGCCCAGCTGCACGCCATCAACGCGCCGGTGGAGCAGCTGGAGCGGGCGCTGGCCGGGCTCCTGGCGGACAGGCTCGCCGAGGAGACCGGCTCCGGGGTGCAGCTGCCGGGGTGAACCCGATCCCCGAACCCTAGATTTCCCCGAAGCCGTTCCGCACCTCAAGGGCCATGATCTCCACGGCGCGGGCCGCATCCGGACCGCGGGCCGCCAGGGTCAGGGTTTGCCCCTGCCCGAGCCCGAGCGACATCAGCAGCATCACTGACTTGGCGTCCACGCCATTGATGCGCACCTCGGCGTCCAGGTCCGACATGGCCTGGGCAACGGCGGCTGCGGGCCGGGCATGCAGCCCCGCAGGGTTGATCAGCTCCCAGGAACCGGTGTGGACCCCCTCGCCGTCGGCGTCCATTCCGTCAAAGTCATCGTCCTCATCAGCTTCTGCAGCCAGCCCGCCGGTGCCTGCCGGGGTGGACGCTGGGGAGGGACCGCCCGTCGCTGCCTGACCGCCGGAGGATGTTCCGGCCGGAGCCGGGACACTTCCGGCAGACTCGGCTTCCTGAAGCACCGCGGCCAGCTCCCTGCCGGTCTGCGCGGCGACGGCGGCAGCCACGGCTCCTTCCACCAGCGGCGCGTTTGCCAGCCGCACCCGGCCGCGCTGCTCATCGTCCAGGAATTCCACCGCCGTCTCGGCTGTCATGACGGCAGAACCCAGATCGGCCAGCAATACCGCCCCGTCCCCCGTGTCGGCAGCGGAGATGGCAGCGGAGATCTTTTCGAGGCTGGTGCCGATGCCGCCGTCGTCGGTTCCGCCCGCCGGCACGATCCTCACGTCGGCGGCCATTTGCGCGGCCAGTTCACGGACCCCTTCGGCGAGTTTTGCGCTGTGGGAAACAATAACGAGTCCAACGCTCATGCTGCCTCTTCCGCGGTCTGGGCGGCGGCCTGCAGGATCAGGACGGTGGATGCCGCCCCGGGGTCCAGGTGTCCCGCGCTCCGCTCCCCCAGATAGCTGGCCCGTCCCTTGCGCGCGATCAGCGGTTCCGTGCCCGCGAGTCCCGCCGCGGCCGCATTGGCGGCTGCTGCCAGGACCTCGGCGCCGGTTGCCTGCGCCCCCGCAGCCGTCTGCGCCGCTTCGACTGCCGGCGTCCAGGCGTCCACCATGGTCTTGTCGTCGGGCTCGGCCTTCCCCCGTGCCACAATGCCGTCCCGCGCCGCGGTGAGGAGCGCGACGACGCCGTCCGGGTCCAGATCGCCGCTTTCACCCACCGCCGTGGAGGCGCGCAGGAAGGCCGTCCCGTACAAGGGTCCCGCGGCCCCGCCGACTTTCGACATCAGGGTCATCGCCGCCAGCTTCAGCACCGCTCCCGGAGTTGCCGGCGTCCCGTCAGCATCCAGCTTCTGCACCACCGCCGAAAAGCCGCGGTCCATGTTTTCACCGTGGTCGGCATCGCCGATGTCCCGGTCCAGGTCGATGAGCCGCTGGCGGTTCTCCGCCATGGCCGCCGCCGAGGCCCGCATCCAGCTGGCTGCCCAATCCGCGTTCAGTGCCATGCTCATGCTCCCCACCGCAGTGCCGGCGTGTGCACCGGCGAATCCCAAAGCCCGGTCATTTCCTCATCCAGGCGCAGCACCGTGATCGAGGCGCCCTGCATGTCCAGCGCCGTGATGTAGTTGCCCACCAGCGACCGCTCAACCCGGATGCCGCGCTCTGCCAGGACTTCGGCCGCGCGGCGGTAAACGATGTACAGCTCGCTCAGCGGCGTGCCGCCCATGCCGTTAACAAACAGCAGGACCGGGTCCCCTGATGCTGCCCCCAGGTCCTGGAGGATGGGTTCCAGCAGCTGGTCGGTGATGCTGTCTGCGTCCGCCATTGGCATCCGGTGCCGGCCGGGTTCGCCGTGGATACCGACGCCGAGCTCAATTTCGTTGTCCGCCAAAGTGAAGCTCGGTTCCCCGGCGTGGGGAACGGTGCACGGCGCGAGGGCCACTCCCATGGACCGAACGTTGGCATTGACCCGTTCGGCAACCGCGCTCACCTGCTCCAGTGAGTCTCCGCGTTCCGCGGCGCCTCCCGCTATGCGCTCCAGCAGCACCGTTCCCGCCACCCCGCGCCTGCCCGCGGTATACAGCGAGTCCTCGACGGCGACGTCGTCGTTCACCACCACGGTGGCAACGCTGATGCCCTCTGCCTGCGCCAGCTCCGCAGCGGTCTCAAAGTTCAGGATGTCCCCGGTGTAGTTCTTCACGATCAGCAGGACCCCGGCACCTGTGTCCGTGCCGGTGATGGCCGGAAGGATCTGATCCGGGGTGGGCGAGGTGAAGACGGCGCCGGGGACCGCGGCGTCGAGCATGCCACGGCCCACATATCCGCTGTGCAGCGGCTCGTGTCCGCTTCCTCCGCCGGAAACCAGGGCCACCTTGTTCCGGGCCGGCTCCCGCCGCACCACATAGTCCGGATCGGCGTGCACACGGACCAGATCTTGGTGGGCCAGGCCGAAACCGGCCAGCGATTCGGCGACCACCCGCCGCGGATCGTTGATGAGTTTTTTCATTGCTCCAGCAGCTCCTTCAGCGAAGAGGCCGCGGGCCGGAACGGCACCGCTGCCCCGGTCACGGGATTATCCTGAGTTGTTCACGACCATACCCCGGGCCGGAGTCAGTGGACAGGCTGGAGGGATCCGGGTGTTCCCGGGGCGGCGGCATGCCCGGCGCGGCTAAACCGCCGGATTAAACAGCTGTGGGAGGGGCCGAAGCCCCTCCCACAGCAGTTCTTCAGGGAATTACTTGCCCTTGAATGCGTCCTTGATGTTCTCGCCGGCCTGCTTGGCACTGCCCTTGGCCTGATCGCCATGGCCTTCGGCTTCCATCTGCTCGTTGCCGGTGGCCTTTCCCAAGCCTTCCTTTACCTTGCCGCCAAGCTTCTCGGCTGAATTCTGCACCTTGTCATCTGCGCCCATAAGTGGATCCCGCTTTCTGATCGTGGCCCCGGGCGGTTATCAAACCGCCGCCCTGTTTCGAGCCGTTGGTGATGCTAAGTAACCTGACCTTATCCACCTCCGGCGGCGAAAGACCAGCGGCGCACCCCCGGTTACTCTCTTCGCGAACACGCGAAAGCCGCAGAAACCGCTACAGCGTTCGGATCATGCGCGTGTTTCCCAGGGTGTTGGGCTTCACGCGGGCCAGGTCCAGGAACTCCGCCACGCCTTCGTCATGGGAGCGCAGCAGCTCGGAATAGACCTCCGGGTCCACGGCGGCTTGGTTTGCCATCACCTCGAATCCGTGGCGGCGGAAGAAGTCCACTTCAAAGGTCAGGCAAAAAACCCGCTGCACGCCGATTTCCCCAGCCTCCGCCAGGAGGGCCTCCAGCAGGACATGCCCGACGCCGCGGCCGCGCCAGCTGCGTTCCGCAGCCAGGGTCCGCACTTCGGCGAGGTCCTCCCACATCACGTGCAGGGCACCGCAGCCGACCACTTCGCCGTCGGGCCCTTCGGCAATCCGGAATTCCTGCAGCCCCTCGTAGTAGGCCACCGCTTCCTTGGCGACCAGGATCCGTTCGTCGGCCAGCGGCGCCACCATGGCACGGATGCGGGGAACGTCGGAAGTGCGGGCGCGGCGGACGGTGATGGTTGAGGCAGAAGTCACCGGTTCAGTCTAAGACCTGCGCAAATGTCAGGGCGTAACACGGCGTTCGGTTGCCGGCGGCGCCCCGAGCCGGGGAACGGCGGCTTAACGACAGAACCCGGAGGGCAGTATGCCCTCCGGGTTCCCTCAGTGCCGCTGTGCGGCTGTTTGGCTAGTCGCCCACGCCGGCTTCAATTGCTGACGGCGCTTCCTCCAGTGCCTTCGGCGCACCGTGGCCGACGAACGTGAACTTGGCGTCGTCTCCTTCGCCCTCCACGTCCACGGACACCAGTTCGCCCGGCTTCAGATCCCCGAAGAGGATCTTCTCGGACAGCTGGTCCTCGATTTCGCGCTGGATGGTCCGGCGCAGCGGCCGGGCACCCATGGCGGGATCGTAGCCCCGGGTGGCAAGGAGAACCTTGGCCGCCGGAGTCAGCTCGATGGTCATGCCCTTGTCCGCCAGGCGCTTGCCCAGGCGTTCCAGGAACAGGTCCACGATCTGGACGATCTCGTCCTGCGTGAGCTGCGGGAAGACCACGGTGTCATCAACACGGTTGAGGAACTCGGGGCGGAAGTGCTGGCGCAGCTCCTCCGTGACCCGTGCACGCATCCGGTCGTAGCCGGTCTTGGTGTCGGTGCCGGACTGGAAACCGGTGGAGACGCTCTTGGAGATGTCCCGGGTTCCCAGGTTGGTGGTCATGATGATGATGGTGTTCTTGAAGTCCACCACCCGCCCCTGGCTGTCAGTCAGGCGGCCGTCTTCGAGGATCTGCAGCAGCGAGTTGAAAAGGTCGGCGTGCGCCTTCTCCACCTCGTCGAACAGCACCACGGAGAACGGACGGCGGCGGACCTTTTCGGTCAGCTGCCCGCCTTCTTCGTAGCCCACGTATCCCGGAGGGGCACCGAAGAGCCGGGAAACGGTGTGCTTCTCGGAGTATTCGGACATATCCAGGGTGATCAGGGCTTCTTCGTCACCGAAGAGGAACTCGGCGAGTGCCTTGGCCAGCTCAGTCTTACCAACACCGGTGGGACCGGCGAAGATGAACGAGCCGCCCGGACGCTTCGGGTCCTTGAGTCCGGCCCGCGTACGGCGCATGGCCTGCGAGATGGACTTGATGGCCTGGTCCTGACCGATGACGCGCTTGTGCAGCTCGTCTTCCATCTTGAGCAGGCGCGTGGACTCTTCCTCGTTGAGCTTGACCACGGGAATGCCGGTGGAGTTGGCAAGCACCTCGGCAATGAGTTCCTCATCCACCTCGGCAATGTCGTCCAGTCCCCCGGACTTCCACTGGCGTTCCTTTTCGGCCCGCTGGTCATGGAGCTTCTGCTCCTTGTCCCGCAGGTTGGCGGCGCCTTCGAAGTCCTGGGAATCAATGGCTGATTCCTTTTCCAGCTTCAGGGCGGAGATCCGCTCGTCGATTTCCTTGAGCTCGGGCGGAGCCGTCATCCGGCGGATGCGCAGCCGGGCACCGGCTTCGTCGATCAGGTCAATCGCCTTGTCCGGCAGGAACCGGTCGCTGATGTAACGCTCAGCCAGGGTTGCCGCCGAAGCCAGCGCGGCATCCGTAATGGACACACGGTGGTGCGCTTCGTAGCGGTCCCGCAGGCCCTTCAGGATTTCGATGGAATGCGCAACGGAAGGTTCCTTGACCTGGATCGGCTGGAAACGTCGCTCGAGGGCGGCATCCTTCTCGATGTGCTTGCGGTACTCATCGAGCGTGGTGGCACCGATGGTCTGCAGTTCGCCACGGGCCAGCATCGGCTTCAGGATGGAGGCTGCGTCGATGGCGCCTTCAGCGGCACCGGCGCCCACAAGGGTGTGGATCTCGTCAATGAAGAGGATGATGTCGCCGCGGGTGCGGATTTCCTTGAGGACCTTCTTCAGGCGTTCCTCGAAGTCACCGCGGTACCGGGAACCGGCAACGAGGGAACCGAGGTCAAGGGTGTACAGCTGCTTGTCACGGATGGTCTCCGGAACGTCGCCGCGGACAATGGCCTGGGCCAGTCCTTCGACTACAGCGGTCTTGCCGACGCCGGGCTCACCGATAAGAACAGGGTTGTTCTTGGTGCGGCGGGACAGGACCTGCATGACCCGTTCCATTTCATGCTCGCGCCCAATGACGGGATCGAGCTTGGATTCCCGTGCAGCCTGCGTCAGGTTGCGGCCAAACTGATCCAGGACGACCGAACCCGCGGGCTGGCCTTCCTGCTGCTGGCCGCCCGAGCTGACGGGCTCCTTGCCCTGGTAGCCGGACAGCAGCTGGATGACCTGCTGGCGCACCCGGTTAAGGTCGGCGCCCAGCTTGACCAGCACCTGTGCGGCCACGCCTTCGCCTTCACGGATCAGGCCGAGCAGGATGTGCTCGGTTCCGATGTAGTTGTGGCCAAGCTGCAGGGCCTCCCGAAGGGAGAGCTCCAGGACCTTCTTGGCGCGGGGGGTGAAGGGGATGTGGCCGGAGGGGGCTTGCTGGCCCTGGCCAATAATCTCCTGCACCTGCTCGCGCACGGCACCGAGCGAGATACTCAGGGATTCCAGGGCCTTAGCTGCTACGCCTTCACCCTCATGAATGAGCCCGAGCAGGATGTGCTCGGTGCCGATGTAGTTGTGGTTGAGCATGCGAGCCTCTTCTTGGGCAAGCACGACAACGCGACGGGCACGGTCGGTAAATCTTTCAAACATGAGGCACACTCCTAGCTAACGCGTAATTCGATGCTACGTGTCCTGTGCGTGCTTAAGGAGCGTGTTCGCCCTAGGCGTGAGAACCGGCCCCGGAATAATCCGGGGCCATGTCCACGGTCCTAGCTCTGGGCTGCCCGGTAGGCTTCGATGATTTCACTGTTCACGCGTCCACGCTCGGAAACGGTGTACCCGTTGTTCCGGGCCCACTCGCGGATCTGCGCTGCTTCATTGTTGCGTGCTGAGCCGGCGGTGCGGGGGCGTCCCGTGCGTCCGCCTCCCACCTTGCGCCCGGCATCCAGGTACGGCTTCATGGCCGCCCGGAGATTCTTGGCATTGTCGGTCGACAGGTCAATTTCGTACTGCGCCCCGTCAAGGCCGAACCGTACGGTCTCATCCGCACTTCCAGCATCGAGGTCATCGACCAGAATGATTTTTACCTTTTGCGCCACGACAGGCTCCTAAGCAGTTAAACCGGGAAAACGATAATGAGACCACTTATAGTATGGCGCAATTTTGAATCCCCAGTCAAAGCGTAGTCGCGTATTTAATTACTTTCTTTTTCAGATCCCGGACTACTTGCTTCCCGATCAGCGGCAAGATCTGCTTCCCGTTCCGCCTCAGCCAGCGCTTTTCGCTCCGACCGGTCGACATTCAGCAGTGCCTTCATCGCAAAATAAAAGAGAGCAGCGACACATACCGAGGGCAGTAGAACTTCAACGTATTCCATGGCTATCCCATTTCCGGCTTTAGCAGTGGGAACAAAATTGTTTCCCGGATACCCGTGTTCGTGAAAAGCATCACGAGACGGTCAATTCCCAGGCCGATGCCGCCCATGGGCGGTGCACCGTATTCAAGGGCACGCAGGAAGTCCTCGTCAAGTGCCATGGCCTCATCATCGCCGCCGGCCGCACGGATGGACTGCTCCGTCAGCCGTTCGCGCTGGATAACGGGGTCAATGAGCTCCGAGAATGCCGTGCCCCGTTCCATACCGCCAATGATGAGGTCCCAGGCCTCGATCAGGCGCGGGTCATTACGGTTCTGGCGGGCCAGCGGCTGGGCCGACGGCGGGTAGTCATAAACGAAGGTCGGCTGGATCAGGGTCGGTTCCACAATTTCGCCGAACAGTTCCACAACCAGTTTCTCGGCGTCCCATTTCGGGTCCACCTTCACTCCATGCTTTTCGGCTATGCCGCGCAGTGTTTCCGCGTCAGTGTCCGGAGTGATTTCCTCACCCACGGCCTCGGACAGTCCCGGATATACCGACAGCCACTTCCATTCCCCGTCCAGGTTGATGGTGCCGGCTTCGGTTTCGATCTGCCGGCTCCCCACCAAATCCGCGCAGTGCAGGATTATTTCCTTGATGCGGTCCGCCATCACAAACTGGTCCGCATACGCCTCATAGCATTCGAGCGTGGTGAATTCGGGGCTGTGCGTGGAGTCCACACCTTCATTGCGGAAGATGCGGCCCAGTTCAAAGACCCGTTCAATGCCGCCAACCACTGCCCGCTTCAGGTACAGCTCGGTGGCGATCCGCAATGTCATCTTCTGGTCGAAGGCATTCAGGTGCGTTTCAAATGGACGCGCGGCAGCGCCGCCGTGAACCAGCTGCAGCATGGGTGTTTCCACTTCCACATACCCGTGGCCGTGGAGGGTGTCGCGGACACCGCGGATGATGGCGGCGCGCTTGTAGACCATGTCGCGGGCTTCCTCGCGGACCATCAGGTCCACGTAGCGCTGCCGGACCCGGGTCTCTTCGTTGAGGCCTGCATGCAGCACCGGCAGGGGCCGCAGCGCCTTGGATGCCATGGACCAGGACTCCGCCATGACGGACAGCTCGCCGCGGCGCGAGGAGATGACCTCGCCGCGGATGAAAACGTGGTCGCCAAGGTCCACCAGGGCCTTCCAGTCGGCCAGTGATTCCTCGCCGACGACGGCGAGGCTCAGCATGGCCTGCACCCGGGTGCCGTTGCCCTCCTGGAGGGTGGCGAAGCACAGCTTGCCGGTGTTGCGGATGAACACCACCCGGCCGGTGATGCCCACGGTTTCACCGCTGGTTTCGTCGGCCTGCAGGTGTCCGAACTTCTCCCGGACCTCTTTGATGGAGTGCGTGCGCTCCACTCCCACCGGGTAGGCTTCCCCGCCCCGGGCGATGAGTCGGGCCCGCTTCTCGGCGCGGATGCGCATCTGCTCGGAGGTGTCTGCTGCTTCGGGAACGGGATTAGATGTGGTCACAGTCCTTAAGTTTACAGAGCCGCGCGGCACGGGCTTACGGCGGAGCACCAGCCGGTTTGCAGCGGGCACGCAGGTCCGTGGGTTAGCGCACCGCTGCGGCAGGGGGCACCAGGGTCAGGTTGTCGATCAGCCGCACCTGCCCGACTCGTGCGGCGATGAGGGCCAGCCCCGGCTTTTCCAGCGGCCCGTCTCCCGCGGGCAGCGGCTGCAGCGTGAGCGGATCGACAACGTCGAAGTAGTCCAGCTGCACCAGGGGTTCGGCCTCCACCAGCGCGGCGGCGGCGGCCAGGTCCGGCGGCAGGCCGGCTGAGACCCGGTCCCGCAGGGCAAAGAGTGCCCGCGGAAGCACGGTGGCTGCCTGCCGGTGGGCCGGATCCAGGAAGACGTTGCGGCTGGACTCCGCCAGGCCGTCCTGGGCGCGGACCACCGGCACTCCCACGATTTCCGCCGCGAAGTTCAGGTCCGCGGCCATCCGGCGGATCAGCGCCAGCTGCTGGGCATCCTTTTGTCCGAAGTAGGCGCGGAAGCGGGCCGGCACGGGAGGCTGGGCCCAGTGCAGGAGCTTGGCCACCACGGTCAGCACGCCGTCGAAGTGGCCCGGCCGGGACGCGCCCTCGTAGCGTGTCCCCAGCTCGCCGGAATGAACCCGGACCAGCGGCGCTCCGCCCGGATAGACCTCGGCCTCCGACGGCGCAAAAACCAGGTCCACGCCTGCTGCTCCCAGCAGGTCCAGGTCCGCCTCAAGGGTCCGGGGATACCGCCGCAGGTCCTCCGGATCGTTGAACTGCAGCGGGTTGATAAAAATCGATGCGACCACGACGTCGTTCCCCGCCCGGGCCGCATCCGCCAGCGCGCGGTGTCCTTCATGCAGCGCTCCCATGGTGGGCACCAGTCCGAGGGAGGGAGTCCGGGCACCGGCCGGGGCAGTTCCGGCGGCCGCCAGGGCACCGGCGGCGGCTGACCTCAGCTCCGCGGCCGTGTGCACAACCCGCGGTGTACTCACTGCAGGCCTTCCGCGTCCAGGGTCAGCGCGTCGATGACGGCCTGTCCGCGTTCCTTGCTGAGCAGTCCGCGGTCGATGGCGCGCCGGGCGGTGGCCAGGGACAGTGCCCGGTAGGTGTCCCTGAGGTCGGCGCTGTCCTGGTCCGCCATTTCGCTCAGGTGCGCCGCCACGGTTCCGGCGTCGCCGCGGGCCACGGGACCGGTCAGCGCATGCTCGCCCGAGGCCAGGGCGTTTTCCAGCGATGCGCGCATCAGCGGACCCAGCAGCCGGTCGGGGTTTTCGACGCCGATATCCTTGAGCAGCTGCACTGACTGGGCGGTGATGGTCACCAGATGGTTGGACGCGTGGGCCAGCGCGAGGTGGTAGTTGACCCGGTCGGCCTCGTCAATGACCACGGGCTCGGCTCCCATTTCCACCACAAGCGCCTGGGCGATGGGCAGCACGGCCGTGGGGGCGGTGACGCCGAAGGAACAGTCGGCCAGCCGGGTCAGGTCAAGGCTCATTCCGGTGAAGGTCATGGCCGGATGCAGTGCCAGCGGAATGGCTCCCGCGCGGCGGGCGGGTTCGAGGATGTCGGTGCCGAACCGGCCCGAGGTGTGGGCGACAAGCTGTCCGGCCTGCCATGCGTTGGTGGCGGCCAGGCCGGAGACCAGCGGCCCCAGGGCATCATCCGGCACCGCCAGCAGCACGAGCTCGGAGCGTTCGACGATTTCCGGGATGTCCAGGACAGGGACGCCCGGCAGCAGGTTGGCGGCGCGTTCGCGGCTTTCCTCGCTCACGGCGGAAACGCCGACGACGGCGTGCTCGGCCGCACGCAGCGCGGCACCAAGGACGGCGCCAACCCGGCCGGCCCCAATGACCCCGATGCCAAGCCTGCCCCGCCGACGTTTCTCGGCGGTGCTTGCGTCAGCGCTGTTCATGGGGAAACTCCTTGGAAAACGGATCGGTGGAAACGGGCGGTGCGGGGGACGGCGCAGGGGAATCGGGGGAAGAGGCGGGGAATGCCACGGGGGAAGATGCCGGGGAAGATGCGGGGGAAGAAGCGGGTGCTGCTACGGAATCAGCCGGCCGGTTCCAGTGGGCGCTGCGGTCCCGCCGCCGTGCCTCGCGGGCCCTGGCGGCCTGTTCCTGGAACAGGTGCTGCACCGTTTCGGTGTCGATTTTCCGGACCCGGGGATGCACCGGGCCGGCGGTGGAGTGCAGCACCAGGTCAGCGGTGCGGAAGCGGCGGCGAAGCGGTCCCTGCTCCAGGGACATGGACTGCGTGCGTTCGTGCGGCACCACGGACAGCACCCGCCACAGGGCGCCACTGCGGGCCAGCAGGGCTGTGTCAGTGAGGGTGAACCCGTTGCGCCGCCAGGTCAACGGGGCTATCCAACGGGCACGCCGGGGTGTGGTGGTGAAGCCGTGGTCCCCGTCCCGGCCGGTGATGCCGGCGGTGAAGACGTCCAGTGGGCGGTCGGTGCCGGCATCGGGCAGCACGAGGGCGAGGATCGCGAAGACCTCCGGCAGGGTTCCGGCCGGAAGCAGTTTTGTCCGGGCCTGCCCCTCGGAACCGGTTCCGTCCCCGTATCCGGCCACATTGACGGAAACGCGGTACCAGCCCGTGATACGCCACAAAGGTGACTGCTGCACCGCCACGGCTTGGATTCTGCCGGGCGGAACGGTCTGTGTGCGGGTGTCCAGCAGTCCGTAACGCACCCTGATTCCGTCCCGGGACACCGAGGCGCGGAAGTTGAAGGACGTGGAGAACTCCGACCAGTAGCCGCCGACGGTTCCGAAGAGGAGTGGGACCATGACCGCCAGCGTGACGGGCTCACCGGTCAGGGCCGTGATGATGATGGCTGCGGCAATGCCGGCCAGCAGGAACAGCGTGGTCCCGGAGAGCAGCGTGGCGGCAATGACCCGTCCGGGCCCCAGCTCGAGGATGGGCTGCTCCGGTGCTTCCACCGCTCCCCGAATGCCGCCGCCGGACGCCGCTGCGCCGGCCGTTCCCGCGCCCTGCGGACCGTCGCCGTCGTCGCTGGCGCCACGGCCGCTGCCGTCGTGGCCGCTGCCGTCGCTCCCGCCCGCCGGGACGGGTGATGCCCCGGAGGCCCGGTCCAGGATCAGGGCCCGCAGCTGCTGGGCGTCATCGAGTTTGAGGAAGGCCAGCCGCACCGCTGATTCGCCCGCGTCGGCCACTTCGAAGCGCAGTTCGGCCAGTCCAAAGAGCCGGGCGAGCAGGGGCTGGATGATGTCGATGGCCTGCACGCGGTCCAGCCGGGCCTGGCGCTGCTGGCGAAAGAGGATGCCGGAGTGCACCCGTACGTGATTCTCCGTCACCTGGTAACGGGTGAACCGCCAGGACAGGAAGAACCCCACGGCGATGATCAGCAGGACTCCCGCGAGGATGGCTACTCCGATCAGCAGCACCGTGCCGTCGGGTATGGATGCACCACCGCCACGGCTGTCACCGCCGCCGTCGTCTCCTCCGCGGAGCCCAATCAGATCCTCGACGATGTTCCGGCCGAAAACGAAGGCAATGGCGGCGAGGGCTATCCAGCCGCGCACCAGCGGGGACACCGGGTGGACGCGGGCCCATTCCCCGGTCTGTGGGACGCTCACAGTCCGGCCAGCTGCGTTTCGCCGCGTTCGGACAGCTGCTCCCGCAGCCGGGCGCCCTCCGCGGCGGGCAGGCCGGGCAGCACCGCATTGGTTCCCGGGGCTGCCGTGTGCAGTTTCAGGGAGCACAGGCCGAAGGCGCGCTCCAGCGGCCCCACCGTAACGTCCACATACTGCATCCGGCCGTACGGAACAACGAGGGTGCGCTGGAAGAAGATACCCCGCCGCAGCAGGAAATCCTCATTGCGTTCCGCGTAGCAAACGGCGCGCACCTGCCGGGGCAGCAGCACTGCGCGCCACACGTAGGCGGCCGCGATCAGGGCCGGCAGCCCCCAGGCCAGCCAGTCCGGAGCCGACGGCCAAACCCCGGCGGAGCGGAGGATCAGCGGCAGGCAGGCAACAGCCACGGTCAGCACGGCTTCGATGGCCCAGCCAATGAGGCGGACGGTGAGGTATCGGGGGGAAATGTGCTCCCAGCGCAAACCGCTCGGATCGATCGCTTCGCTAGGCATATTCGCCGTCTCCCGGTTGCTGTCGGTTCTCCGGGCCGGCGGGGGTCCCGCCGTTCCCGTTCGGGTCATTGGGTGGCAGGCGGCAGAAGCGCTCCACAAGCAGGCCCACGGAGATCATGAGCGCTCCTCCGGCCATCATGGCCAGGGCGGACCATGTGGCGCTGTGTCCCGGCCGCAGCGACCACAGGGGTACCTGTTCCAGAAAGATACCCGCATGCCAGCCCAGCAGCAGCGAACCGGCATAGGCGGCGGCCTGGGCCAGGACCAGGGTCCGCGCCGCGGCGATGGGGTCCAGTTCGCGGTCCCGGTGGCCCTGCTGCCAGCGCCTGACCCGAAGTCCAAGGACGAGCGTGGCTCCCGAGATCAGCAGTACGGTCAGCAGCCCGAACAGGCTCAGGACCGGTGCGGGCAGGGAATTGCGGGTGGCCCAGTTGTTGACCAGCCAACCCAGGACACCGGACGCGATCGTTATGACGGCCAGCCAGCGGTACCGGATGTTCCCCACGTTAAGGATCAGTCTCCCTCGTAGATTTCCAGGCCGGGAAGGTCCTCGGCCCGGGCGGCGAGCTCGGCCACCGGGGTTCCCGACAGCTTGGCCTCGGGATCCATCCAGGCCCACGGCTGCAGGACAAAGGCCCGGGTGTGGGCCCGCGGATGCGGAAGGGTGAGGGTCTCGTCGTCGAGCACCGTGTCACCGTAGGTGATGATGTCCACGTCCAGGGTTCGCGGCCCCCAGCGCACCTCGCGCTTGCGGTGGTGGGAGTTTTCCACGCTCTGGCAGTGTGCCAGCAGGTCATGCGGCGGCAGGTCGGTCTCCACTGAGACCACAAGGTTCAGGTAGTCGGGCTGCTCGGGCCCGCCCACCGGGCTGGTCCGGACCACCGGAGAAACGGCCTGGAGCCGGACGCCGGGGTGATCGGCCAGTTCCGCCACTGCGCGTGAAAGGGTGTCCCGGCTTTCGCCGAGATTGCTGCCCAGGGCCAGGACCGCGGTGACCGCGGCGGGCGCGTTCATGCCCGGTCCCGGTGGATGGTTACCGCTACGTCGCCGAAGGGAACGGTGATGGGTGCCTGCGGTTTGTGGACGGTCACGTCAACGGCGCCAACCCCGGCAAACCCGTCCAGGACGGCTTGGGCAATGCGCTCCGCGAGGGCCTCGATCAGGTTCAGTGGTTCGCCGGCGATGATGGCCGCCACCTGTTCGGCAAGCTCGCCGTAATGCGCCGTCTGCGTCAGGTCGTCGCTGAGGCCGGCCGGCCGCAGGTCCGTGTGCAGCACCACGTCCACCACAAAGGGCTGGCCGTTGCGCCGCTCGTCCTCGAATACTCCGTGGAATCCCCGCGCGGTGATACCCGTCAGCGTGATGGTGTCGCGTGTGGCTGTGCCGGAAGCGTTCATGTCCTATCCCTTCCAGGCTGCGGTGGTCTTGACGGCATCGACGTTGGGGCCGACGTTGTGCACGCGGACGCACCACACCTTGGCGAAGGCGGCCAGTGCCGTAACCGCCGCCGTGGCGTTGTCGCGTTCCAGCGGCGGGGCGGCCTTGCCGGAGCTGGCCAGCAGGGATCCGAGGAAACGCTTCCGGGAAGCACCGATGAGCACCCGGTGGCCCAGGGCGTTAAACCGGTCAATGTTCCTCAGCAGCTCCCAGTTGGCGGCACCGTCCTTGGAGAATCCCAGTCCGGGGTCGAGGATGATCTGCTCGGGCGCCACGCCGGCGTCGAGAAACTGCTCCCGGATTTTCGTCAGTTCGGTGATGACGTCATCCACAACGGAGTCGTACTCCGCGTGGGGGTCGCTGCTGCGGACGGCGCCGCGGCTGTGCATCAGCACGTAGCGGACGCCGGTGCGCGCTATCAGCTCCGGCATCCCGGGATCAACATCCAGGCCGGAGACATCGTTGATGACGGCGGCGCCGGCGGTGATGGCCTTCTCTGCCGTGGAAGCGTTCATGGTGTCCACGCTGACCAGTGCGCCGGCCTTCACCAGCGCCTCAACGACGGGCAGGATCCGCTGCTGCTCCTCCGCGGGATCAACCCGGACCGAATCCGGCCGCGTGGACTCCCCGCCCACGTCAATGATGTCGGCGCCGTCATAATGCATCTTCAAACCGGCCTGGATCGCCTGGTCGGCCTGTCCGAACTGTCCGCCGTCGCTGAAGGAATCCGGCGTGACGTTCAGGATGCCCATCACCAGGGTGCGGTCCGCCGGAAGGTCTTCGAACCGGCGGGGCGTCCGAACCGGGCGGACCACTGGAAGAGGCGAGGTCGCGGGCCCGGTGCCGGGAGCGGCGGCGAGTGAATCCATGAGGTGGTGGGGTCCTATCGTCCGAGTATGAGGCTCATTGCTTCCGCACGGGTTGCGGTTTCGCGAAGCTGGCCGCGGACCGCCGAGGTGACGGTCTTGGCTCCGGGCTTCCGCACGCCGCGCATCGACATGCACAGGTGTTCGCATTCAATGACAACTATGGCACCGCGGGGGTCCAGGTTGTCCATCAGTGCGTCGACGATCTGTGTTGTCAGACGCTCCTGGACCTGCGGCCGCCGCGCGTACACGTCCACCAGGCGGGCCAGCTTGCTCAACCCGGTAACTTTGCCGTCCTTCGACGGAATGTAGCCGATGTGGGCGGTGCCGTGGAAGGGCACGAGGTGGTGTTCGCAGGTGGAGAAGAACGGGATGTCCTTGACCAGCACCATCTCCTCGTGTTCCAGGGCAAAAGTGGTGGCCAGCAGGTCCACCGGGCTCTGGTGCAGGCCGGCGAAGATTTCCGCGTAGGACTTCGCGACCCGCTTGGGGGTGTCCTGCAGTCCCTCACGGTCCGGATCCTCACCGATCGCGAGAAGAATTTCGCGGACCGCTTTTTCAATCCGGGGCTGATCCACGGGGGCCAGGGGGGCGGAGATGTCATCCGCAGTCAGTTCATCGTCGAAATCCGTCACTGGTCGATCCTACCGTGACTGCCGCCGGCGGCGGCCCGGCGGCGGCCCGGGGGCGGCGCGGCGGCCCGGGGGCGGCGCGGCGGCCCGGGGGCGCACCAGCCAGCGCGGCGCGCCGCCGGCAGGCGGGTACGCCGACGGCCCGGCACATGGTGCCGGGCCGTCGGAGTGCAACAGCTGTTCTAGCGGAACTAGCGGTCGTTCTGTGCCGGGTTCTCCGAACCATCGGTCCGGCCGGCGGTGCCGCCCTGGCCCGGGTGTCCGGATCCAGTGCCCTCCGGCTGCGGAAGCCCGTTGCTGGACACGTCAAAGTCCTGGGGCAGATCGGCGTCGGCAATCTGGTCCTGCGGTGAAACGCTGTCCGGATTGGGCTTGCCGTTGGCCGCGGCTTCACGCCGTTCCCGCGCGGATACCACCGGCGGCAGGCTGTGGACCTGGCGGGTTGGCTTGGAGAGCCAGACTTCGCGGACGTCGCGCTTGCGCACGTCGTGGAAGACCTCGGCGATCTCGGCCTGGTTCAGGGTCTCGCGTTCGAGCAGTTCCAGGGCCAGCCGGTCCAGGACGTCCCGGTTTTCGGTCAGGATTTGGTACGCCTCGTCGTGGGCGTTATCCAGCAGGCGCCGGATTTCCTCATCGACAACGTAGGCCACCTGGTCGGAGTAGTTCCGTTCCTGGCCCATGTCGCGGCCCAGGAAGGGTTCGCCGCCGCCGCTGCCGAGCTTTACGGAACCGATCCGCTCGCTCATGCCGTACTGGGTAACCATCTTGCGGGCCGTGGCGGTGGCCTTTTCGATGTCGTTGGAGGCACCGGTGGACGGATCGTGGAACACGATCTCTTCGGCCACCCGGCCGCCCATGGCGTAGGCGAGCTGGTCCAGCAGTTCGTTGCGCGTGATCGAGTACTTGTCATCCTGGGGCAGCACCATTGTGTACCCCAGGGCGCGGCCGCGGGGCAGGATGGTCACCTTGGTGACGGGGTCGGTGTTGCGCAGCGCTGCCGCCACTAGGGCGTGTCCACCCTCGTGGTAGGCCGTGATCTTGCGTTCCAGTTCCTTCATGACGCGGCTGCGCTTCTGCGGCCCGGCGATCACCCGGTCAATGGCCTCGTCCAGCGCGCGGTCGTCAATGAGCTGTGCGTTGGAGCGGGCCGTCAGCAGGGCTGCCTCGTTCAGGACGTTGGCGAGGTCCGCACCGGTGAAGCCTGGCGTCTTGCGTGCCACGGTTTCCAGGTCCACGCCGTCGGCCATCGGCTTGCCCTTGGCATGGACCTGCAGGATGTGCAGGCGGCCCTGCATGTCCGGAGCTTCGACGCCAATCTGGCGGTCAAAGCGGCCCGGGCGCAGCAGTGCCGGGTCCAGCACATCGGGCCGGTTGGTGGCGGCAATCAGGATGACGTTGGTGTTGCCGTCGAATCCGTCCATCTCCACCAGCAGCTGGTTCAGGGTCTGCTCGCGTTCGTCATTGCCGCCGCCCACGCCGGCGCCGCGGTGGCGGCCGACGGCGTCGATCTCGTCAACGAAGATGATGGCCGGGGCGTTGGTCTTGGCCTGCTCGAAGAGGTCGCGGACGCGGGATGCACCCACACCGACGAACATCTCGACGAAGTCGGAGCCGGAGATGGAGTAGAAGGGCACTCCCGCCTCACCGGCCACGGCACGGGCGAGCAGGGTCTTACCGGTGCCGGGAGGGCCGTACAGCAGCACACCCTTGGGGATCTTGGCGCCCACGGCCTGGAACTTGGCCGGATCCTGCAGGAATTCCTTGATTTCGTGCAGTTCCTCCACGGCCTCGTCCGCGCCTGCGACGTCGGCGAAGGTTACCTGCGGCATGTCCTTGTTGGTCAGCTTTGCCTTGGACTTTCCGAACTTCATCACCTGCGAGCCGCCGCCCTGCATGCGGGAGAGCAGGAACCAGAAGATGACGCCGATAATGATGAACGGCAGGAACAGGCCCAGGAAGCTGGTGAACCAGTTGGTCTGCACCGGCTGGTCGGTGAAGCCTTCGGCGCCGGAGTCGTTCACCGCGGCGACAATGTCCTCGCCGCGGGCGGTGCCGAAGAAGAACTGGACGTTCTCGCTTTCCTTGCCGCTGCTGTCCTTATACGGCTCCTCGAGCGTGAGGTCCACACGCTGCTCGCCGTCGTAGATTTTGGCCTGCTCCACCTTCTGGTCCTTGAGCAGCTGCAGGCCCACGCTGGTGTCCACCTGGGTTGCCCCGCTCGCGGAAAGGCTGGGAAGAATGAGCACAAGAAGGGCCAATGCCAGGACAATCCAAATGCCCGGCCCCTTGAAGAAGTTCTTAGATTTCATTCGTCGTCAGGGCGTACGCCCCGTCCCTCCTGATCAACAACGCTGATAATGCGCGGAAATATGCTTCAACTAGCTATACACCGTTACCTGTTGGAACACGTCCTGAAGACCCCGAAAGTTCCCTCTGGGCGTAGCACGCCGACGTGATGCTGATCGCTGACACGGAACCGGACGGCGGCCTGCTGGCCACCGTCCGGATTCTGCGTCAGCCGGGTGCCTGTTACTCGTAGACGTGCGGTGCCAGGGTTCCGATGAAGTCAAGGTTGCGGTACCGCTCCGCGAAGTCCAGGCCGTAGCCCACAACGAACTCGTTGGGGATCTCGTAACCGACGTACTTGACGTCGATTTCCACCTTCGCAGCGGTGGGCTTGCGCAGCAGCGTGCAGATTTCGACGCTGGCCGGGCCGCGGGACTGCAGGTTGGTGCGCAGCCAGGACAGGGTCAGGCCGGAGTCGATGATGTCTTCGACAATCAGCACGTGCTTGCCGAGGAGGTCCGTTTCCAGGTCCTTGAGGATCCGGACGACGCCCGAGGACTGAGTGCCGGAGCCGTAGGACGAGACTGCCATCCAGTCCATCGTGACGTGGCTGTGCAGGGCACGGGAGAGATCAGCCATGACCATGACGGCGCCCTTGAGCACGCCGACCAGCAGGATGTCTCGCCCGGCGTAGTCGCGGTCAATCTCGGCTGCGAGTTCGGTCACCCGCGTTTGGATCTGTTCCTTGGTGTAGAGAACGTGCTTGAGGTCTGACTGGACGTCGTGTGAATCCACGAATGGCTCCCGGGTACGAGATGTTGCAGCTGGATTTTAGGTGCTGCTCTTTTTCCTAAAGACAAGATTGCCATAGCCGGAGGGGCCTTGGGGAACGGGATTTGTGCGCACCTGGCGGTAAACGCTCACTTTGCCGACCAGTTCCACCGGGCCCGCGGACCCGGTGCGGCGCAGAAGTGCCTCCACTGAACGCAGTCTCTCGTAGCTGGGCTGGGCGGCTCCGAGTTCGACGGCGGCCAGAGCCAGGACGCGCTGGCGTACGGCGGGAGCCAGCTCACGCAGCTGTGCTTCCGGCAGCAGGAGCGTGCCGGAATCAGCAGTCCCGGCGCCGGCGGCATCCGCTGGAGAGACGCGCAGCCGCTCAAACGTTTCGGCGCTCACGGCGTCGAGGTAGTCCGCGTCATTGGCGAGGATACGTGAGGAACGGAACAGCGCCTCGGCGATTCCCGGGCCCAGTTTCTCTTCCAGGAACGGCAAAACCTCTGCCCGGACCCGCGACCGGGCAAAGGCCGGATCGGAGTTGGTGGGATCAAACCAGGGATCCAGGCCCTCGCTTTCGCAGATCTCCTCAGTCTCGCTGCGGCGCAGCCCGAGCAGTGGACGCAGGTATTTCCCGCGCACGGCCCGCATGCCTGCCAGCGACCGGGTGCCCGATCCGCGCGCGAGGCCCAGGAGCACCTGCTCGGCCTGGTCATCCAGTGTGTGCCCGAGCAGCACGGCGCTGGCGCCGGTCTCCTCCACGGCCTCGTCCAGGGCCGCGTACCGTACGGTCCTGGCAGCCGCTTCCGGACCCATGCCAGTGGCGGGCACCGAGACGGTGCGGACCTGGACCGGGTCCAGTCCCATGTTCCGCAGCTTCCGGGCGGCGGCTGCGGCGACGTCGGCCGAGCCGGGCTGCAGTGCGTGGTCCACGACGACGGCGCCCACCCGGTAGTCGCCCCGGCGGGCGAAGAACGAGGCGGCTTCGGCCAGGGCCAGGGAGTCCGGACCGCCGCTGCACGCCACCAGCAGCAGCGGCGGCGGAACGGCGGCGGTGCCCCGCGGCGCCAGCCCGGCGTCGTCGAGCGCTTCCCGGATCATGTTCCGGGCCTTGCCGAGGGTGGGGTTCAGGCGTTTGCGGGGTCGCCCTGAGGTGGAGTTCGAGGGAACACCGGGGACGAAAAAATCAGAGTCTTGCCTGTGCACGTGCGGTTACAGTCCCATCCGGGTCATCCACAGGGAGGGATTGTGGATTTCAGCTTCGCTGGGAAGATTGGCCGGGCCCTCCCAGACCCGGTTGAAGCCGTCCATGCCGGCGCCGTCGACAACCGCACGGACAAACTTCGAGCCGTCCTTGTACTGGCGCATCTTGGCGTCCAGTCCCATGATCTGCCGGAAGAAACGGTCCAGCCAGCCGTGGCTCTTGCCGCGGGCGTTAAAACGCTGCCTGATCGTCTTCACGCTGGGAACGATTGAGGAGTCGACGGCGTCCATCACCACGTTGGCGTGGCCCTCCAGCAGCGACATGACCGCGGTCAGGTGGGACATCCGTTCCTTGTCCTCGGGGTCCTGCAGCAGGGACATGATGTCCATGGGCCGCTTGGGAACGCCGTCACCACCGTCACCGCCATCACCGCCGGTTCCGCCGGTCAGCGCCTCGCGGCCGGCAGGCGACGCGAGGGTCTTGGCGGCCTGGCCGATGCGCTCGGACAGGGTTTGGGCCTTGTCCATCAAACCGTTGGTGAGCATGCCGATCTGTTCCAGCATGTGATCGCGCAGCCACGGCGCGGCCGCGAACTGGACCCGGTGGGTCTGCTCGTGCAGGCATACCCACAGCCGGAAATCAGCCGGGACCACGTTCAGTTCACGTTCCAGGGCAATGATGTTCGGTGCCACCAGCAGCAACCGGCCGCCGGAAGGACCGCCGGGGGTTTTCGCGGAGAACGGATCGTACTGTCCGAGCACCTTCGAGGAGAGGAAGGCCAGGACGGCGCCCAGCTGGGCCCCGGTGACGGTGCCGCTCAGGGCCGTGTTCGTGTTTGTCAGCTGGTCCGGGCGGGTTTGCGCCAGGTGTTCCAGCGCCGGGTTCATCAGTGCGGCAAAGCTGCGGGAATTGGCCTTGGCCCAGGATGCCCGGTCCACCACCAGCACCTCGGAATCGCGCAGGTCCCGGGCAGCTTCCAGCCCGGTGATGCGGTGGACGTGGGTCACTGCCTCGTCGGCGCGGGCGCGCAGGTCCGCAACGGCTTCGCGGATTTCGCGGGCCGGCATCTTGGGGCCGGCGGATACCAGGGTGGCCGCAGTTCCGGCGGCCAGGTCCCAGTTCACCAGATCGGGGGCGGCTGAGGCGGGGTGGCGCTGATAGCTCTCCATTCATCCATCAGACCACATGGCCTCCCTCATTGAAGAGGGGTTCGCTCAACGCCAAACGCCGTCAGCGGCAGCCGCACCCGGCCAGGACGGCTGCGGCGGCGTCGACGGCGTCGCGGGCCTGCGCCGTGTTGGCCTCGAGTCCATTGGCCACGAAGGCGAAGGACAGCAGCCGGCCGTCTGCGTCAGTGACGTACCCGCTGAGCGATGTCACGGCGAACAGGGTTCCGGTTTTGCCCCGGACGATGCCGGCGGCGGACTCCGAAGGCGGAGTGCCGTCGGAGAACCTGGAGGCGAGGGTGCCGCTCAGCCCGGCGACCGGGAGGGAGTATGGCAGGGCACGCACGTCGTTTTCCGTTGTGGTCAATGACGCCTGCACCGTTGCGGCGAGCTGCCCGGTGGTGATTTCCGTTCCGGCGGCCAGCCCGGAGGCATCGGCCAGGACCAGTCCCGCCGTATCAACGCCAAGCCGGGACACCGCGGCAGCCACTGCATCCGTTCCGCCCTGGAACGTTGCTTCCCGGCCGGTGGCCAGTGCACTCATTCGGGCCAGTGCTTCGGCCAGGTAATTGTCCGAGGTGAGCAGCATGTGCCGGACCTGGTCCGCAACGGGAGCCGACTCAACCGCGGCCAGCTGCTCAGCGCCGTCGGCTGCGGTGCCGCGTTCAATGACGGGGTTCACGCTGAATCCGTATCCGGCGGCCGATGTTTTCAGCGCGCCGGCAAAGGCCTTGGCCGCCGCCAGGGCTGCGTCGTCGACCCGCGGACCGGAGGAGACCCCTTCTTCGGCCCAGGCGGAATTGATGGCCAGCGGATACAGAGCCGCCATTTCTCCGGCCTCCACGTCCTCGGTGCTCCAGTCCGGCGACAGGGAGTCCCCGGTGAAGAGAGTGTCGTCGACCTGGACGCGGACGGTTCCCGTGGTTCCCCGTGCCTTTAGTGCCGCCGCCGTCTTATCGGCGAGGGTGGCCAAGCCGGCCCGGGCCGCCGTATGGTCTTCATCCGATTGGCCGTCATCAGTTTGGACTTCGTCCGTTTGGCCGCCATCAGTCTCGTCCGGCTGCTCGTCGTCCGATTCACCAGCGGTCAGGAGAACGTCTCCCCCGCCCTTGAGCACAATGGTTCCCCCGGCCCTGCCCTGGTGGACGGATGTTTCAAACCGGGTGTCGGCTCCGAGGTCCGCGAGTGCGGCGGCGGCCGTGAGGATCTTGAGGCTGGATGCCGGTGTTACCGCACTGGAGCCGTCGAGGTCATAGAGGACCTCCCCAGTCATGGCATCCAGAACCGAACCGTGGAACGTCCCGCTGCCGGTGACCGTCAGTTCGGCGTCCAGCAGTTCCTTGAGGGCCGCCGGGTCCGGGGCCGCCGATCCGGTGCCTGCCGGGACCGGGAATTCCTCGCCGCCGGCGGCAAGCCGGGATGGCGCGTTCTGGTGGGACGGCACCACGAGCTGCCGCTGGGGCTGCTCGGAACGGAGGGCGGCGAGGACCGGGGGCCCGACGTAGAGGGCCAGCGGGAGAACCAGCACGGCAAGAACCAGGGTCAGCAGCAGGCCGGTAAACGCCCGAGCCATCGCCTCACCACTGCTTTCCGTTAGCCTCGTCCACTGCCGGAAACAGTGAAAGGGCACCAAGACATATATCTTTAAGACTAGACCGGCGCCGCAGCCCGCGTTGACGCGGACACTCACGCGGCTGTTGGCGTGTTGATCAGCCTACGTTCACGGCACCGTTTTCCTTGACGCCGCGTTCGCCAATCCGTTGTGCGGTGCCCCCGGGTGCCGCGCGCAAGAGGAGTATCCATGAAGCTCGACGTCACCATCGAGATCCCCAAGGGATCCCGGGTCAAGTACGAAATCGACCACGAAACCCACCGCCTGCGCCTGGACCGCATCCTCTTCACGTCCATGGCCTACCCCACCCACTACGGCTACTTCGAGAACACCCTCGGTGAGGACGGCGATCCCCTGGACGCGCTGGTCATGCTGCAGGACTTCGACCTGATGCCGGGCGTCCTGGTGGAATCCCGCCCGATCGGCGTGTTCAACATGGTGGACGACGGCGGCGGAGACGCCAAGGTTCTGTGCGTTCCCGTGGACCCGCGTTTCGATCACATCCAGGACATCTCGGACGTGTCCGACTTCCTGCTCGATGAGATCAAGCACTTCTTCACCAAGTACAAGGACCTGGAGCCGGGCAAGTGGGTTGAAGCCGCTGACTGGGCCGGCCGCGAAGCTGCCGAGACCGAGGTTGAGGCATCCCTGAAGCGTTTCGAAGCGCTCGGCGAAGGCAGCGAAGAGGACGAGCCCCAGGGCCGCGACGTCGACGCCGATCCGAAGAACAACTAGCACTTCCTGCCCGGCCGGTGCCCCAGCGGTGCCGGATCCGGATCAGCGCCCGACGGCGGCTGCCCCCTTTACGGGGCGGCCGCCGTCGTCGTTTTGCACTGATTCCCTGATGCCGTTTTGCTGTGGTTCCGTGATGCCGGCTGCGCCGGTCCGGTGATTTTCCTGCCCACCGTCGGGGCAAGGCTTACGATGGCGCGCCGCAACCGAATCCGGTTGTTTTTCCTGCTGCTCTGGCATGCTGATCCCATGCATTACGTGCTGACCATTAACCAGCGGGACTCGCGGGAATCCGGAGACCTCGTCCCGGACCTGATCCGGTCACTGCGGCATCTGCCGGCATCTGTCCCGTTCCAGCGCTCCGTTGGCGACGAAGCGCAGGGCGTGCTGGCCGATGCCCCGGCGGCCGTGGAGGCGGCGCTGACGGCCATCCGGCAGCGGCGCTGGAACGTGGGGATCGGCGTCGGCGAACTGCGCCCGCCGCTGAAGCAGGCCATTCTGGATAATGACGGCTTCGGACTGGTCTACACCCGCCGCGCCGTGGACCGGGCACGAAAAACCGGCGAGCGTATTCCGCTTGCCGTGGACGGTCCGGATATGGATATTGCGGCCGAGGCCCAGGCTGTCCTGCGGCTGCTCGGCCAGATAGTGGCAAGCCGGACCGACGCCGAATGGAAGGTCCTGGATCTGATGACGCCGGGCGCGCGCGGCCAGCAGAAGTACGTGGCCGAACTCCTGGGCATCACCACGCAGGCAGTCAGCAAGGCTGTGGTGCGCTCCCACTGGCAGGAGGAGTGGGCAACCCGTCCCGCCGCAGCCCGGCTGCTGTCGCTCTGCTACGGACCGGCGGCACTGCCGCCTGCAGCGCTGACCTACTGACCAGCCGGGGTTACGCCGGCTTAGGCCTGAGCGTCCGACAGCCCGCGGAGAATTGTTGCCGCGCCGTCTTCATAAACGGTTCCCGTGACTTCAGTGGCCGCTTCCAGGACCTCCTGCGGAGCCTGGCCCATGGCCACTCCCCGGCCCGCCCAGCCGAGCATCTCGATGTCATTGCGGCCGTCACCCATGGCCAGGGTGTGTTTCCGGTCGATATCCAGGGTGCAGCGGACCTTTTCCAGGGCGCTGGCCTTGGTGACGCCCTCGGCCGCGATATCCAGCCACGCGGTCCAGCCCACGGAATACGTCACGCCGTGCAGCCCGATGGCCCGCACCGCCTCGCCGAACTCCTCGGCGGTTGAATCGGTGCTGAACACCACCACGCGGACCGCCTCAGCGCTGCGCAGCCGTTCAAAGTCGACGGGCTGGGCCTCGACACCAAAGCTGGCGTCCTGGAACCGTTCCGTGGAGAGGAAGTTGCCGTGGGAGTCCTCGAGCGCAAATTTGGCCGTGGGCAGGCTGACCCGCAGGGCGTCCAGTGCCACCGAGGGGTCAAAGACCACCCGGTCCAGCACCCGGTAACCGTCGGGCAGTGAAGTGTCGATTTCCAGGGTGACGCCACCGTTGGAGCACACGCAGTAGCCCTTGGTGATGCCGAGGCGTTCCAGGATGGGAAGGGCCGCTCCGTACGAGCGTCCCGTGGCGATCACCAGGTGGTGCCCGGCCGCGATGGCGGCCTGTGCGGCTTCGCGGACACCGGCGGACATGTGTCCGTCATGGTCCACGAGGGTGCCGTCAACGTCCAGTGCTACGAGGTGCGGATTGTTACGGGGATCTTGCCGGTCTTCGATGCCGGCACTTGTCAAAGTAGTCATCTCCCTTATTTAAACAGAAGACCGCTGATCCTCAAAGGACTCATCTCACATCTGCGCTGATTCCGGCAACAACTTTCCCTCCGGCACCACCTGTCCCTACAGGACGGGCAGGACCTCGAGTCCGCCGAGGTAGGGGCGAAGGGCGGCAGGCACCGTGACGGATCCGTCCGGGTTCTGGTGGTGCTCCAGGATGGCCACGATCCACCGGGTGGTGGCCAGGGTTCCGTTGAGCGTGGCCACGGCCCGCGTTCCCTTGCCCTCGCCGTCCTGGCGTTCGCGGATGTTCAGTCGGCGGGCCTGGAAGGTGGTGCAGTTGGACGTGGATGTCAGCTCCCGGTAGGCGTTCTGGGTGGGAACCCATGCCTCGCAGTCGAACTTCCGGGCGGCGGACATGCCCAGGTCCCCGGCTGCGGTGTCGATGACGCGGTACGGCAGCTCCACCTTGGCCAGCATTTCCTCTTCCCAGGCCAGCAGCCGCTGATGCTCCGCGGCGGCGTCCTCCGGCTTGGTGTAAATGAACATTTCCACCTTGTTGAACTGGTGGACGCGGATGATGCCGCGGGTGTCCTTGCCGTGGGATCCGGCTTCCCTGCGGTAGCAGGAGGACCAGCCGGCGTAGCGGACGGGGCCGCCGTTCAGGTCCAGGATTTCGTCGGCGTGGTAGCCGGCCAGGGGCACCTCGGACGTGCCCACCAGGTAAAGGTCGTCGTCGGCCAGACGGTAGATCTCGGCGTCGTGCGCAACGTCGAACCCGGTGCCCTGCATGGTTTCGGGGCGGACCAGCGTGGGAGTGATCATGGGAACAAAACCGGCCTGCACGGCCTGGTCCATGGCCATGTTCAGCAGTGCGAGCTCCAGGCGGGCACCGACACCGCGCAGGAAGTAGAACCGCGAGCCGGAGACCTTGGCGCCGCGCTCCATGTCAATGGCGCCCAGCAGTTCACCGATTTCCAGGTGGTCGCGGGGTGTGAAGCCCTCGGCCTCGAAGTCACGGGGCTTTCCGACCGTCTTGAGAACCTCGAAGTCGTCCTCGCCGCCGGCCGGAACGCCGTCCTGCACCAGGTTCGGGATCCGGCGCAGCAGCGCGTCGGACTCGGCCTGGGCGGCGTCAGCTTCGGCGCCGGCCGTCTTGACGGCACCGGCCAGTTCCTTGACCTCGGCCAGGAGCGCCTGCTTTTCCTCACCCTTGGCCTTGGCGACGCGCTTTCCAAACGCATTCTGCTCGGCGCGCAGGTTCTCGAAGCGGGTGCGGGAATCCCGGCGGGCAGCGTCTGCGGCAATGATCGCATCCACCAGGGACTCGTCCGCTTGGCGGGCGCGCTGGGAGGCTCGGAATTTTTCAGGGTTTTCGCGGAGCTCATTTACATCGATCACGCTTCAAGAGTACCCAAAACCGCGGCAGGGCCTGGCATGGACCCGGGTTAGGCTGGGAACCACTATGTCCACTCCCCAGATCCTCCTGCTTTCACTCCTCCTGGCCCTCGCGGCGGCGGGTGTGGTGTGGGCTTCGGTACGGCGACGGCGTCGCAAATCCGCGGGGCAGGCTGTCGTCAAGACGCTGGCCCCGGGGCACCAGAGAGTTGCAGTGGTCATCAATCCCATCAAGGTGCAGGCTCCGGCGGCACGGGTGCTGCTGGAGCAGGCGTGCGAGCTGGCCGGATGGGACCCGCCGCTGTTTCTGGAAACCACGGCCGACAGCCCCGGCTTTGAACAGGCGCGGTGGGCAGTGCAGTCAGGGGCCGACGTCGTTGTTGCGGCCGGTGGCGACGGAACCGTGCGGGAGGTTGCCCGTGCCCTGGCCAATAATCCGGCCGCCCTGGGGCTGCTCCCGCTGGGTACCGGAAACCTGCTGGCGCGGAACCTCGGCCTGCCGGTGCTGGACCTCCCGGCGGCCGTCAGCACCGCGCTGCACGGGCAGGAACGGCGCATCGACATGGGCACCATGACGCAGGAGAACTCGGTCACGGGGGAAACCAGCAGCAGTGCCTTCCTGGTGATGGGCGGTATCGGCCTGGATGCCGAAGTGCTGGCGGCCACCCGGGACGACCTGAAGGAACGCGTTGGCTGGATGGCCTACAGCGAGGCCGGTGTGCGGCTCCTGCCGGGACGCCGGACCAAGATGTCCATTTCCCTGGACGGCGAGCCGGCGCGGGTGCGCAAGGTGCGCAGCATCCTGTTTGCGAACATTGGGCGGCTGCCGGCCGGAATCGACTTCATCCCCGAAGCCCGCATGGACGACGGTCTCCTGGACGTGGTGGTCATGAGTCCGCGCAGCCTGGCCGGCTGGTTATGGCTGGCGGGCAAGGTGGTCACCAAATATCCCAAAGACCTTCCGGTGATTGACCACCGCCGTGCAAAGACCGTGGAAATCAGCGTGGGCCAGCCCACCCGCACCCAGTTGGACGGCGATGTCACCGGAACCGCCACCACCGTGCGGGTTCAGGTCAACCCGCTGGCGCTGCTGATCCGTTCACCGGCACCGGCCCGGCCGCGGCCCCGGCCGTTCGGGGGCCGGAACCAGGTTCCGGCCCGGAACGGGGCCGCGGCGGGCAGGACTTCCTAGGAGTCCTGGGTGCCTTCGGCGTCCGTGTAGCCGCCTTCTTCCTTGGCCGGCTGGCCGCCGTCGGCATCGTCCTTGTCGGTGTACTCGCCCTCGTCGCCGCGGTTCACCGATGCAGGCGATGCCTGCTCCCGGATCAGCTGCTCTTCCTCGGCGAAGCGGATGTCGTTGCCCTGGTCGCCGGCGTCACCGCGCCAGTTGTCATCACCGGTGGACTGCCCGCTCGGCTTGGGGTCGGTCAGCTGTTCTTCCTCATTGGGGTATTCAGACATGCGCTTGCCTTCCTGAACGTCTACACAGGACCGGCTCCGGCCCTGCTAACCGTGTGCAAAACCCTGCACACTTAACATCAGCATACTTACGACTACGGAAAGGGCGAAAGCCGGCTGTCGCCGCCGAATTACGAAGTGAGCATCATCCGCACCGCGGTTTCGGAGGCCGAGAACCCGGCAATGCCGATGACATCGCCATCCATGAAGCGGTCCACAACCCGGGGATCGATGTACGACTTCCGGGCCACGGCGGGCGTGTTCCCCAAGTGCTCGGCCACCTTGCGGGTTGTGGCGGTTACGGCTTTTTGCCGGTCCTTCTTGGTGGATACCAGGGGGAACGCACGGGCCAGGTGCATCGCTGCCACCACCGTTGCCTGCCAGGTGCGGAAGTCCTTGGCCGTGAAGTCGCCGCCGGTCACCTCTTTCAGGAACGCATTCAGCGACGAGCCGGTGATGCTGTGCCACGTCCCGTCCGCTCCCTGATAGGCAAGAGCCGTGTCCGGGTCCGGCCGCGCGAGCATCGGTTCCAAGGCTGCCACCAAGTCGGGATCTTCGATCAGGGTGTGCCACTCCTGCCCGCTCTTGCCGGGAAAATCGAACCTCACCTCGTTGCCCTGCACCGTCACATGCTCCACGCGCAGCGTAGTGGTCCCATAGGAGCCGTTGACTTCGGCGTAACGTTCCCCGCCAATCCGCAGGGCGCCGGCGTCGACAATGCGCAGCGCGGCCGCGTAGGCGCGCTGCGGGCCGCTGCCCCCGGCGCGCAGGTGCTTGGTGATCAGCCGCCGGGCAGCCGGAAGGGACTGTGCAAATTCCAGGGACCTGTCGAATTTCTCCCGGTCCTTCATCTCCCGCCAGTACGGATGATAGATGTACTGGCGCCGGCCCGCGGCGTCAGTACCGGTGGCCTGGATGTGCCCGTTGGGATAGGGACTGATCCACACATCCGTCCACGCCGGAGGTATGGCCAGGGACCGGACGCGCTCCAGGGTCTCCCTGTCGGTCAGCACATCACCGCGCAGACCCCGATAGCTGAAGCCCCGTCCCCAGCGCCGGCGTGAATATCCCGGATGCTCGCAGTTGCTCCTCCGCAGCCGCACCATGTTGTTCTCGTTTCAGGTCAATCACACATTCCGGTTCACCCTGACGTTCTTCCGCTCCGGGTGTGGGCCTTTTCTTACCGGCGGCCCCTGCGCCGAGATTAGCCTTTCAGCAGCCCCTGAAGCCAGAGGTCCGCGGAATGGAAGGCCTCGTCGCTGGTGTGTTTGGGGATTTCCGGCTCCCTGTGGTCGGCCCGGGGGTAGGACCCCAGGAACCGCAGCTTCGGACTGATCCGGTGCAGGCCCTTCAGCGCATCCGCCATCCGGGCGTCGCTGATGTGCCCGTCGGCGTCAATGCTGAAGAAGTAGTCGCCCAGGAACAGGCCGGTGGGACGGGACTCGATCCGGCTGAGGTTCACGCCGCGCGCGGAGAACTGGTCCAGGATTTCCATCAGGGCCCCGGGGTGGTCCTCCGGCAGGGGTACCACGAGGGTGGTTTTGTCCGCCCCGGTGGGCGCCGGCAGCTCTGGAGCAGCACTGAGCAGCACAAAGCGGGTCACGGCGTCGGCGACGTCGCCAATATCCCGGCGGAGCACCTCCAGTCCCAGCCGCTCCGCCACCAGCGGTGAACAGATGGCGGCGTCGTATCCCGGATCCGCCGAGGCGAGCCCGGTTGCCGCTGCGGCGGTCGACGACGCGGGAAGATATTCTGCCTGCGGAATATGTTTATCCGCCCAGTCCCGGCACTGCGCCCAAGCGTGGGAATGCGTGGAAACAGTCGATATTCCGGCCAGATCCAGCCCGGGCCGCACCGCCAGGACAAAAGTGATTGACACCAGGATTTCACGCTGGATACGCAGCGGATGGCCGGTGGAAATCGCGTCAAGGGTGGCGCTGACACCGCCCTCCACCGAATTCTCGATCGGCACCACCGCGGCATCAGCACGGCCGCTGCGGACCATTTCCAGCGCAGCGCTCACGCTGGTGGCGGGAATCCGTTCGGCTGTTTCGGCGCCCGGAACCTGCAGCAGGGCAGCTTCCGTAAAGGTGCCTTCAGGGCCAAGGTAGGTGTAAGTCGGCGTGCCGGAGACCGGGGCTCCCCCATCACCTTCACTCAGCGGATTACTCATACGACCGTGGGTTCCTGCCCGTTGTCCGAAACCATGGGCTTGCCGGCTTCCAGCCATGCACCCATGCCTCCGGTGACGTTCACCGCGGAGTAGCCATGGGATTCCAGCCATGCCGTGGCCCGGGCGCTGCGTCCGCCCGTGCGGCAGATGACTGCAAGATCCTGGTCGGGGTCCAGGTCGTTGAGACGTTCGGGAAGTGCGTCGAGCGGAATGTGGAGGGCGCCGTCCACATGGCCCGCTTCCCATTCGTAGTCTTCCCGCACATCCAAAATCCTGGCGTTGCTGCTGATGTCGCCGACGGATACGTTTTCCATTTGCGGACTCCTGTTCCTTGCTGGTTGGGGCCCGTCCGGCATGCCGGACCCAGGACCCCCGGGTCGATTCCCTCCCAGCCTATAGTGGGAGCCCTGCCCGGAAAATAATCCGCACGTCCCGGAGGTCACATGCCCGTTCCGCCGCTTCCCGGCTCCGCCTATCTGCCGCCGGATGAGCCCACGGCTCTTGCGTGGCGGGACCGCCTTGCATCGGGGGAAGTCAGCGCCCGCGAAGTGACCGCGCACTTCCTGCAGCGGATTGAGGAACGAAACCCCGCCCTGGGCGCTTTCCTGCTGGCAACACCGGAAACCGCCCTCCGGGAGGCAGCCGAAGCGGACGAGCGGTTTGCCCGCAGCGGTCCGGCGGGAATGCTCCACGGGATGCCTTTGGCCCATAAGGATCTGGCCGACGTTGCCGGCATTCCCACCACCCTGGGCACCGCCGCACTCACACCGTATGTCCCGGCGCAGGACGGCCCGCTGCCCGCCGTCCTGCGCCGCGCCGGGGCCATCAGCCTGGGCAAAACGCAGGTTCCGGAATTTGGGCTGAGCAGCTACAGCGAAAATCTTGTGGGACCTCCGGCGCGTAACCCCCTGGACCCCTCACGGAGCCCCGGCGGTTCCAGCGGTGGCAGTGCCGCCGCGGTGGCAGCGGGAATGCTCCCGTTTGCCCCGGGCACCGACGGTGGTGGATCCGTGCGCATTCCGGCGGCTGCCACCGGCCTGGTGGGCCTGAAACCAAACCGCGGCCGGGTGCCGTCCGGCGGCGGCCAGAACGATCTGGGCCAGTTTGTGGTGGCCGGGCCGCTGGCGCGCACCGCGGCGGACGCCGCCCTGCTGCTGGACGCCATGGTTGCCGGGCCCAACCACCACGCAACGTCGGCCGCGCCCGTCGACGGCAGTTTCCTGGCCGCAGCACTGCGCGCCGAGGGAAGGTTCCGCATTGGCGTGAGCACGGTTTCACCGTTCTCTTCCCGCTTGGACATCACACTGGACCCCGAGGCCACCTCAGCGCTGGAGGCCGGAGTCCGCGACCTCGCGGCGGCAGGACACGACGTGGTGGACGCAGACCTCAGCTATGACGAGAGGTATCCGGATGCCTTCCGGACGGTGTGGACGGCGTCGCTGGCCACGCTGGAGCTGCCCCGGGGCGGGGAGGCACGGTTGACCCCGCTGACTGCCGCGGTCCGCCGCCGGGCCCTGCGCCGTTCTGCGGCCGACCTGGTCTCGGCCATCGACATTCTGCGCCGCTTCGAGGAAGACACCATCCGCGCCTACAGCGCTTACGACATGATCCTCACCCCGGCCCTGGGCATGACTCCGCGCCCACTGGGGTGGTACCAGGCAAACGAACCGGGGGCCGGAGCTGGAGATGAGGACGCCCTGGGCATGGAGGACTACGCCCGGCAGTGCCGCTACTCCCCCTACACCTCCATGGTCAACGTCTGCGGACTGCCGGCCATCACGGTGCCGACCCTCAAGACGGAAACAGGACTGTCCATGGGCATCCAGCTCATTGGGCGGCCCGGGGCCGAGGCCCAGCTGCTGTCAGTGGCCGCCCAACTGGAGAAATAAACCGCATATCCTACCCCACGCTGTCCCGCAGCCCTTCCCAACAGCCGTAACAGTGTGCCGTGGCACCGATTTGTTCGTGACCTTTCTCACCGGGGCTCCTGCGGCAAAAGCCGCAGGACGGAGATTTATGGGCTGACGCCGCTGGAGACTCCCATGCTCCGGTGCGAATATGTTTGGGTGAGTTCTAATCCCAGCACCTCAGCCGCTCCGCCGGCCCGCAAGTCCTTTTTCGGCCATCCCCGTATGTTGGCGAACCTCTTCAGCGTTGAGCTGTGGGAACGGTTCTCCTTCTACGGCATGCAGGGCATCCTGCTGTACTACATGTACTACTCGGCTACGGAAGGCGGGCTGGGCATTGACCTGGCCGTCGCCACCGGCCTTGTCGGTGCATACGGAGGTGGCGTCTACCTGTCGACCATCCTCGGTGCCTGGATCGCGGACCGCCTGCTGGGTTCCGAGCGCGTGCTGTTCTACGCCGCCGTCATTGTCATGCTCGGCCATATTTCCCTGGCCGTCCTGCCGGGCGCCGCGGGACTTGCCGCCGGCCTGATCCTCATCGCCCTCGGTTCCGGCGGTGTGAAGGCCAACGCGACCTCGCTCGTCGGAACGCTGTACGAAGAGAAGGATGAGCGCCGCGACGCCGGTTTCTCCATCTTCTACATGGGCATCAACATCGGCGGCCTGCTTGGCCCGCTCCTGACCGGTCTGGCCTGGACTGAATACGGCTTCCATTACGGCTTCGGGCTGGCCGCCCTGGGTATGGCCATCGGCCTCATCCAGTACGGCATGACCCGCAAGTACCTGCCTGAATCCGCCCATGAGGTCAGCAACCCGCTGCCCCGCGCGCAGTTCACCAAGGTCATCATCTGGACAGTTGCCGCCATCGCCGTCATCATCCTGGCCGTGGTCTTCGGCCTGCTGGGCGCACAGAACCTGGCAGTGGTCATGGCCGTGGTGGCCATCCTGGCGTCCATCGGCTACTTCGTGGTGATCCTGACGAGCAAGAAGGTCAACAAGCTCGAACGCCGCCGCGTGTACTCCTTCATGCCGATGTTCATTGCCAGCGCAGCCTTCTGGGCCCTGTTCCAGCAGCAGTTCACCGTGGTGGCCATCTACGCCGACACGTCACTGAACCGCGACCTGTTTGGCTGGGAGATGCCGCCGAGCTTCGTGCAGTCCATCAACCCGATTTTCATCATCGTGTTCGCAGCGGTATTCGCCGGAGTCTGGACCAAGCTGGGCGACAAGCAGCCGTCCTCCCCGCTGAAGTTCGCCCTGGGCCTGGCCGTCATGGGCCTGGCATTCCTGGCCTTCATTCCGTTCTCCGGCGGAGGCCCCAACAGCACTCCGCTGCTGGCCCTGGCCGGGATCCTGCTGCTCTTCACGTTCGCTGAGCTGTTCCTGTCCCCAATCGGCCTGTCCGTGGCAACCAAGCTGGCGCCGTCCATTTTCCGGACCCAGATGGTGGCTCTGTTCTTCCTGTCCGTTTCCCTGGGCACCACCCTGGCCGGCTGGCTTGCACAGTTCTACAACCCGGATACCGAAGTCAGCTACTTCCTGTTCAGCGGCATCACGGCGATCGTCCTGGGCGTTGCCCTGGCCGCAGCCACTCCCGCCATCAAGAAGCTGATGGGTGGCGTGCGCTAAGCAGCACAGCACCGCACCACCCGCGGCTTCGCGGGGCAGACAACAACGACGACGGCCCACGCCGTCGTCGTTGTTGTTTAACTCCCTGCCCTGGTGCTAAACCTGAAACAGTAAGCACACTGACGATGAGGAGGATGCCGTGACTGACACCAAGGGCAGGGGCACCGGCAAAGATCCCGCCGAGGCCGCGGACAACCCGGCGGAAGCGCTGGCGAAGGACGCCGCTGACTTTGTCCCCGACGGAACCGGGGGCCTGAATGAAACCGACGACCAAGTGGAAGTCCACGCGAGTATTTCCGAAGGCATGAACTCGGAGAACAAGACCTCCGGCACCACTTCCACCGCTTCACCGGCGGACGGCCGAAAGCCCTAAAGGAGCGCTACTCCTGCCAAGGGGGTGTTTGTTTGGCATGCTTAGGGGTATGTCTAACCGAGCTGGCACAGTTGCCCAACCCTCCGACCTTGTTGACCTGACGGCGCTCTTGGATGCCTACTACGACATCTCGCCCGACATGCAGGACCCCTCGCAGCGCGTGGTCTTCGGCACGTCGGGCCACCGCGGATCATCCCTGAACGGTGCCTTTAACGAGCCCCACATCGCCGCCATCACGCAGGCGATCGTCGAGTACCGCACCGGACAGGGCATCACCGGCCCGCTGTTCATGGGCAAGGACACCCACGCGCTGTCAGAGCCGGCACAGAACACCGCGCTGGAGGTCCTCGCCGGCAACGGCGTGAACGTCCTGATCGATTCCCGCAACGGCTTCACGCCCACTCCGGCGCTGAGCCACGCCATCCTCAAGCACAACACCGGCCGCACCGAGGAGGCCGACGGCATCATCATCACCCCGTCGCACAATCCTCCGGCCGACGGCGGCTTCAAATACAACCCGCCCACCGGCGGGCCCGCCGGGTCGGAGGCCACCAACTGGATCGCCAACCGCGCCAACGAGCTGCTGGAAGACGGACTGCGCGGAGTCAAGCGCATTCCCCTCGGCGAGGCCCGGCTGGCCGACTCGGTGGGGACGTACGACTTCCTGCAGAACTATGTCCAGGACCTCCCTTCAGTCCTGAACCTCGATGCCATCCGCGAATCCGGGCTCCACATCGGGGCGGACCCGCTGGGCGGCGCATCAGTGGATTACTGGGGCGCCATTGCCGAGATGCACCAGCTGAACCTCACGGTCGTCAACCCGAACGTGGACCCGCAGTGGGCCTTCATGACCCTGGACTGGGACGAGAAGATCCGCATGGACTGCTCCTCGCCCTACGCGATGGCGTCCCTGATCTCCCGCGCCGGCGAATATGACATCGCCACGGGCAACGACGCCGACGCCGACCGCCACGGAATCGTCACCCCGGATGCCGGGCTGATGAACCCCAACCACTACCTCGCCGTCGCCATTGACTACCTGTACCGCAACCGTGCGGACTGGCCGAAGAACGCCGTCGTGGGCAAGACGCTGGTGTCCTCCTCGATGATCGACCGCGTGACGGGCGACCTGGGCCGCACCCTGATGGAGGTCCCCGTGGGCTTCAAGTGGTTTGTCCCGGGCCTGCTCAGCGGTGAAGCGGCCTTCGGCGGAGAGGAATCCGCCGGCGCGTCCTTCCTGCGCCGTGACGGCAAGGCGTGGACCACTGACAAGGACGGGATCCTGCTGGCCCTGCTGGCCTCGGAAATGACCGCTGTGACGGGCAAGACGCCGTCCCAGCGGTACCGGGAGCTGACCGGAAAGTTCGGCGACCCGGAGTACGCCCGCGTGGACGCCCCGGCCAGCCGGGACCAGAAGGCGGCGCTGGCCAAGCTGTCGCCGTCGGACGTCACAGCCACCACCCTGGCCGGCGAGGAGATCACCGCACGGCTCACCGAGGCGCCGGGCAACGGTGCTCCGGTTGGCGGGCTGAAGGTGACCACCGAGAACGCATGGTTTGCCGCACGCCCCTCCGGCACCGAGGACGTGTACAAGATCTACGCGGAGTCCTTCAAGGGCATCGAGCACCTGCGCACGGTCCAGGCCGAAGCCAAGGCCATTGTGGACGGGGTTATTTCCTAGCCCGGCCTAGCCCGGCCCCGCGAGATGGCGGAAAGTGCGTTTCCCAGGCCTGGGAAGGGCAGTTTCCGCCATCTCGCGGTGGGGTGGCGGATTCAGAGCAGGCGGCGCAGCAGCCGTCGCTTGAGCCCCGTGTAGGGCGGGTAGGCGACCTTCAGCGTGTCCAGCAGCGTTCCCTTGGTGAAGACCGGGCGTAGCTGGCTGAACGTGTCGAACGAGTACTTGCCGTGATAGGCACCGGTGCCGGACGCACCCGCACCGCCAAACGGCAGTCCGGGAACGGCCAGCTGCACGGTGCTCACGTTGTGGTTCACGCTGCCGGCCCGCACGCCGCGTTCGAAGGCCTTCCGGGCCGCGGGGGACTGCGTGTACAGGTAGGACGCCAGCGGCACCGGACGTGCGTTGATAAACGCCATGGCCTCGTCCAGGTCCTTGACGGTGAGCACGGGCAGGATCGGTCCGAAAATCTCTTCCTGCATAACCGCCGAGTCCGGCGGCACATCCGTCAGGATGGTCGGTTCCAGGTACAGCGAGTCCCGGTCGCCGCGCCCGCCGGCAAGAACCGTGCCGCTTTCCAGCAGCCCGTGCAGACGGTCCCAGTGCCGGGCATTGATGATCCTGCCCAGGTCAGCGCTCCGGGCCGGATCTTTGCCATACAGCTCTGTGACGGCCTTGGCCAGCTGCTTGCGGAGCTTCGGAGCGGCATCCTCTGTCACGAGGACGTAATCCGGTGCCACGCAGGTTTGGCCGGCATTGAGCATTTTGCCGAACACCAGGCGGCGGGCCACAGCGGCCATGTTCCCGTCCAGGACGACGGCGGGTGACTTGCCGCCGAGTTCGAGCGTGACCGGTGTCAGGTACTTGGCCGCCGCCTCCAGCACCACGCGGCCCACCCGCTCTCCTCCGGTGAAGAAGATGGAATCAAACCGCTCGGCGAGAAGAGCCGTGCTGGCCTCCTGCCCGCCCTCCACCACCACGACGGCGTCCGGGTCCAGATACTGCGGCACAAGCTCGGCAATGACCGCCGACGCGGCGGGCGCAAGCTCGGAGGGCTTGAGGACCGCTGCGTTGCCCGCTGCGAGCGCGCCGATCAGCGGTGCCAGCAGCAGCTGCACCGGATAGTTCCACGGTGCAATGATCAGCACCACGCCGAGCGGCTGGGGTTCGGTCCTGGCTGATGCGGGCTGCAGGCCCAGCGGCACCGGAACCCTGGTGCCGCGGGTCCACTGCGCCAGGTGCTTCAGCGCATACTCCGCCTCAGCCCGTGTAATGGACAGTTCCGTCAGGTATCCCTCCAACGGATTTTTTCCGAGGTCGCTGGCCAGGGCAGCGGCGAACTCAGACTCCCGTTCGCTGAGCATGCGGATCAGGCCGTGGAGCTGCGCGCGCCTCCATTCCAGCGGCCGGGTCCGGCCTGAGTCGCAGGTCCGGCGCACTGCCGCAACCAGTGAGCTGATATCCAGTTCCGGACTGTTCCCTGCGGTTTGCAGGACGCCGGCGCTCATCGGCGTGCCTCCGGCGCAGCATGTGCCGGGGTTTCCGGGCGTCCCGTGAAATGGTCCATCGACTGGTAAACCTTGAACACCCGCCCGGCAACAACATCCCACAGCGGCTGCGGCAGCAGTCCCCGCAGGGCGCTTCCCAGGGGCACCGTCCACGGCAGCTGGATTCTCGCCTTGCCGGCCATGAGGGCGGCCCACGCCCGGTCCACCACGTACGCAGGCTCCATCAGGGGCGTCATCAGGGGCCCGCGGGCGCCTGCAAACATGCCGGTCTTGATGTAGCTGGGAATCAGCGTGGTGACCTGGACATGACCGTTGCCGGATTCATTCAGTTCCAGCCGCAGCGAATCGCTCCACCCGATGACCGCCCACTTGGAGGCGGTGTACACACTCATCCTCGGCACCGAGAGGGTGCCTGACGCCGAAGCGACGTTCAGGATCCGGGCCGGCGTGCGGCGGGCAATCATTGCCGGCAGGAAGGCGCGGGTGATGTGCATCGGCGCCACCGCGTTTACCTGCATCACGGCTTGGATGTCCGCCCCGGGATCGTGCTCCCAGAAGTACTTTCCGCGGACAATTCCGGCGTTGTTGATCAAGACGTCAGGCACGGCGATCTCCGCCATGGTCTCTGCGGCGGCAGCCGTTACCTCCTCCAGGGAACTGACGTCCAGCGCCCGCGGGTGGACGGCTGCCGCACCCATGGCACGCAGGTCGGCGGCAGTTGCCTCCAGGGCATCGGCGTTGCGGTCCCAGAGGACCACGTGCGCGGCGCCGCCGCGCACGGCCCGCTCGGCGTACAGCCGGCCCATCCCCATGGCCGCACCGGTGATGAGTACCGTTCGGCCCGAAACTGATATGCCCATGCTGATCCGTCCGTTCGCGGGATACGACACATTCCGACCCCGATTGCTCTGCCGGTAAAATGGTTACGCCTGCAACGTAACACCGTGGACATCAACGCCCGGTACTATTCTGCACGAACCCTCCCTTGGTCTTTGAAAGGCACATCCATGAGCAGATTCGGTACGTCTTGGACCATTCATGGTGATGGGAAGACCATTAAACCCGGTGAATATGTGGCCCCCGGGGAACGGCTGAGCTGGCCGCGGACCATTGGCATCGGCTCCCAGCACGTGGTGGCCATGTTCGGCGCCACCTTCCTGGTTCCACTCCTGACCGGCTTCCCGCCCGCCACCACTCTGCTGTTCTCAGGCATCGGCACCATCCTGTTCCTGATCATCACGGCGGGACGGGTCCCCAGCTACCTGGGCTCCAGCTTCGCGTTCATAGCCCCCATTGGAGCGGCCACTAACCAGCATGGCCCCGGCGGCGCGCTGGGCGGCATCATCATGGCCGGCGCCGTCCTGTTCCTCATCGGCCTTGCCGTCCAGGTGGCGGGCACCAAGTGGATCCAGATCCTTATGCCGCCAGTGGTTACCGGAACCATCGTGGCCCTGATCGGCCTCAACCTCGCCGGCACCGCCCGGACCAACTTTGAGGAGGGACCGGTCACCGCCGTCGTGACAGTGGTGGTGATCCTGCTGTGCACCGTCCTGTTCCGGGGCTTCCTGGGCCGGCTGTCCATCCTGATCGGCGTGATCGCCGGTTATGTTGCGGCAATGATCCAGGGCCAGGTGGACTTCCAGGCGATCGGTGACGCCGCGTGGTTTGGACTGCCGGAATTCATGTCGCCAACCTTCCACTTCTCGGTGATCGGCCTTTTTGTCCCCGTCGTCCTGGTGCTGGTAGCCGAGAACATCGGCCATGTGAAGTCCGTGGCGGCGATGACCGGCCGCGATCTTGACCCCTACGCGGGACGCGCGCTGATGGCTGACGGCCTGGCCACCGTCCTGGCTGGATCCGGCGGCGGCTCCGCCACCACTACCTACGCGGAAAACATCGGCGTGATGGCAGCTTCCCGCGTGTATTCCACGGCCGCTTACTGGGTGGCCGGCATCGTGGCCATCCTGCTGAGCCTCTTTCCCAAGTTCGGCGCGATGATTGCCACCGTACCCCCGGGCGTGCTCGGCGGCGCGGGAGTGATCCTCTACGGCATGATCGGCATCCTGGGCGTGCGCATCTGGGTGGATAACCGGGTGAATTTCTCCAACCCGATCAACCTCTCCACCGCCGGCCTGGGCCTGATCATTGCCATCGCCAACTTCACCTGGGTGGTGGCCGGCCTGGAGTTCGGCGGGATCGCCCTGGGTACGGGAGCCACCCTGATCGCCTTCCACGGAATGCAGGCCGTGGCCCGCTGGCGCGGCACCGACCCGGACCAGCCGGCCGAAGACCTGGGCGCCAAGCCGAGCCGGCTGGGCTAGCTCCAGCCTGCAGGGGCTCCCGCCGCAAACAGCGGGAGCCCCTTATTGTCAGCGGCCGTTACGCGCCTTCGAGTGCCTGGACGGTAGCCCGGGTCAGCCACCGGCCGGCCTGGGTCATGGCTTCCTGCGGGTCCGACACCAGGTCCAGCAAGCTCACGGCTGCCACCACGCCGTATTCCGCCAGCACCTGCGGCGGCAGGGTGATCCGTCCCGCCAGGGCGACCACCGGGATACCGGAATCCCGGGCCCGCTCGGCAACTGACAGCGGAGCCTTGCCGTACCGGGACTGCTCATCCAGTGATCCTTCGCCCGTCAGGACCAGGTCAGCCTTCTCCAGTGCTGCATCCAGTCCCGTCAGCCGGGCGATGACGTCGAAGCCGCTTTCCAGGGAGGCATCGGTAAACGCGAGGAATGCTGACGGAAAACCGCCGGCCGCACCGGCTCCCGGAATATCGACGTCGACGCCGGTCCCCTCCCGCAGCAGCTCGGCCCACCGAACCAGCGCTTCATCCAGCAGCAGGCGGGCCGAGGCATCGGCGCCTTTCTGTTCCCCGAACACATGGGCCGCTCCTTCCGGGCCGGTGAGCGGGTTGGTGACGTCTGCGGCGATGCGTACCCGCACGCCGCGCAGCCGGCCATCCAGGCCCGATGCGTCAATCGCCGCCGCCAGGGACAGGCCGGCGCCACCCGGCGGCACCGGGTCTCCCGCTGCGTCCAGGATCCTCAAGCCCAGGGCGGTCAGGGCCCCGGAGCCGCCGTCCGTCATGGCCGAACCGCCAATGCCCAGCACAATTTCGGTGGCTCCGGCGTCCAGTGCCTCCCGGATCAGCTCCCCACTGCCGTAGCTGGAGGCCGCGAGCGATGACTGCACGGAGGGATCCACGAGCATCAGCCCGGAGGCGCGGGCAGTTTCAATTACTGCGGTTTTTCCGGTCAGGGCCCACACAGCGGTGACGTAACCGCCCAGGGGTCCGCTCACGCTTGCCGTGTTCTCGCTGGCCCCCGCGGCGAGCGCAGCTTCCAGGGTGCCTTCTCCGCCGTCAGCCACCGGAACCATGGTCACGTCCGCCTCCGGGTACACGGCGAGCACGCCTTCGGCCATGGCTTCCGCCGCTTCCACAGCGGAGAGTGAGCCTTTGAATTTATCCGGAGCTATGAGTACGCGCATGCACCCATACTGCCAGCCCGGGGGCCGATCCGGCTCTCCGGAGGCAGTGGGTTAAGGCCCGGCCGGCCCGGAGCCACGCTGCGGCCAGGTTCCCCGCTGCGCCAGCACCTCCGCGAGCAGGTCCGCCCGGTCGGAGACCAGTCCGTCCACGCCCAGGTCGAGCAGCCGTTCCATATCCGCCGGGTCATTGACAGTCCACACGTGCACCTGCAGGCCCGCTTTGTGGCAGTGGGCCAGGAAGCGTGCGGTGACAATCCGCAGTCGGCCCTGCACCTCGGGGACCTGCAGGCACTGATACCGGCCCAACCGTGCCAGCAGCCCCGCCAGGCCGGCCGGCGCCAGCAGGACGGTCAAGGCGGTAAAGAGCACCCCGGCGGAACTGGCTGCGGGCCGGGACAGGCGCCGCAGCGCGGCCAGACGACGGCGGTCCGAAAAGGATGTCACCAGCACCCTGTCCTGCGCGCCGTGTTTGTTCAGCAGCCGTGCCAGTTCAGCGGAACCGGCGGCGTCTTTGATGTCCACATTCAACCGGACGTCCGGCAGCTGCGTCAGGACCTCCTCGAACGTGGGGACGGGTTCCGATCCCCCGATCCGCGCCTGCCGGAGCTCGCGGAGGCTCAGGCTCCGCACGGGCCCTCCGGCGCCGGCAACGCGGTCCAGCGTGGCGTCATGGAACGCCAGCAGTACGCCGTCGCGGGTGGTGCGCACATCCGTCTCCAAGTACCCGAACCCGAGCTCCGCTGCGGCGCGGAACGCGGCCATGGAGTTTTCGAGGCCGTCCCGGGAGAATCCACGATGGGAAAAGCCCAGCGGTGCCGGGGAGTCAAAATAGGAAAAGCTCACGTGCGTACTTTATCCATAGCGTCCCCGGCAGCGGCACAGCCCATCCCCTTCCGGCGGTTCCGGTCCTAGACTGGCAGCACCCGGGCGCCGCTGTTCCGCACGGGAGCGGCGACGTGGTGCGGAGGTACCCGGTTTTGGCGACGAAGTCCACTGCAGGAAGGACATCCGGTATGCCGCGCCCGCTGCGCTGGCCGGCGCACTGGCTGCGCGGCAGTGCCCAGCGCGCGCCGGTAACCCTAAGCTTTCTCGCCGTCCTGTGGATTGCCGGGGCAGTCAGCGAAAGCCTGGTCTCCGGGCCCGCCGGTGAGGTGGCCAACTGGGTCATTCTCTCGGCCGGTTCACTCCCCGGGCATTGGCCGGCCCTGCTGCTCTCCGGGTTCTGGGCCGCCAATCTGGGCGGGTACATCATCGGCACCCTCCTGGTGCTGCTGGTGGCGCTTCCCTGCGAACGCCTTATCGGCTCGGCCAGATTTGCTGCGGCCGCCGTATTCAGCCAGGTTCTCGGCGCGCTGCTCGCGATCGGTTTCGCCCATGCCGCCAACGCCATTCCCGGAGAATGGTCGCTGGCCCTGGAATCCGAGTCCTTCGTGGGGCCGGTGGCCCTGGTCTGCGGTGTGGCCGCCGCGGCCAGCGCCCGCTTTCCCACCCTGTGGCGCCGCAGGGTGAGGGTTGGACTGTTCACCCTGCTGATCCTTCTGGCCCTGTACGGCGGCTCGTTCCACAGCATTACGGTGCTCGCTGCCACTGTGACAGGTGCCTTCGCGGGACCGGTGCTGGAGGGCCGGCCGCCCACCCTTCCGGGCCGGGTGGTGATCAGCCGGCGGGAAGCGCGCGTGCTGGTGGCCCTCATCGTGGCAGCGTCAGCGGCGGGGCCGGTCATTTCGGCGCTGAGTGCCCAAGCGGTGGGGCCGCTGGCGGTGCTGCGGTTCCTCAATACCGACATTGAACTCATCGACGCGCAGACTTTCGCGGCGCTGTGCAGCGAACCGGCACAAAAGACAGACTGCGGCGCCGCTGCGCTGCAGCTGCGTGCCGGTCCGGCCGGATTCTTCCTGGCCACGCTGCCCCAGGTTCTGTTGGTTGTCCTGGCCGAAGGGCTGCGGCGGGGGCGCCGTTTTGCCTGGTGGGGGGCCGTGGCACTGCAGGGCCTGATGACCGTCCTGGCGGCGCTCCGCGCGGCACGGTACCTCACCGGGGGATATGCCGGCCGGTATGAACTGGGTGCGGCCCAAAATGCGCTGGCCCTGGTCCTGCCCGTGTTGGTGCCCCTCGGTGTGTTCGTGCTGCTCTGTGCCGCCCGCGGCCTCTTCACGGTCTCGGCGCCGCCGGCCACGTACCGCCGGCTCTCGGTCACTGTGGCCGGAGCAGCCGTACTCCTCAGTGCCGTGTATGTCCTCGGTGGACTGGCCTTCCGCAATGACTTCACCCCGCAGGCGACGCCTGTGGCACTGATCGCCGACCTGCCGGAGCGGTTCCTGCCGGTCCTGGAACTGGAGATTCCGACGTCGACTCCCGGGCTCCTCCCGCTGACTCTGCCGGCCGACCTGCTGTATGAGGGCGTGGGCGTGCTGTTTTGGGTATTTGTCTGCGTGCTCCTGCTGAGGTCATTCCTGCAGCCTGCCTACCGCCGGGACTCCAGGGACACCGACCGGGCCCGCGCCCTCCTCAAGGCCCACGGCGGCGGAACCATGACGTGGATGACGCTTTGGCCCGGAAACACGTACTGGTTCTCCCCCAGCGGCAATTCATACGTCGCGTTCCGTCCCAACCCCGGCGTTGCGCTGACTGTCGGACGTCCCGTGGGACCGCGCCGCGAACTGCGCCGGACCATTGAGGAATTTGTCGATTTCTGCACGGCCAACGGAGCTGCCGCATGCTTCTATTCAGTGGACGAAGAGGTTGAAACCGTCACCGCCGGCCTGGGGTTCTCCAGGCTGCAGGTTGCCGAGGAGACCATCCTGGAGCTGGGGAACATGGAGTTCCGGGGGAAAAAATTCCAGGACCTGAGGACGGCGCTGAACCACGCCCGCAAGGCAGGCATCGAGGCGAAGTGGATCAACTATCCGACGGCGCCGCTGGCCGTGGTGGATCAGCTGCACGCCATTTCCGAAGAATGGGTGGCGGACAAAAAGATGCCGGAAATGGGCTTTACCCTGGGCGGGCTGGACGAGGTGGATGATCCCGAGGTCCGGTGCCTGATCGCCGTGGACAGCGACGGCACCATCCATGGCGTGACGTCCTGGCTCCCGGTGTACCGGGACGGCCGGGTGGTGGGGTGGACGCTGGATTTCATGCGCCGGCGCGGCAGCGGCTTCCGCCCGGCCATGGATTTCCTGATCGCATCCGCGGCCGGGATGCTGCAGGACGAGGGCTACGAGCTCCTCAGCCTCTCCGGCGCTCCCCTGGCCCGGACCGAGAGAACCGGAAAGGGTGACGCCCAGCTCCTGGACTCTGTCCTTGACCTGCTGGGCTCCACCTTGGAGCCGGTGTACGGCTTCCGCTCGCTGCTGGCCTTCAAAGCCAAGTTCCAGCCCCGTTATGTCCCCCTGTACATGACGTACTTCGATCCGGCGTCCCTGCCCGCCATCGGCAACGCCGTTGCACGGGCCTACCTGCCCCGGATCTCCCTGGCGCAGGGCCTCACCATGGTCCGGCGTATCGTGGACCGCGCCCGGTGACTTCGATTTCACTGGTCAGCGGGGCCGTGCCGGCGGTGCTGCTGGTCCTGGGCGCGCTGTCCCTGGTGTGGCTGGCGTGGGGTAGGCGACGGCACGTTTTCCTTGTGGTGCCGCTGGCAGCGGCGGTGGCGGTGCTGCTGACACTGATCCTCTACGGCCTGGCGGAAGACGTCTTTTATTGGTGGAATGCGTCGCTGCCGCGGATCCTTTACATCTATGCAGCATTCGGCATACTTTGCCTCATCCTGGTCTTTCCCCGAATCCGGGCGGCGGACTCCCTGTGGCCGCGGCTGGTAACCGTCACGGCAGCGGCCCTGGCAGTAACCGCTGTCGCAGGCGCGGCCAACAGCGCCTACGGGCAGTTCCCCACCGTGGGATCCCTGTTCAGCCCGCCGCAGCCCGAGGCTGAGCCGCTGCCGGAGCGAAGTCCCGGCAGCGCCGCGGGTTTGCCCGCCACCACCGACACCAATTGGACTCCCCCGGACTCGATGCCGGCGGGCGGCAAGGTGTACTCGGCCTCCATCCCGGGAGCAGTTTCCGGATATGCCTCAAACCCGGCGCTGGTCTATCTTCCGCCCGCCTACCTGGCGGACCCGGCGGCGGTAAACCTGCCGGTTCTGGTGCTCATCCACGGCCAGCCGGGTTCGCCCGGCGATTGGCTCGTGGGAGGACAGCTGCTCGAGATGATGGATTCCTTTGCCGCGGACCACGCGGGGCTGGCTCCCGTAGTGGTGATGCCCGATGCCTCCAATGCCAACAACAAAAACTGGCCACTGTGCCTGGATTCCGAGATCAGCTCCTCGGCCACGTACCTGGCGGTGGACGTTCCGGCATGGGTCCAGCAGCACCTGGCCGCCGGCCTGAACGGAGGATCCCAGTTCGGAATTGCCGGATACTCCTACGGCGGAACCTGCGCCCTGCAGCTGGCTGCAAATTATCCGGAGGCCTACCCCACCTTTATCGACATATCCGGGGAAGCGGAACCCGAAATCCCGCAGGGCAGGCAGGCCCTGATCAATACGTACTTCAACGGCGACGCGGCCGCGTTCACGAAACAGAATGCCCTGGACCTGCTGGCGGACGGTTCCTATCCCGAGTCAGCCGGGATTGTGGTGGTTGGAGCCGATGACTCCGTTTACGCCCCGCAGGGGGAGAAGGTTGCCGCCGCCGCCCGAAGCGCGGGCATGGAGATCATCCTGCAGAAGGTGCCCGGCGCCCACTCCTGGCAGGTGTGGAAAGCGGGTCTGGCACAAAACCTGGACTGGCTGGGCCGCCGGTTGGGCATACTGTCTTCATGACCCGAGACAGTTTTCAGCCTCCACCGCAGCAGGGCTCCGGTCCCCCGGAACGGTCCCGGTCCCGGGTACCGGGCTGGCTCGCCGCGGCGTTCCAATGGTTGGCGCAGCTGACCTCTCCGCATGCCGCGCTGCTCATCACACTGGCGGCGGGACTGGTTCCGGCCGTTCTCCTCACCCTGGGCTCGGCGGAAGTCTACGAGTCGGTGACCGAGTCGGACGGAGTGGCCCGCCTCGACCAGCCCGTCCTGGATGCGGCCCTGATGCTGCGTTCACCGCAGCTGGACAGTGCCGTGACGGCGTTCACCAACCTCGGCGGCACCATCGGCATGCCCATCCTGGCGGCCGCGGCGATGCTGGCCATGGCGCTGCGGTGGCGGTCCTGGACGCCGGTGCTGCTGGTATGCGCCGCGGCCGCCGGCTCACTGCTGATGACAGTGGCCGGCAAGGAAGTGGTGGGCCGCGCGCGGCCGGCCCTGACGGAGGCCGTTCCCCCGTTCGAGTATTCGGCATCCTTTCCCAGCGGGCATTCGCTGAACGCCGTCGTCATCAGCGGCGTGGTGGCGTACCTGCTGATCCTGCACCTGCACAGCCGCGGCGCGAAGGTGTTGACCGTGGTCCTGGCTTCAGCTTTTGCGGCCGCCATGGGCCTGAGCCGGGTCTACCTCGGGCACCACTGGTTCACTGACGTCCTGGTGGCCTGGACCCTGGGACTGGCCTGGCTGGCCGTGGTGATTACCGCGCACCGGCTGCTGCACTCCCGGCGGGCGGCGCAGCAAACGGCGCGCAGCTGATCCCACCGGCGGTTCCGGATGGTGTCCCGGCAGCGCCCCAAGAGCTTCAGGTGCGGCGCAGCAGCGCTTCGAGGATCTGTGCGACGCCGTCGTCAGCGAACGCCGGTGCCACCTTGTCCGCGGCGGCGAGGGCGTCCGCGTGTCCGGAGGCCATGGCATACCCGCAGCCTGCCCACTGCAGCATCTGCACGTCGTTGGGCATGTCCCCGAAGGCCACCACGTCCGCACGGTCGATGCCGCGGGATGCGGCATAGCCGGACAGGGTGACCGACTTGTCCAGGCCGAGCAGCGACATCTCCAGCAGCGCGGTGGAAGGCGCGGAATGCGTGGTCGAGACCAGGTGCGCCACGGAGGGCCGAACCTTGTGCAGGAACTCGTCCGGGGACGCACCGTCCACCCGGGCCAGGAACTTCACCACGGTGTGGGACTCGTCCAGGGTGGTTTCCAACGGTGCCGGAGTGGCGGCGCCGGGCAATTCACCGGATCCCGGCTCGAGGAAGCCCGGACCCAGATGGAACCCGTCCACGGTCTCGGCGGCGAAGCGTGCGCTGGGGTACAGCTCCCTGATGACGCCGGCGGCAGCAAAGATGTCCGGCAGGGCCAAAGCCTGAGCCTCCAGCACCCGCCCGGCCGCCAGGTCATACGTGATGGCACCGTTGGAGCAGATGACGGTCCCGCGGTGGCCCAGCAGGTCCCGCAGCGGACTGAGCCAGCGCGGCGGCCGGCCGGTGACAAAAACGACGTCGATGCCCGCTTCAGCGCAGTCGCGGAACGCGCGGACGGTCCGGTCGCTGATCCGGTTGTCGGGACCGACGATGGTCCCGTCCAGGTCACTTGCCACCAGACGCACCGGGCACCTCATTCACTCACGGAGTTGGTGTGCGCAGCTGCGCACGACTCCAGCCTAACCGGACCGGCGGGCTTCGCCGCAGGCGGCGAAGCGGCGTCCACTACTCGGCCGCGACCTCCGCAAGCCCGGTTATCCGGGCCCGGGCCAAGGTATGGGTAAACAGGTTGAATCCCAGGAAGGCAGGACTGGCATCCGCGGGCACTTCAAGGGTTTCCACGTCGACGGCGTGGACCACCACCATGTAGCGGTGCGGGCCGTGTCCCGCGGGCGGGGCCGCTCCCACGAATCCGCGGAACCCGGCGTCGTTCACCAGCTCCACCGTGCCTTTGGGCAGTTCATGCCGGTTTGAGGCGTCTGCCGGCAGGGATGACACCCCCGCCGGGATATTGAAGGCAGCCCAGTGCCAGAATCCGCTGCCGGTGGGTGCGTCGGGGTCGAAGATGGTCACCGCGAAGCTCTTGGTGCCCTCCGGTGCTCCGGACCAGCTCAGCTGCGGTGATTCATCCTTTCCGCCCGGCACTCCCATTTTTCCGCTGTACTGGGCCAGGGTGAACGGTTCAAGGTTCGAGAAATCATCGCTGGTGACGGTGAAGGCCGGCACCTGCGGCAACGCGTCATAGGGATCGTGGGACTGCATGTGTTTCTCTCCTTTTCCTGGTGGTTTTCGTGATGGGCGGGCGCGGTTACGGCAGTTCCAGCTCGGCCCGGTACGGCGGATTGGCTCCGGCGCGGGAAACGGTCACTGCGGCGGCGCGGACGGCGAAGTTGAGCACTGCCTGGAGGTCCCCGGTGCCGATTCGGGCCAGTTCAGCGCGCCGGGCACCGCCGTCGAGCTCCCGGTCCATCAGCGAAACCAGCAGGGCGGACATGAACGAGTCACCGGCTCCCACCGTATCCACCACGGTGACCGGCGGTACCGAAGCTTCAGCTTCACCGGCGGCGGTCACGGCCCATGCACCCTTGGAACCGCTGGTCACCGCGATCAGGGCCGGTCCCAGGCCAAGCCAGCGGCGGGCGGCGTCCTGGGGCGAATCCTGGGGATACAGCCAGGCCAGGTCCTCGTCGGAGGCCTTGACGACGTCGGAGAGGGCCACGAATTTTTCGGCCTGTTCCCGCGCGTAGGCCACATCGGTGATGATGGACGGCCGGCAGTTGGGGTCGTAGCTGATGATGATCCCAGGGCGGGCGCGTTCCACGGCCTGGAGCACGGCATCGGCGCCGGGGCGGAGCATTGCCGCAATGGATCCGGTGTGCAGGACGGTGGTCCCCTCCAGCAGCCGCGGCAGGGCGTCAGCCAGGGATGGCAGCTGCCACTCGAGGTCAAAGGTGTAGCGGGCACCGCCGGCCGGGTCCAGGACCGCGGTGGCCACGCTGGTGGGAAGGTTGTCGGCGGGCAGCGGGGTGAGGACCGAGTTGGCGCGCAGGTGCTGTTCGATCAGCAGCCCGTACTCATCCGTGCCGTAGCGGCCCGCGAACTGCACCGGCCGTCCCAGCCGGGCCACGCCGACGGCGACGTTCAGAGGGCTTCCACCGGGATGGAAACGCTTGGGAGCGGTGTCGCTGACAACCTCGTCCACGAGGGCTTCGCCGATTACTGTGAGCACGACCTCAACCTAACAGAGCAGCACGCCGGATGCCTTGAGAATGGTCCACATCAAAACTGTCCATGCCAAAGACCCCGGCCCCTTCGGCGGCCTGCGTCAGGGCGGTGACGACGGCGGACCATGCCGGGGTCCCGGGTGTGATGGGCGCGAAGTGGTCTCCGGGAACGAGCCGCAGTTCGGCCGGTGATCCGCTGGCCAGGGCGGCGTTCACAAACGTGGTGGAACAGCTCAGGGGAACAGCGGAATCGCTCTCTGAGTGCAGGGCCACAACGGGCACGGACAGCGGAAGCAGCTGCAGCGGATCCGCGCTGCGGTACCGGTCCCCGTCATCCGCGGGCGAGGATCCGAGAAAATTGCGGACCGCGCCGTCGCTCAATTCCAGCTCCAAGGCCTGGGCCATGTTCAGCACGCCCGCCTGGCTCACGACGCCGGTCACCGGCACGGCGGCACCGCTCCGGGCCGCCGCCCACACCGCTAGCTGCCCTCCCGCGGAATGGCCCAGCACGGTAACCCGGGACAGGTCCAGGCCGTGTTCCCGTGAGGCGGGACCGAGGGCGTCGATCCCGTCGCTGATGTCGTTGAAGGTCTCCGGCCAGCCGCCGCCGTTCCCGGCCCGCCGGTACTCCAGGTTCCAGCACGTGAAGCCCCGGCCGGCAAGATCGAGCGCACCGGGACGCCCCAACTCGGCGGTGTGTTTGGACCGCCAGTAGCCGCCGTGGATGATGACCACCACTCCGGCGTGCGGGACCGTGCGCCCGGAACTCTCCGGAAGTGTGAGCTCGGCATATTGTTCCGGGTCAGGCCCGTAAGGAATTCGAAGCGGACGCGGCGGCATCGGTAGCACTCCTTCAACTGGCCTAATGTGGTACTGAGCCTAATGGCCGGCGCGGCCGGCCGGAGGGCGACACATCGGGGTTCGTGAACGAATGGAGAGTTTTTTATGGGCGCGTGGGACAGCCTTGATGACCGGCTGCGTCCGGTGGTCCAGGCGAGTACTGAGGAGTATGCCCGGGTTCGCCCCGCCTTGGAAAAGCTCACCCGGGAGATGGAGGAAAGCCTCCGCGGCACCTTCACTGACAGCCCGGTCCGCCCGCTCTTTGTCGCATCCCGGACCAAAACAGTGGAGTCCTTCCGGGACAAGGCCTCCAGGACTTTGCCTTCCGAGGATCCCGACGAGCTGCCGACGCTGCTGTTTCCCGATCCGCTGCGCAACCTGATCGATCTGGTGGGTCTGCGCGTTATCGTGACGCTGCCCCACGAGGTGGACGAGGCGGCCAACCTCATCAAGCGGCAGCGCGCCGAATTCGACTGCCGCGGAGACCGTGAAAAAGACATCGGTTCCATCGAGTCCGGCACCTACGGCTATTCCAGCCGCCACCTGATCCTGCGGACCATCCAAAATGACACCGTCCGGGAGTACCACAAACTGCTGGACCCGGAACAGCGGCCTAACGGCAGCTACCTGTTCGAGGTGCAGATCCGCACCGTACTGGCGCACGCCTGGTCCGAGATCGAACATGACATCCGCTTCAAGGCGGGCGATCCCCGCGCCTGGAGCCCTTATTTTGACCGCCAGTTCACCGCCACGGCCGCCATGCTGGAAACCGTGGAAACGGCCTTCGCCGAACTGCACGAACGCTACGAGACCGTGACCGGTTTCTGGGACGAGGAGGGCGAGGGCAGTGCACCTCTGACGCCGAACCGGATCCGGGACGTGTGGATGACGCTGCTGCCGCACGTGAACCGCAAAACCGGGGATGACTGGGGCTGGGCGGCGGAACTGCTGGCCGCGCACGGCATGAAAACCACCATGGACCTGGCCGGGCTGCTGCAGGCCGACGCCATCACCGAGGTCCGCCAGGCGCTGGACCACCGGTACTCCCCCGGCCCGGACCGGCTGCTGGATGACCTGCTGCTGTGGCGCTTCGGCAAGGAACACATTGACCTCACCGCCGAACCGGAGGATGCCCCGGTGAAACCGCGGCGCGAGTCCCTGGGCCGGCGGTACCGGCAGATGCAGCTCTTCCGGGCCCGCGAGGCACAGTAGTAACTTTGCCCCGTGGGCATCGAACTGACCGGGCGGGACGCACGCCGGCTGCGGTGGCAGTCGCAGCTGCTGGGCGGCTCCGACCTGTCACCGGCCGGTGTCGTGCGCCGCGCCGTGGCACTGCAGGGGCAGGACTTGCCCGCCGTGCTGCAGGCCATCGCCATCCGCTCCCGCCCGGGAACCACCGTGCAGGACGTCCGCGGCGCCTTTGACCGCGGCGATCTGGTCCGCAGCTGGCCGATGCGCGGCACGCTTTTCGCCACCACACCGCAATTCCTGGGGGTCCTGCTGGCCTTCACCGCCGGACGCATCCGCGCCATGGCAGCACGGCGCCGCGCCGAGCTGGGGCTGGATGAAACGGTGATTTCCAGCGCCCGGGAAACCCTGCGGCAGGCTCTGCAGGAGCGGCCGCTGCTGCGCTCCGGCGCCATGGAGCTGTGGGAGGACGCCGGGATCAGCACGGCTGACGGGCGGGGCTACCACCTGCTGATGCACCTGGCGGTGGAGGGGCTGGTGCATTGGGGACCGTTCACCCCGGACGGCACGCAGCAGCAGCACCTCGTCCTGTCGGAACCGCATCACCCCGGGGAACCGGATGCCGCACTGGCGGAGGTGGTCCGCAGCTTTGTCCTGGCGCGGGGACCGGTGACGGAGGCGGACCTGGCCTGGTGGACCAAACTGCCCAAAACCATGGTCCGGCGTGCTGCCGCCGCAGCCGGGGATCTGGTGGAAGTCCGGGTGGATGGCGCTCCGGCATGGATGGTGGGCGAACCCCCGGTTCCGGCACAATCCGGCGTCACGCTGGTTCCGGGCTTCGACGAGTGGATCCTTGGCTACGCGGACCGGTCACTGGCGGCAAGCCCGGCCATGCTCGCCGCCCTGGTTCCGGGCAACAACGGAATTTTCCGGCCCGCCGTCCTGGTGGACGGCGTCGTCGTGGGGACCTGGCGGTGGCCACGCACCTCCCGGCTCGCACGCGAGCCGGTGCTGGAGATGGTGGAACCGGTGAGCCCGGCAACGCTGCGGCGGATCAAGCAGGCGCTGGCGGACTGGCCGCACCGCTGACGCGGCCCAAGCCTTAGGCCGAGGCGCGCCGAATCAGGGTCACCGGCGGCAGGGTGCCGGATTCCGCGGGCCCGGCTTCCGGGGCGGGACTGTTTCCGGTCCCGTCGCCGTCGACGGTTTGCGCCAGCACCATCCGGGCGAAACGCTCCCCGAGCGTGGCCGAGTCCACCCGCACGGTGGTCAGCGGGGGCAGCGCAAGTGATGCCAGCGGAACGTCTTCGGCACCGATCACGGCGAGGTCCCGGGGCGCCTGCCGGCCGTGCGCCGCCAGCCCGGCCAGCAGCGCAAAGGCATGGTCATCATCAAAGGCGCAGGCTGCGGTAACGGGCGCCGGTCCATCCAGGAAGCGGCCGACGACGGCGGCGGCCTCCCCAGCGTCCAGCCGCAGTGGCTCAATCACCGGCGGCGGAAGCCGGAGCCGGGCGCAGGCGTCAGTGATGGCCGCCAGCCGGATCTGTACGCGCCACGCATAGCCTGCTTCCGGCGGCACTGCCACGCCTATCCGCTGATGCCCGGCCGCGGCCAGATACTGCACCTGCAGCGCGCCTATGCCGAGGTCCGGATCGAGCGGATCCGAGAGCGTTTCCTGCAGTGAGGCGACGGGCAGACCGCTGGACCGCAGGGCAGCCAGTTCAGCCTCCTCCAGCGGGGTGGTGAGGATCAGTCCGGCGGGGGTGAGCGAATGCACCAGTGAAACGGCACCGCCCTGCGCCGGCAGCCGGTGCGCGATCAGCCGCAGCCCGTGGCGTTCCAGCTGTTCGGAGGCGGCGTCAATGATCATGGCCAGCGCACGGCCCAGCGGCTCGGGCGGCAGCAGCATCAGCACCAGGTCGCTGCGGCCGCGGCGCAGGGTGCGGGCGGCGGTTGACGGCGTGTAACCCAGCGCCCGGGCCGCGGCCAGGACCCGGTCTCGGGTGGCTGCGGAAATGCTTTGTCCCGTGTTGCCGTTCAGCACGTAGCTGACGGTCGCCCGGGAAACTCCCGCGGCCTGCGCGACGTCGCTCGACGTAACCCTGCGATCCACCCGCTGCGCACCTTTCACTGTCTTCCCGGGCCAACTTCCCGGGTAATCCGCCCCGGAATGTGCGGGGCTTATGTGTTCCGGATTTCTCCGGTATTCTGACGATACAGGGAACTTACACGTGTAACCTGCACGTGTAGCCTGCACCGGATAACTGCCGGTGAACCAGCGGCCGCAGATCCACGGCCGCCCTCCGACCGAAAGGACCGGCTCGTGGCCAACCAGCCCATCACCGCCCAGAACACCGTCCAGCAGTGGCTCGACCACCCGGCAGGCGGACCCGCCATCCGCGGCATGCTCGCCGCCGCAGGCAGCGACGAATCCACGCTGGGCCCGGCACTGACCCTGAAGCTGCAGCAGCTTGTCGACCTGAGCCAGGGCAAGTTCCCGCAGGCCGCGGTGGACGAGCTCGTGAAGGCAGCCAACGGCGGAGTGATGCCCGAAACCGCCGAGACCGCTCTGCCGACCGTGGCCGGACGTTTCGAAGGCCGCACCGTGATCGTCACGGGCGCCGGGTCCGGCATTGGCCGCGCCACCGCCGGACGGATCGCCCGCGAAGGCGGCCGCGTGATCGCCGTCGACATTGCCGAGGGCCGCATCAAGGAGCTCGCCGAAGAGCTCGGCGACGCCATTGTTCCGGTAGCCGCCGACCTGACGGACCTCGACGCCGTGGAGCGGATCATCGCCGCCGCCGGCGGACAGATTGACGGCCTGGCCAACGTGGCCGGCATCAACGATGACTTCAGCCCGCTGCACGAGGTGTCCGACGCCATGTGGCAGAAGGTGTTCGCCGTGAACGTTGACGGCCTCGTGCGCCTGACCCGCGCCGTACTGCCGTCCATGCTCGAAGCACACAAGGGCTCAATCGTGAACATCACCTCGGAGGCCGGCCTGCGCGGCTCGGCGTCCGGCGTGGCCTACACCGCCTCCAAGCACGCGGTGGTCGGCATTACCCGCAGCACCGCGTTCATGTACGCCAAGGAAGGCATCCGCGTGAACGCCGTGGCTCCGGGCGGCGTGGCCACCGGCATTCCCATGGGCGGGGCGACCAGCGAGTACGGCGAAGCCCGCCTCGGCCCGGCCCGCATCAACATTCCGGGCCTGGCATCGGCCGAGGAGCTGGCAGCGTCCATCACGTTCCTGCTCAGCGACGACGGCGTGAACATCAACGGCGCCATCCTTCCCTCTGACGGCGGCTGGTCGGCGGTCTAACCGCTGCCGTACCCGCTGCATCACGACGGCGGCCGGTGCCTTCCCAGGGGAAGGCACCGGCCGCCGTCGTCGTGCAGTCAGCGAATCAGCTACGCTCCGGAGACTCCGGCGGCGAGCTTGTTCAGCGACTCCTCCAGGTCGTCCTTGGACACCATCGGGAAGGAGACCTTCTTGAGGGTCTCCTTGTCGGTGACGTTGGACCAGTCATAGGTCAGCGTCACTTCGGTGGAGTCCGGGCCCTGGGGTTCGAGTTCCCAGACCCACTGCCAGCCCTTGGGCTCGGTGCCGGCCGGAGCCGTCTGCCAGGCCAGGAGCTTGTTGTGGTCGTACCCGGTGACGGTGTTTTCCGTCTGGTAGTCGCCCATTTTTTCGTTGTTCATGTTCATGGTGAAGACCTGCCCGGAGGCGGTGATGCGGTCGGTCTTCTCGTCCGAGATCACCATGCCGGAGCCGTCCAGCTCGGGGTGACGCTCGGGGTTGGACAGGAGGTTGAAAATGTCTGCTGCTGAAGCATCGATGATTCGTGAGACAACAACACTGCTCTGATCAGTGGTCAATGAACTCTCCTTCGATAGATGGATCGTACGTACCTGCGCGGGTCAGTCCGTGGTCTGCTCCGAGGCTTCCTGCAGTTCCCAGCCGGTGATGTACGGCGGGTCCTGCCCTTCGTCCCGGGTGTACTGCCGGCAGCGTGCCCGTTCATCCTGCAGCCACTGCCGGAAACCGGCCTGCGTTGATCCCAGCGACGCTACCCGGTCCAGCACGTCGATGGCCAACTGGAACCGGTCGATCTGGTTCAGCATGGCCATGTCGAACGGCGTGGTGGTGGTGCCCTCTTCCTTGTAGCCGCGCACGTGCAGGTTCCCGTGGTTGGTGCGCCGGTAGGTCAGGCGGTGGATCAGCCAGGGGTAGCCGTGGTAGGCGAAAATCACGGGCTTGTCCTGGGTGAAAAGGGTGTCAAAATCCCTGTCGGACAGCCCGTGCGGGTGCTCCGCCTCGTCCTGCAGGCGCATTAGGTCCACCACGTTGACCACCCGGATTTTCAGGTCCGGCAACTGCTCTTTGAGCAGGGCGGCGGCGGCCACGGTTTCCAGGGTGGGCACGTCGCCGGCGCAGGCCATCACGACGTCGGGATCGGTCTTTTCCCCGGGCCCCGCTGTTTCGCTGCCGGCGAAGTCCCAGATGCCAATGCCGCGCTGCACGTGCAGCAGGGCTTCCTGCGGATCAAGCCAGGCGGGAGTGGGCTGCTTGCCCGAGACCACCACGTTCACGCGGTCCCGGGTGCCCAGGATGTGCCGCGTGACGACGAGCATGGTGTTCACGTCCGGCGGCAGGTACACCCGGATGACGTCGGCCTTTTTGTTCACCACGTGGTCGATGAAGCCCGGGTCCTGGTGCGAGAACCCGTTGTGGTCCTGCTGCCAGACGTGGCTGGACAGCAGGTAGTTCAGCGACGCCACAGGCTGGCGCCAGGACAGTCCGCGGCTGACTTTCAGCCACTTGGCGTGCTGGTTGAACATGGAATCGACAATGTGGACAAAGGCTTCGTAGCAGTTGAACACTCCGTGCCGGCCGGTGAGCAGGTAGCCCTCCAGCCAGCCCTCGCAGAGGTGTTCGCTCAGGACTTCGGCCACGCGTCCGCTGCGGGCGAGGTTCTCGTCGATCTCGTCGATGCGCTGCTGCCAGGCCTTGTCCGTCACTTCGTACACGGCCTGCAGCCGGTTGGAGGCCGTCTCGTCCGGCCCGAAGATGCGGAAGTTGGAGGGGTTCTTCGAGATGACGTCCCGCAGGTAGCCGCCGGCGGTGATCATCGGGGAGATCCGCTGCGTGCCGGGTTTCTCCACATCCACGGCGTGCTCGGAGTAGGCCGGCAGTGCCAGGTCCTGCAGCAGCCGGCCGCCGTTCGCATACGGGGTGGCGCTCATCCGCAGGTCCCCCGCCGGTGCCAGGGCGGCGATTTCCGCGCGCAGCCGGCCGGCGTCGTCGAACAGTTCCTCCGGCCGGTAGGAAGCCAACCACTGTTCAAGCTGCGCCAGGTGCTCGGGGTTGTCATGGATTTCGGACAGCGGCACCTGGTGCGCGCGCCAGGTGCCCTCCACCTGCTTGCCGTCCACCACCGCGGGTCCGGTCCAGCCCTTGGGCGAGCGGAGGATGATCATCGGCCAGCGCGGGGCGTGGAGGTTGCGCTCGTCAGCGTCCGGTGCGTCGGCGGGCACGGCGGTACGCTCCCCGGAGCGGTAGGGCGCCTGGATGGCGTCGATTTCCGCGAGGCATGCCTCCAGCGCGGCGGCGAAATCGGCGTGCGCCTGCGCCGTGGACGCCGGGTCCTCCACGGTGACGAGGTGCGGGTGGTAGCCGTAGCCCTCCATCAGTTTCACCAGCTGCTCCTCGGGCATCCGCGCGAGGATCGTGGGGTTGGCAATCTTGTAGCCGTTCAGGTGCAGGATGGGCAGCACCGCGCCGTCCACGGCGGGATCCAGGAAGCTGTTGGAGTGCCAGCTGGCCGCGAGCGGCCCGGTTTCCGCCTCGCCGTCGCCAATCACGGTGGCGGCAATCAGGTTGGGGTTGTCGAACACCGCACCGTAGGCGTGGGCCAGGGAATAGCCCAGCTCGCCGCCCTCATGGATGGACCCGGGAGTTTCCGGGGCGGCGTGGCTGGGCACGCCGCCGGGGTAGGAGAACTGCTTGAACAGAGTCCGCAAACCCTCCTCATCCTTGCCCACGTGACTGTAAATCTCCGAGTAGGTGCCCTCGAGCCAGGCGTTGGCGACGTTGGCGGGACCGCCGTGGCCGGGCCCGGTAATGAACAGGACTTCCCGCTCCTGCTCCCGGATCAGCCGGTTCAAGTGGGCGTAGATGAAGTTCAGCCCGGGCGTGGTGCCCCAGTGGCCCAGCAGCCGGGCCTTCACATCCGTTTTCTCCAGCGGCCGGCGCAGCAGCGGGTTGTCCCGCAGGTAGATCTGCCCGGCGGAGAGGTAATTGGCGGCGCGCCACCACGTGTCCACGTCTTTCAGGGTTTCGCTCAGGGGTTGTTCCGGTGCAACTGGCGCAGAGGTCATGCGGTGCCTCCTTGGCGGGGTTGGTTCATCGGGATCAGTTCAGCGCGGTTTCAGACGGCGGGATTTACGACGGCGGGACGGCGGCGGGCCCGACGGCGGGACGATGACGGTGGATTGTCGTCGATGTATCAGGGAGCCTCCACCACAACGTCGGAGGGTTTTTTGTCCGGGCGCAGCCCCCGCCACGCGGGATGGCGCAGCTTGCCGGTGCCGGTGCGTTCAGAGTACGTCACCTCACCCACGAGGACCGGGCGGACCCACTGCGCATCAGAGGCGTCGGCGCCGGGAACACCGTCCAGCGGAGCCGTTTTGCGGGCCAGCTTCTTGAGCTTGCCGCCCACCAGTGCCAGGTCCCGTTCGCTGAGCCCTGAGCCCACCCGGCCAATGTAGGCCAAATCATGCCCGTCCGGCACCGCCACGAGCAGGGAACCGATCTTGGAGGCACGGTTGCCCTTGCCCGGACGCCAGCCAACAATCACCACTTCCTGGGTGAAGGAATTCTTGAGCTTGATCCAGCTCTTCGACCGGCGGCCGGGGGAATACGTGCTGTCCAGCCGCTTGGCCATCACTCCTTCAAGCCCGAGTTCCCTGCTGGAATCCACGGCCTCATCCATGGACATCTCCAGTGCCGGCGGGACCTGGACGTGCCCGTCCTCCCCCGCCGGTTCCACCGCCTGCTGCAGGATTTCCCGGCGCTGGGTGTACGGCAGCTCCAGCAGGGAATTGCCGTCCAGCCAGAGCAGGTCAAAGAGCATCAGGTGCACGGGGGTGCGGGCTGCGGCGGCATCTATGTCGCGCTTTTTGGTCAGGTGCATCCGGGGCTGCAGCAGCCCGAAGTCCGGCCGCCCAGCCTTATTGACGGCGATGATCTCCCCGTCGAGCACGGCGCGCTCCCCGTTCAGGTACCGGCCCAGTTCCTGCAGTTCGGGATACGCCGCGGTCATGTCGTTGCCGTTGCGGCTGATCAGGCGGGTTCCCTCCGGCGTCACGTCCACGATGGCGCGCACACCGTCCCATTTCATCTCAAAGCCCCACTCGTCGTCGTCGTTGACGTCCGCCCGGGTGCCCAGCGTGGCGAGCATGGGTTCAATGGACGGCAGTCCGTGGTCGGCGGCGTCGGCGGCCACTGCCTTCACCACCGCGCCGGCATCCGGAAGTGCCGCGCGGGGCGCCGGTGCGGCAGCGGCGGCGGCCACCGTTTCCTCGGGCGACGCTGCGGCCTCGGCCTTCGGTGCTTCCTGCCCGGATTCCCTCTTCTTCGGCGCGCCCTTCGACTCCGCTTTTGGCGCCGCCTTCGACGCGGAATCCGCCTGCCCGTCCTCGTCGGGCTCCGCAGCGGGCTGGTGCTTCATCAAGTGGATGAGCCAGTTATTGGCTCCGCCCTTGCCTCCGGTGTGGATCAGCGCGAACCGCCGCACCGCACCGCCTTCGGAGGCGAGTCCGCCGTCGGGCTGCCCGTGCAGCACCGCGATGACTTCCTTGCCGTCGCGCCATTTTTCCTTCTCGTACGTGCCGTGGTCCCAGATCCGGACTTCTCCGGCCCCGTACTCCCCTTTCGGGATGGTGCCTTCAAAGCTGCCGTAATCCAGCGGATGATCCTCGGTCTGGACGGCCAGGTGATTCTTGTCCGGCGAATCCGGCGGCCCCTTCGGCAGTGCCCAGGACACCAGGACGCCGTCGTGCTCCAGCCGGAAGTCCCAGTGCAGCCGCCGGGCATGATGTTCCTGGATCACAAAGCTGTTGCCCTCCGAAGGTTCGGCGGGTTCCTCGGGCACCGGTTCCGGCGTTTTGGCCGCATCGCGCATGCTGCGGTATTTGCTGAGCCGGTCGGCGGCGGCTTCGTCCTCACCGAGAACATCCGCGTCCACTTCACCGGAATTCATCCCCGCCAGCAGATCGCCGTCGTCGGCCAGCCGCTGCATCACCGCTTCATAATCCAGCTGTGCCAGGTCCGGATCGTCCAGCTCCTCCCAGGTGCGCGGAGCGGCAACCGTGGGGGTGAACCGCCCACGCAGGGAATACGGGCAAATGGTGGTTTTGTTGCGGTGGTTCTGGCTCCAGTCCAGCAGCACCTTCCCGGTGCGCCGGGACTTCTTCATGTCGGACACAATCAGGTCCGGGTGGTCCGCTTCCAGCGCCCGGGCCAGCTCGTGGGCCACGGCGCTGACCTCGTCGGACGTCTGCTGCCCGTCCAGGGCCGCGTACAGGTGAATGCCCTTGGATCCGCTGGTGACCGGCCGGGCGTCGAGGCCCATGTCGGCGAGGATGCCGCGGGCCAGCCGCGCCACTTCGGCGCACTGGGCCAGGTCCGCGCCGTCCCCCGGGTCCAGATCCAGCACCAGCCGGTCCGGGTTGTTGATCTTTCCGCGCGGGCCGAACCGCCACTGCGGAACATGGATTTCCAGGGCGGCGCTCTGGGCCAGCCAGGTGAGCGTGGCCAGGTCATTCACCAGCGGATAGATGTTGGTGGAGCTCTTGTGCTCAATCGCGAAGCGCTTCACCCAGGTGGGCGCGGAGGTTTCAATGTTTTTCTGGAAAAACACCTGCCCGGGCTCCTGCGGAGTTCCCACCCCGTGCACCCAGCGCTTCCGCGTGCACGGGCGGTCGCGGGAGTACGGCAGCAGCGCTTCGGCTACGGCGGCGTAATACGCCAGGACCTCCGCCTTGGTGGTTCCGGTCTCCGGATAGAGCACCTTGTCCAGGTTGGTCAGCCGCAGCCGGTGGCCGTCCACATTAACAGTCTCCTGCTGCTTCAGACCCGCTCCGCTGCTCGCCATGGTCCCTAGTCTTACCGGGATTACCGGCCGATTTCCACTATTTGTCAGACTGCTGAGGGAATTACGCCGAGGGCGTTCCGCCTCCCCTCGGCCCCGTGGCGCAAACTGTGTAAGTTGGAAAAATGAGTGAGCCGCAGCGGGTCTTGGTAACGGGTGCAACGGGCTACATCGGCGGACGGCTTGTTCCGCTCCTGATTCAGGACGGGCACAAGGTGCGGGTCCTGGTGCGGTCCCCGGAAAAGCTTAATGATGTGCCGTGGCACGACGACGTCGAGATTGTCCAGGGCGACCTGACGGACAAGGACTCCGTGGCCGGTGCCATGGCGGACACCGACACCGTGTACTTCCTGGTCCATTCGATGGCCTCCGGCAAGGGTTTCGCCGCCCAGGAGGAGGACATCGCCAACATCGTGGCCCAGGCCGCCGAGGAGGCCGGCGTCTCGCGGATCGTCTATCTGGGCGGCCTCCATCCGGAGGGCGAACTGTCCCCGCACATGCGCTCCCGCACCGAGGTGGGGCGGATCCTGCTGGAGGGCAAGGTTCCCGCCGTCGTGTATCAGGCCGGAGTGGTCATCGGCTCCGGGTCTGCATCGTTCGAGATGATCCGGCACCTGACCGAAACCCTCCCGGTGATGCCGGCTCCGAGCTGGGTGCGCCGGCGGATCGAACCCATCGCCATCCGCGACGTGCTGCATTACCTGGTGCGCGCCGTCGATCTGCCCGCGGACATCAACCGCACCTTCGACATCGGCTCCCGCGAGGTGCTGACCTACGCGGAGATCATGAATGGCTATGCCGAGGAAGCGGGCCTGCCGCGGCGCCGGATTTACGCCCTGCCGCTGCCAGCCCCGCGGCTGGCCGGCATGTGGGTGGCCCTGGTGACCCCCATTCCACGGTCCATGTCGCTGCCGCTGGTCGAATCCCTCCAGCACGACGCCGTGGCCAAGGAACACGACATTGATCAGTACCTGCCCCTGCCCGACGGCGGACTCACCGGATACTCGGAGGCGGTCAAGCGGGCGCTGGGCAAGGAGAAGCGCGGGGAAGTGGAAACCACCTGGGCCGGAGCATCGCCGGCGGCGGACGAGGCGTCCTCGCCGCTTCCCAGCGACCCGGACTGGGCCGGCCAAACGGTTTACGTGGACTCCCGGCAGCGCCGGTCAGCCGTTGCCCCGGAGCATGTCTGGAAGGTGATCGAGGGCATCGGCGGCAAGAACGGCTGGTATTCGCTGCCCATGGCCTGGGCCATCCGCGGCGTGCTGGACAAGACCGTGGGCGGGGCGGGGCTGACCCGCGGCCGGCGGAACCCCACCACCCTCTTCACCGGCGACGTCGTGGACTGGTGGCGGGTGGAGCTCCTGGAGCGCGGAAGCCTGCTGCGGCTGCGTGCCGAAATGCGGGTTCCGGGCAAGGCCTGGCTGGAGCTGCGGGTGGATCCCGACGGCGACGGCAGCCTGTACCGGCAGCGCGCCATTTACTTCCCGAAGGGTCTGGGCGGAAGACTGTACTGGTGGCTGATCGCCCCGTTCCACGGACTGATTTTCCCGTCCATGGCCAAGAACATCACCAAGCACGCCGCCAGGCTGGCCGAAGAGACCTGAGTCAGCCCTCCACACGCAGGCCCAGGTTGACCGCCAGCAGCGGGGCCAGCATCATCAGCTGCGCCTCGTCCACGGTGGCTCCGCTGAGACCGGGGAGGTGCGTGATGGAACGGAACCCGGTGGTGCGCAGGTCAACGTCCTGCAGCACCGCGCCGGACAGGTTCAGGCTGCCGATGGTGCAGTCGCGGAACGCCACCCGGGTGGCGTGGACACCGTCCAGGTCCAGTTCCTCGATCCTGCAGTTGCTGAACAGCACGTCGGTAAGCCGGGAACTGCGCAGGTTCACGAAGTCCAGCTTGCCGCCGTCCACATGCACCGAGTTCCAGCCGCTGTCGTAAAGCTCCGCCGACCCCAGCCTGCTGCCCTCCAGCACCACGTCCCTGAACGTGCTGCGCGGCGCCCGGAACACCGGGGCGTACAGGCCCGAAAACCGGCACTCCAGGAATCGGGCACCGCGCAGCCCGGTGTCCATCATGGAGACCGAGGCGAACTCGCACTCCAGGAAGGTGCTGCCCTGCAGGTCCCTTCCGTCGAAGGACTCGCCGTCGAAACGCAGCCCCTCGCAGGTGTCCCCGGCCTCCTGCGCCGGGGCGTCAGTCAGACCGTTCAGCCGCACCGGATCCAAAGCCGGGGCCCTGGTTTTTCCGGCGGATTTTGTGCTTCCGGACCGGCGGGCTGCCGAAGCCACGCCTACTTGCGCCGGCCGAAGATGAAGTAGGAGAGCGGGCCGACAAAGTTCACGGCACAGGCCGCCGACCACAGCGCCCGGGATCCGCGCACTTCCCCGGCCGGGCGCCGCCAGATGTCAGCCAGGGCCAGGCCGGCGAGAAGCACCTAGACGGTGGAGGCCACACCCACCATCTTCTTCTGCTGGGCGGTGAGGTCCCTGATGGATTTTTTCTTAACCAACGTGCTCTCGTTTCTGTCGGGGACGCCGGGATGGAGGCTGCTGCCTCCATCCCGGCACCGAGTGCTTTTGACTACGATTCTCCCGCACCAGCGGCGAAAAACTCATACTCCCGGTGCGCCGATTCGTGGAAGGCGGAGCGGGTGAGCTCTCTGACATCCTCGGGGCTGCGGTCCAGCACACGTTCCAGAATGTCCACCGCGGCTGTCGTGGATCCGGCAAAAGCCGGGTCGCTGTAGGTGTCCAGCCATTCGGCGTAGGGGTGGCCCGAATGGTTGGCATCCGACAGCCGGGTGCCCACATCCGCATAAATCCAGAAGCACGGCAGGAGCGCGCCAACCAGCCGTTCGTATTCGTTGGCTCCCCGGCCGGCGCCCGGGCCGGCAGCGTCGGCGCTGCCCAGCAGATGCTGCAGATATCCGCGGGTCACCGGTCCCGGCACGGCCTCCCGTCCCGCCAGCCCACCGTCAGTCCCTCCGCCGATCCCACCGCCGATCCCACCGTCCGGCAGCCACGAGGTGTGCAGCTCCATCTCGGTGGCCAGGGCATCGTACGCTGCCTTGGCCCAGAACACCTGCTCGTCGAGGGCGGGCGCCAGTTCGCTGGCACGCGCCAGTGCCCGGGCGTAGCCGCGGAGGTACAGGGCATCCTGGGCGAGGTAGAACTCGAAGGCTTCCCGGTTCAGGTGTCCGCTGCCCAGGGCCCGGACGAAGTCCAGCTCGTTGATGTCCGCCCGCACGGCGGCCGTCTGCTCCCACAGTGCCGCGGTGTGGGGGCCGGCCGCTTGGACCGGAGGAGCTTCCTTCATGGCTTCCGGCGCCGCCGCGGCTGCCCCAAGCGGTGCAAGCCCGCGTTCCCACACCCCGCGAAAATGGTGCACCGGGCCGTGGCCGGCGCCGACGTCGAGCTCGTCGGCGTATTCCAGCGCCTCCTGCAGCCACTCCTTGGTGGCCGTCAGCGCCAGGTCCCAGCGGCCCGTCCGGGCGTAACAGGTGGCCAGGGCCGCGGACATGGAGCATCCCGTTCCGTGGGTGTTGACCGTATCCACCCGCGGCGTCCGCACCTGCAGCACCACAGGGTCCGCAGCGGCGGCGTCCACTAGGGCATCGGGGCACCACTGGCCCGCAAGATGGCCGCCCTTGACCAGCACCTGCACGCCGTAGGCCGCGGACAGGCGTTCACCCTGCGCCAGCGCCGAGCTCCAGTCCCGGGCAACGGGTTCCTGCACCAGCACCGCCAGTTCCGGAAGGTTCGGTGTCACCACGTCCACGCGGTGCAGCAGCTGCCGGAGGGCGGCTTCCGCGCCGTCGTCCAGCAGGCGGTCTCCGCTGGTGGCAATCATGACCGGATCCAGCACCACGGCGGGCACCTGGGCCTCAGCCAGCCAGGCGTCAACGGTGTGCGTGACGCCGGTGCTGCCCAGCATGCCGATCTTCACGGCGTCGATAATGACGTCGTCGCTCACGGCGTCCAGCTGTTCACGCAGGAAACCGACGGGCGGAGTGTGCACCGAGCGCACGCCGCGGGTGTTCTGGGCGACGAGCGCGGTCACCACGGCCATCCCGTAGCCGCCGGTGGCCGCGATCGATTTCAGGTCCGCCTGGATACCGGCACCGCCGGCGGGATCAGTGCCGGCAATACTGAGGATCCGGGGAACCCTGTGGATGCTGCCGAAGTCCGAGCCGGCGTTTGTGCCGGCGCTCATGCGGGAATCCCCGCATTCCAGGCCCGGACCAGGTCAGCTGCCGCCCGCTGCGGATCAGCTGCCGCGCAGATGGCCGAGACCACTGCGGCGCCGGTGGCTCCGGCGGCCCGCAGCGGTCCGACGTCGTGGTGCAGGATGCCGCCGATGGCCACCACCGGAAGCGGGGCCCGGGCAGCGAAGCCGGCAAAGCCCTCCACCCCCAGCGGCTCCGGATGGTCGGGCTTGGTGTGAGTGGGGCGGATAACGCCGGCCCCGAGGTAATCCACGGTTCCCGGCGGCAGCACCGCGAGGGCGTCCAGATGCTCGGTGGTGTTGGCGGTCAGGCCGACAACGGCGTCCGGGCCCACCAGGGTGCGCACCAGTTCGGCGGGAAGATCCTTCTGGCCCACGTGCACGCCATGGACGTCGGCTCGCGCTGCCCGGGCGGCAAGATAAATATCAACCCGGTCATCCACCAGCACGGTGGCCCGGCCGGCCGCGGCCTCGGCGACGGCGAGGACGAGGGCATAAAAGTCCGCGGCGGAGGCGTCTTTTTCCCGCACCTGGATGGTTTCCACGCCGCCGGCCACGGCCGCCCGGACCGTTTCGACAACGCCGCGCGGCCCGCACAGGAGGGTGTCGGTCACCAGGTAGATGCCGCTGCTGCGGATACGCTCCCGGGAGCGGGACACGTCCGCCACTCCGGCCTTCACGCGGTCACCAGCCGCTGCTCCAGGTCCTGCCCGGTCAGGGAGGCAAGGGCATCGAGGAATCCGGCGGCGAAGCTGCCCGGCCCGGAGGATGCCTGCGCGGCAGGTTCAGCGGCCACCGTGTAAACCGCTGTTGCCGCTGCCACGGCGGCCAGCGCGCCGCCGTCGTCGGCCACTGCGAGGAAGGCCGCGGTGACCGCACCCAGCGCACACCCGCCGCCGGTAACCCGTGTCAGGAGCGCATCCCCGTTGCTGATCCGGAGGGTCTGGACCCCGTCCGTGATCAGGTCTGTCGGTCCGGACACGGCCACCACGGAGCCATGCTTCTCCGCGAGCAGGAGCGCTGCGGGCAGAGCTGCTTCCGGGTCATCGGTCGCGTCGACGCCGCGGCCGCCGGTCCCCAGACCGGCGAGGGCGATGATCTCCGACGCGTTCCCGCGGATGGCCGTTGGCCGCAGGGCCAGCAGTTCCGCGGCCAGGGCGGTGCGCACGGGCAGGCTGCCCACGGCCACCGGATCCAGGACCCAGGGGGTTCCGGCGTCATTGGCGGCTTCGGCTGCCTCCAGCATGGCCCGGCGCTGTTCCTCGTGCGGGGTGCCCAAGTTGATCAGCACGCCGGAGGCAGCCCGGGCAAACGGTCCGGCCTCCCCCGGGATGTCGGTCATGGCCGGCGCCGCGCCCAGCGCCAGCAGCACGTTGGCGGTGAAGTTGGTGACCACGGCATTGGTCAGGCACTGCACCAGCGGCGGCTCGGTGCGCACGCGGTCCAGGAGGGTGGAAACAGTTAACGGTGTCAGGCGAATAGTCATCCGCGACATCCCTTCGCTAGTTCGAACTAGATCAGGTTCAACGGGTCTTATCTCAGCCTTGCGGCACCCCGTGTCACTGCAGACGACTCTAGGCCATTTCCGTGCCCGTTCCCACCTGTGCGGGGAGCGTCAGAGCGTGGAGTGCTCTCCCAGACGGTGGTAGGTGCGGTTGTGGTAGACCAGCGGCTCGTCCGGCGCGCCGGGCGTCAGGACCTCCAGGACCTCGGCGGTGACCAGCACCGATGAGCCGACGGCGGTGCGGCCCAGCACGCGGGAGCGGAGGGCACGCGGGACCTCGCGCAGCAGCGGTTCACCGGTGGGAAGCTGTTCCCAGGCCAGGGAGGAGGTGAAGCGGTCCGATCCCGGGCGGGCAAACAGGCCGGCGAGGCCGGCATTCCGGGCCCCCAGGAGGTGGACCACAATCGTTTCGGCGGAGGCGACCACGCCGGCCGAGCCGGAGGCAGAAGCAAGCGAGAACACCAGGATGGCCGGGTCCGCGGAGACCGACGACACAGACGAAGCAGTGAGTCCCACCGGACCGGACCCGCCGGCTGCGGTAATGACGGCCACTCCCGCGGGATGGGCACGGAAGGCGTCCTTGAAAAGGTCTGTGAGCATAGCTCTACGCTAGAACCTCAACAATGGTTGAGGTCAAATCGGTGGTCCTCCGAACGCCGGATACACAGCGGATTGTTCTTCCCTTCCCGGCCGGAACCAGCCGGAACCTCAGTACTCCAGGAGCGGGGCCCCGGTTCCCCGGCCGGCCGACTCGTCACCGGGATTCACAAACCGGCATTCGGCCAGTGAGAGGCAGCCGCAGCCAATGCAGCCGCCGAGCCGGTCCCGCAGGGCCTCCAGGGAATGGATCCGGGCGTCCAGTTCCTCCCGCCAGGCGCGGGACAGCCGCTGCCAGTCGTTATGGTCCGGCACGGCGTCTTTCGGCAGTTCATCGAGGGCGCGGGCGATGGTGGCCAGCGGAACTCCGGCGCGCTGGGCGGCCCGGATGACCGCAACCCTGCGGAGCACCGACCGGTCAAAGCGGCGCTGGTTCCCTGCGGTGCGGCGGCTGACGATCAGCCCCTGCCGCTCATAAAAATGCAGGGCGGACACCGCCACTCCGCTGCGCTCGGCCACCTGGCCCACGGTCAGTTCGGACCGGGCCCACCCGCGTGCGTCAGCTACTCCGTCATTACCCACCGTCTTGCCCATGTTCCCCTCCGTTCCTCCATTATCGGCCCATGGGCATTCCGCGCGCGCCCCCTTGCCAGCGTCAGCCATGATTTCACGGGCCGGGTTCTGGCTACTCCACCGCCGGCGTGCCTACAGTGGCGCACTAAACAGTGTCCGGGCACCTGTCCGGCCCGGAAAGGCACCCTCCGTGAGCGCTGCACCTCCTGAACCTCCGGCCGCCGGAACCCTGGTTTTCCTGCAGGGCGCCGGCGGTCCCGATCCTGTTCCCGCCCAGACCATCCGTGAGCAGCTGTCGTTGGAACCAGGCCTGGCCGATTACACGGTCCTGAATGTTGCCTGGGCCGCCGGAGCCGCTCCCGACATCAGCGTGGCGCCCGCCCTGCCCCCGCGCTACCGGGATTCCACCACCGCTGAGATACCCGGGGCCTACAGCGGCGGGCGGGGGATGGCACTGGTTGGAATGGATTTGCTGCGCGCATCAGCGGCGTGGCCGCCGGGCGCCGGTTCAGCCGCAGGGGCGGATGCAGCGGATGCAGAGAACCTGATGCTGGCCGGCAGCGTTCAGCGGCTGGTGCTGGGGCTGGTCACGGACGCCGCAGTCAACCGGCGCGTGCCGCTGATGGATGCTGCATCGGATTTTTCCCGCAGTATCATCTATTACCTTCGCCGCGGAGCCGAGGCCCGGTCCGTCATAACCAATGCCCTGCGGATGATCCCGCAGGACGCCCCGGTCATCCTGTTCGGCCACAGCCTCGGCGGCGTGGCCGCCGTGGACCTGTTGACCGGGCCGGAGTGGGATGCGGCCGGAGCGCGCGTTGATCTGCTGGTCACCGCCGGCTCCCAGAGCCCCTGGCTCTTCCTGCTGAATGGACTGGAACATGTGGGCCCCGGAATTCCCGGGAACGTTCCGGTGCCCTGGCTGAACTTCTGGGATGAACGTGACCTGCTGTCCTTCTGCGCCGAAGAGGTCTTTTCCGGCAGAGGTGACTTCATCCGCGATGTTCAGATCACCTCGGGTGAACCATTCCCTGCCTCGCATGGTTCCTATTTCACCGATCCGGTACTCTACGCGGCCATGCGCGAGCGGATGGCGGGCACGGATCCAGCCCGGGACGGCTCTGGTCCGGACACCGGGGTTTAGTGTTCACTGGACTACATGAGAGCCATCTGGAAGGGCGCCATCGCCTTTGGACTGGTCAACGTGCCGGTTAAGGTTTACGCCGCCACGGAAGACCACGACGTCAGCCTGCATCAGGTCCACGAAAAGGACGGCGGGCGCATCCGCTACCAGCGGCGCTGCGAAGTGTGCGGCGAGGTGGTGGAGTACAAGGACATCGCCAAGGCGTACGACGACGGTGAACAGACCGTGGTGCTCACTGATGAGGACCTGGCCTCCCTGCCGGTGGAAAAGAGCCGGGAAATCGACGTCGTTGAATTCGTGCCCAGCGAGCAGGTTGACCCGATCCTGTTCAACAAGACCTACTACCTGGAGCCGGACTCAAAATCCACAAAGTCCTACGTGCTGCTGCGCCGGACGCTGGAGGACACTGAGCGCACGGCCATTGTGCAGTTTTCGCTGCGCCAGAAGAGCCGGCTTGGGGCTTTGAGAGTCCGGGGAGACGTCCTGACCCTGCAGACGCTGCTGTGGGAGGACGAAGTGCGCGAAGCGTCGTTCCCGTCGCTGGACGAGCGGGTTCGGATCAGCGCCAAGGAACTGGAAATGTCCTCGGCCCTCGTTGACTCCTTCAGCTCGGACTTCAACCCCGCCGAATTCACTGATGACTACCAGGAGCAGCTGAAGACGCTGATCGAAGCCAAGCTGGAAAAGGGCGAGGCGCTGGACACCGAGGAAACCTTCGGTGCCGAGTCCGAAGACGAGGGCGGCAAGGTGCTGGACCTGATGGAGGCGCTGCGCCGCAGCGTGGAGAAAAACCGCGGCAAGAAATCCGGCGGGGCCACATCCGGCGGATCCGGGTCACGGTCATCGTCCCGCAAGGACGACGACGAAGAAGCAGGCGGAAAGAAGCCCGCGGCACGTAAAACGGCCGCCAAAACCAAGAAGGGTGCCTAGACCATGGCCATCACGAACTTCTTCCGGGACCGCAACGGGCGGATCCGGGTCTTTGAAGCACCCAACCTTCCCATCCTGGCCTGGGCCGGATTCGGTGCCGCTTCCATGATGGCCCTGACGCCGAAGTACCGTCAGCTCCTGGCCAGCCTCAGCAGAGGTTCGCTGGTGATCTGGGCGCTGTTGGAGGCGGCTACCGGCCGCAGTCCGTTCCGCCGGACCCTGGGCGCGGCAACCCTCGCACGGGAAGTCCTGCCCGGGGACTAAGGAACTGCTCAGTCCATCGACCTGATCCGCGTCTGCCGCGCTCAGTTACTGCTTGTAGCCTTCGACTTCACCCACCGGGCGCACCGTGGCCGCGTCCGGGTTTTCGCCGGCGTCCAGACGTGCCCGGCGCTGGCGCAGCAAATCCCAGCATTGGTCCAGCTGCTCCTCGACCCGGCGCAGCTGCTCCAACCGGTCCTCCGGATGGTCGCCGGCCGGCGAATCCCGCAGGGACTGTTCCTTCTCCACTAGTTCGGAAATACGGTGCTGAATTTCGCTGGCATCCATGCCCCTACGCTAGCCACCCGGCACGCCCGTGACCAGTACCCGGCAGCCAACCGGAAGCGGCCCTACCCGGTGAGCAGCTGGCGCAGGAACCGGGAAAAGCCCTCAGGCGCCCGTCCGTCGCGGCGCCCCGAGGTCACCACCCGCATCGTGTCGGTGGCGGTCCACGCGGTTCCGGCCGCTTTGATCCGTGCCGCCAGATCCACGTCCTCGTGGGATGCCAGCGGTGCAAATCCCCCGGCCCGGTGGTACGCCCCGGCGCTGAACCCCATGCTGGCCCCATGGATGTGGGGGTGGCCTTCCCCCAGCGGATGCAGCTGCTGCCAGGCCCGGAGCTCATCATCGGTGAGATCCGCCGGATCGGGAACCGCGGTTCCCAGCACGAGGCCGTAGCCGGCGGACGCCAGGCGGTGCTGGTGGAGGAGCCAGTGTTCCGGAACCACGGTGTCGGCGTCGGTGTTGGCTATCCACAGGCCGGACCGCAGCGGTTGGGCGGCGATGCCGGCGGCGCGGGCGGCCCCCACCGTTCCAAAAGACCCGGACAGGATCCGCAGGCCCAGTTCCGGCGCCCACAGGTCCCGAGCCCGGTACGCCTCCTCCTCGGAGCTGTCGGTGCAGGAATCAAGCACCACGGTGACACTCACGCTCACCCGCCGGCCGTCCAAATCGGCGGCACCCAACGCCCGGGCGGCAGCGTGGACCGAGGACAGCGCGGCCGGCAGCAGCTCTTCTTCATTTCGGGCCGGAAGAACAACAGCTATATGTTCCGGAGCGGTCAAGCGGTCACCGCGGGTCCGCCTGCTGATCCATAACCGCCGAGGCCAGGGTCAGCACGTCAATGCGGAAATCCGCCTCGCGGTGTTCGGCAAGCACCCGCAGGCCCTTCCGCGCCCGGAAGGCTTCATGGACCTGGTCCCCCGTGAGTTCCCAGCCATCGTTGGGGTGCCGCCAGTGGCACAGCAGGACGACGCCGTCGTCCGTCAGGGACGCTTCGGTGCGGGCCGCCAGTTCCGAAAGGTCGCGGTGCTGGAGGAAGTAGCCGATTTCGGAAACAACCACCAGATCAAACCTGCCCTCCGGCCAGTCCTGCGGCACCGACCCCTGCGCCAGGGTGACATGCGGTGCCTCCGCCAGCCGCCGGCGGGCAAGGTCAAGGGCCCGGTCGCTGATGTCCGTCGCGGTCACCGCGTCAGCCCGGACGGCCAGCTCCCGGGTGAGGACACCAATGGAACACCCGGGCTCAAACACCGAGCCGAAACGTGCCCGCGGCAGCATTGCCAGGCTCAGCGCCCGTTTGCGGTGCTCGTAGAAACTGCTCTCAAACTCCCAGGGATCCGCCGAGCGCAGATAGAGATCCTCGAAGACCTCCCGCGGTGGGCGCGGGCGGGTCAACACGAAGGACTCAAACCGGCGTTCGAAATGGGCCAGGACCTCTTGGCTCAGCAGAGCCTCATCCCCGGGAGCAGCGGACAATGGTTCCACCTGGCTGACGTGCGTTGCCATCGCGCGGGCCTTTGCCGCCGCGGCGTCGTCCGCCAGTGGCAGAACCGCCAGATCGGACGGGAGATCCGCCGGGGTTCCCCAGTGCCACAGCCAGATGGGGTATTCCAGGAGCGGAAGTCCGAGGGTCCTGGCCAGCGCGGCAGCGGCCAGCCCGGCGGTGTCGTGGTCAGTGTGTCCGTCGGTCCGCCAGGGAGCCGCCAGGACGGTGTTCGCCGCCGCCGGCCCAATGATGGCGGCGAGGGCGGTGTCGAGTTCGCTCCGTGCGGCGGCGAGTCCGCCGTCGGGCAGGTCCAGGACATGGACAACGGCTTCGGGTGCCAGCTGCGCCACTGCGTTCCGCAGTTCCACCCGGCGGATCCGGGCCAGTTCGGCGCTGGTGTGGGTGGGTGATTCGGGATGGGATGCCTCCCCGGCGGTGGCCACGACAACGTCGACGGCGGCGCCGAGGGCGGCCGCTGAGGCGATCAGTCCGCCGGCGCCGAGAGTTTCGTCGTCGGGATGAGCGGCCAGAACCACCAGGCGGCCGGAGCGCTCCGGGAAGAGCGCCGCCAGATCCAGAACGGGGCGGTCGGCCAGCGCATCGATCCATGCCGTTTCAGGCATGGATTCATCCATGTGACTGAAACTCACCACGGAACATCCTCTCCCTGCAGCAGTGCGGAACCCAGAGCGGCATAGTCGCGTTCGGCATGGTGCTGGCGAAGGTAGATCCTCAAGTCCGCGGTACGGCGGGCGTGTTCCTCTTCCAAGGCCAGTGGTCCGGGTCCGAGTCCGTGGTCCGCAAGGGCCAGGACCTCTTCGGCGGCGTCGGCCACGATACTGCGCACCCGGCTGGCGAGCAGCGCGCCCTGCCGGCCTTCGGCCCTGCCCCCGTCCACTTCATGAGCGGCGAAATCCAGCGCGGCCCGCGCGGCTTGAAGCCGTGCGTCGGCTTTACCCAGCAGCATGTGGGCAATCTGGTCCGGTTCCCGTTCCCGCGCGGCGGCCATCATCCTGCGGGCAACACCCACCGCTCCTCCGTACCAGCAGGCGGCCACGCCGATGCCTCCCCAGGCGAAACCCGGCCGCTGCAGGTACCAGTTGTCGGCACCGACCGGACGCGCGGCAACCTTGTGGAAATCCACCGGACCACTGTCCACTTCGGACAGGCCGCGGCTGACCCAGGTTCCGGACATCGGGCTCACTCCGGGCTGGCGAAGATCAAGGGCAAAGGCCCTGCGGAGGCCTTCACCGGTATGCGCGGTGACCACGGCATGGTCAAGGCTCCCGGCGAGCGAGCACCATGGCTTGCGTCCGGACAGTTCCCAGCCGGAAGGCGTCCGGGTGGCCGTCAACGCGGTTCCGGGTCCCTCCGCCGCGAAAACTCCCCAAGTGCCGGGTTCCGGAGTTTCCCCGGCCTGCTCCATGATGGCGAGGGCGTCCAGGTGGGGTTCCACGGTGCGGGCCGCCGCCAGATCAGCGGCGGCCACGACGGCGAGAAGGGACCACAGCCGCTTTGTGCTTCCCTGCCCGGGGAGCGGCGCCGCTGCCGCGACGCTTTCCGCCATGTTCAGTGCCGCAGCGGCCGAACCGCGGACGGCAGCGGCCTGACGGGAAAGTTCCGCCAGTTCCGGCGTCTCCTGCGCTCCGAAGCCCGGATTAAGTGCCGGAATAACTAAGGTGTTCACCGCGTCCTTACTCTCCAAGGATGGGTCAACAACCGGTCCAAGGTGCCTGTGTGGAAACTTTGCCCCCAGTTTGCCAGCTTTGCGGAACCATTTCCTCTTCGAGGCTTCCGCCGCTCCTGAGGATCTGCCTGAAAACGCCGTAACCCCCGGACACGGAAAAGGACCGGGGCAGCCCCCGGTCCTTTCCCTGAACCCGCGAACCCTAGGCCGGGGATGTCCTCTGCGCAGGCGCCGAGCGGCTGCCGAACAACAGTCCCAGGCCCACCATCACCACACCCAAAACCAGGTGCAGCCAATTGTCCGCGTTGTTGACCGGGACAAAGTTCCCCGCCGAATGGTGCGGCACGATCAATCCGTAGATCCACAGCAGCAGGTAAACAATCCCGCCGCCGATAAGGAAGATCCGGGCCGTGTTGTGGGCCCTGGCCAGAATCAGACCCAGGAAGCCGAACAACAGATGGACTATGTTATGCAGGATTGACACTTGGAAAACACCGAGAAGGACTGCCTCCGAAGTGTTTCCGGCGAAATAGAGAGCCTCATAGTTCTGGGTAATTCCCGGAACGAACCCCAGAACGCCTATCACGATGAAGATCAGGCCGAAATACCAGGACGCCCGTTGGGCATTGCTGCGGCGAAGTGATCTGCCGCCGGTGGGATAGGACATAGCGAACTCCTTTGCTTTGCCGAACTCCTTGCCTTGCCGGTTGTCCCCCGGCCGCGGCCGATACCCGAGACATATTCCCCGGGACGAATGGCTCTTCAACTGTTGCACAATCCCCTGAAGATGGGAAGCATACTTAGCATCACCGATTTGAAGGGATTGAAGTCATGGTTTTTGCCCCCAGCACAGCGATCGTCACCGGCTCGGACTCCGGGATAGGACGCGCCACGGCAGTGGCGCTGGCAGCCGCCGGAATGGATGTCGGTATCACGTGGAACACCGATGAGGAGGGGGCAAAGGAAACCGCTGAAGAGGTCCGTGCCTCCGGCCGGAAGGCCTTCACCGCCCGGCTGGACACCACCGACCTGCCCGGTTGCGGTGCTGTCATTGATGACCTCGTCAGGCAACTCGGTTCCTTGGACGTGTTTGTCAACAACGCCGGCACCGGTGACGGAAAGCCATTCCTGGACCTGGACTACGAAACGTGGATGGAGACCCTGGACACCAACCTCAACGGGGCGTTTGTCTGCCTGCAGCATGCGGCCCGGACGATGGTAAGCGCCGGCACGGAGGGCCGGCTGATCGCTGTCACCAGTGTCCACGAAACCCAGCCGCGGGTGGGATCGTCCGCCTACACAGCCTCCAAGCACGGGCTGGGCGGGCTGATGAAGGTCATGGCGCTTGAACTGGGCCGGCATGGAATCACTGTCAACTCGGTGGCACCGGGGGAAATTGCCACCCCCATGACGGATCAGCACAACGAGGATCCGCATGAAGCCGACCGGCCGGGCATTCCCCTGGGCAGGCCCGGAGATGCCCGGGAGATTGCCGCCGTCGTGGCCTTCCTCGCTTCCCCGGCCGCCAGCTATGTCACCGGCGCCTCCTGGCCGGTGGACGGCGGGATGCTGCAGATGGGGCCGCAGGCCGGCTCGCACATCACCTCCACCGACTGGCTGGAGGCTTAGCCCGTGGAATCACTGTGGCTGGCGACTGCGCCGCCGATCCCCGTTGATGCCTTTACCCCGGGCAGTTCCTACGACACAGTGGTGGTGGGTGCCGGTCTGACCGGGCTCACAACGGCCCTGCTCCTGGCCCGCCGCGGCCAGAAGGTGGCTGTGTTGGAAGCCCGCCAAACCGGAGCCGTCACCACCGGAAACACCACGGCCAAGGTGTCCCTGCTCCAGGGCCTGCAGCTGTCCAGCATTTCCTCCCATCAGGGAGCGGACGGCGTCCGGAGTTACGTGGAAGCGAACCGGGCAGGCCAGGACTGGCTGCTGGAATTCTGCCGGGATCACGGCGTGGACCACGAGGTCCGCACCGCCTACACCTACGCGAACAGTGACAACGGCAGGCAAAGCCTGGAAAAGGAACTGTCCGCAGCCACGGCCGCGGGGCTTCCGGTGCGCATGACCAAGGACACCGAACTGCCTTTTGAGGTCTCCGGCGCCCTTGAACTTGCCGGGCAGGCACAGATTCATCCGCTGCAGGCCCTGGCCTCGCTCGCGGGCGAATTCCGGGCGAACGGCGGAACCCTGGTGCACGACGTCCGCGTTACCGGTGCGGGCTCCGCTGACGGGGACCTGGTCCGGGTGATCACCTCGTCCGGGTCGGTGACCGCGCGGCAGCTGGTCCTGGCCACCGGCATTCCCGTGCTGGACCGCGGCGGTTACTTCGCCAGGCTCCTGCCGCTGCGGTCCTACGCGGCCGCGCATCCCCTCCGGGGAGACGTGCCACAGGGAATGTACCTGTCCATCGATGCCCCGTCCCGGTCCCTGCGCACGGCCCGGGTGGACGGGATGGATTATCTCGTCTCGGGCGGCAACGGCCACGCCGTCGGGCGCCATCCGCATCCGCAGGCGCTGGTGGATGATTTGGCGGAGTGGACGGTACGGCATTTTCCGGTGGCGGCGGCGGCTTATGCATGGTCGGCGCAGGACTATGAGCCGGCAGCCGGCCTGCCCTATGTGGGACAAGTTCCGTTTGGCAACGGGAACATCTTTGCCGCCACCGGCTTCAACAAGTGGGGGATGACCAATGCGGTGGCCGCGGGGCTGGCCATGAGCGAGGCGATAGCTCCGGACCGCGACGGCGGCGGCGCCCGGAACTGGTACCAGCCAAAGCTGTCATCGCGGGACGTCCTGACTGCTGTGCGGGACAACGCAGAGGTGGGGTTGGAGATGCTGGCCGGCTGGGCGTCGTCAATGGCCGACACCAGCGAGTCCGCGCCCCCGGAAGGGCAGGGGAAGGTGGTGCGGCGGAACCTTAAGCCGGTGGGCGTATGCACCGTGGACGGCAGCGTGTCCCGGGTATCGGCCATCTGCCCGCATCTGGGCGGAGTGCTGTCCTGGAATGATGCCGAATCATCCTGGGACTGCCCGCTGCACGGCTCCCGTTTTGCCGCCGACGGAACCCTGCTGGAGGGACCCGCCGTTCGCGGGCTGGACCGGGCCTAAGGGTCCGTTCAAGACCTGCGGCGCCCCACATGTGAGGCGCCGCAGGTCTTGGCGGAAGGCGGCAGGTGCCCTGCCGGTCAGACTCCGGCGCGGGGACCGCCGGATTCAGGATCATCCATCGCGGGATCGGACTCCGGTGCCGCTGCCAGGTTCGATGTGGACGTCGCAGCTGCTGCCGCCGGGGCGCTGTCGGCCGTTGGCGGAGCATCAACATTTCCGCGCCATGCGCCCGTCGCGGAACCCTTGCTCTCGATGAATTCCTTGAAGCGCTTGAGGTCGGACTTGACCTGCCGGTCGTCTGCTCCGACCACATGCCCGACCTTCTCCATGAAGGTTTCCGGATCCCAGTCCAGCTGGACTGTTACCCGGGTTTCGGAATCCCCCAGCCGGTGGAACGTCACCACTCCGGCGTGTGAGGTGCCGTCGGTGCTCTTCCAGGCCACCCGCTCGTCCGGGTGCTGTTCAGTGATTTCCGTGTCGAAAACCCGCTCCACACCGCCGATCTTGGTGACCCAATGGCTGGCAGTTTCAGAAGTTTGGGTGATGGATTCCACGCCGCCCATAAACTGGGGAAATGATTCAAACTGCGTCCACTGGTTGTACGCCGTGGAAACGGGAACAGCAACATCAATTGATTCTTCTACGGTGGTCATGAAAGTCCCTACGGTAGTCGGATCGTGCGTCATTCAGGTGTTCACGCTACCCAACGGACCTGCGGACTTCAACCGGAAGGTAAGCTTACTTAGGTTGATGGCTGCTTCCCCTCTCTGAGGGACAGTTCAAAACTGCGCAGACGTCTCTCGTCAACATATTTCGTCAACATTGGAGGAAACGTGAAGGCATCCAAGGAACTGACAACCAATCTGCAGGCCGTGCTCGTGGACCTCATCGAACTGCATTTGCAAGGCAAGCAGGCGCACTGGAACGTTGTGGGCAAGAACTTCCGCGACCTTCACCTGCAGCTCGATGAAATCATCGAGGACGCCCGCCTCTTCGCTGATGAGCTGGCCGAGCGCATGCGCGCCCTGGAGGCCATCCCGGACGGCCGCAGCGTGGCCGTCGCCGAGGGAACCTCACTGCCGCCCTTCCCTGCGGGCCTGGTGGACACCAAGGACACGGTGACGCTCACCGTCGGCATGCTGAACGCCGCCGTCGGAACCATGCGGAAGGTTCACGACCAGGTGGATGAGGAAGATCCCACCACCGCCGACATCCTGCACGGCTTCATCAGCAAGCTGGAGCAGTACGCGTGGATGGTCAACGCCGAAAACGTGCTGCCCACAGCCACGGTGGTCACCCCCGACAACGCCAATTCGCAGGCGACTCTGTAAGGTTGCGGCGCCTTGTACGGCCGGCCTGCCCCCTCGGGGCCGGCCGGCCGGGGAGGTTAAGCCCCAGTTAAGCCCCAGGTAAGGCCCCCAGCCATCCCGGATTCACCGAGGGCCCTGGCAGCCTAGGCCACTGCGGCCCGCACCTCTTCAAGCAGTGCGGTCATCTGCAGCATCGCCTCATCGCCGTCGCCGCCGGCAACGGCCCTGGCCACCTGCTCATGACCCCGCAGCGCCACTTCCCGCGGATGATCCGGCATGAGTCCCTGCACGGTGCGCCCGGTCAAAACTTCAGCCACCACGGAATCCAGCGAAGCAAACATTTCATTTCCGCTGGTGCGCAGCAGGAGGGTGTGGAAGGCGATGTCCGCGGCCAGGAAGTCATCCAGCCGCCCTTCCTCCCCCAGCAGCCGCAGGCGCGCGGCCAGCTCCACCAGCGCCTTCCGGTCGTCCTCGCCGGCATGCCGTGCCGCCCCGCAGGCCGCCATCGGCTCCACGGCCACGCGCAGTTCCGTCAGTGTCCGGTACTGCTCGTCGCGCCCCGGACCGTTGAGGCGCCAGCGGATAATGCGGGCGTCGAACCAGTTCCAGTGCCGCGATTCCTGCACCACAATGCCAATCCGCCGCTTGGAATAGACCAGGTTCATTGATTCCAGGATCCGCATGCAGTCCCGGACCACAGTGCGGGACACGCCAAAGGTCTCCTGGAGCCCCTCAAGGGTCAGCCGGCTCCCCGGCTGGAGGACGCCGGAGATGATGTCGGCACCAATGGCGTCGATGATGGCGCCGTTCATGACGGTTGCCGCCGGCCGCGGCGAAACGCTGCGCTCCATGTTGTCCCCCTGGCTGCTGATTGCGGCAGAATCTACAACAGCCAAGCCTAGCGCGGCATTGGTGTTATCAATCACCTATATGGTGATACCTTTGTGCTCAGATTACTTCGGAGGGGGCCCGCCCGCTTCGGCGACAACGGCGTCCAAGGAGAGAGAAAATGAGCCCCACCCCCCAGCACCTCGTCATCATGGGTGTTTCCGGTTCCGGCAAGACCACCATTTCAACCCTGCTGTCCGAGCATCTGGGCTGGATTGCCGCAGAAGCCGATGAATTCCACCCCGAAGCCAACATCGCCAAGATGTCCTCCGGCACCCCGCTGACCGATGAGGACCGCTGGCCCTGGCTGGACTCGATCCGGAACTGGATGGACTCCCAGGCCGGGAACGGACGCTCCACCATCGTCACCTGCTCCGCCCTCAAGCGCACCTACCGTGACATCCTGGCCACGGCGTCGGGCGAGGTCCACTTTGTGCACCTCAACGGGGACACCGCAGTGCTGCAGGAACGGATGAAGACCCGCAGCGGCCATTTCATGCCCGCTTCCCTGCTGCCGTCCCAGCTGAGCACTTTGGAGCCGCTGGCCGGGGATGAGCCAGGCATCGTCGTCGACATCCTCAAAACACCCGCGGACATCGCCTCGGACATCCTGACCCGCCTGGATCTTCCCACCAACTAACATCTCAGGGCTCCGGCGCCCTGCCGACGCAGCCATTTCCCCAGCAAGAGTTTCCATGAGCAACGGAGCTAATCCATGACAATTGAAGGCTGGTCCCCGACCCTCGGAGCGGGACCCCTCCTCCTGATCGCGGCAGGAGCCATTGCGCTGCTGCTGTTCCTGATCCTGAAACTGCGCCTGCATGCGTTTGTTTCGCTGATTCTGGTGAGCCTGGTGACGGCTTTTGCCACCGGCATTCCCACCGCAAGCGTGGTCACCGTCCTTACCGGCAGCTTCGGCAATACGCTGGCAACCGTGGCCCTGCTCGTCGGCCTCGGCGCCATGCTCGGCCGGCTGGTGGAAACCAGCGGCGGCGCCAAGGTCCTGGCCGAAACCCTGATCCGGGCCTTCGGTGAGAAGCGCGCCCCCTTCGCCCTGGGCGTCGCGTCGCTGATCTTCGGTTTCCCCATCTTCTTTGACGCGGGCCTTGTGGTCATGCTCCCCGTGATCTTCTCCGTGGCCCGCCGCCTCGGCGGCGGTGTGCTGCGTTACGGGCTGCCGGCCGCCGGCGCGTTCTCCGTCATGCACGTCTTCGTTCCCCCGCATCCCGGCCCCGTCACCGCCTCCGGCTTCTTTGAAGCCAACATTGGCGTTGTGCTGATCGTCGGCCTCATCATTGCCCTGCCCACCTGGTACGTCACGTCCTACCTGTTCGGTCTGTGGGCCGGCCGGAAGTTCGTTCTGCCCGTTCCCGCGGTGCTCGGCGAGCTCGACGGCGAAGAGATCAAGAATCCTCCGAAGTTCGGAACCGTGGTGGCTGTGCTGCTGCTGCCCCTGATCCTGATCTTCCTGAACACCGGCCTCAACACGCTGGCGTCAGCCGGAGTGGTTTCCGCCGAAGCGGCGGAACAGCCGTGGTTCGCCTTCCTGCGCACGCTGGGTGAAACACCGGTGGCACTGCTGATTTCCCTCCTGGTGGCCTGCGTGGTCCTGGGCACCCGGCGCGGCGAATCCAAGACCGCCATTGAAAAAGTGCTCGAATCCGCATTGGGCCCGGTGTGCTCGGTCATCCTGATCACCGGCGCCGGCGGAATGTTCGGCGGCGTCCTGCGCACCTCCGGCATTGGCGACGCGCTGGGCGACGTCCTCAGCGACCTCGGCGTTCCGCTGATCCTCGCCGGCTTCCTGATTGCCGCCATCCTCCGCATCGCGCAGGGCTCGGCCACGGTGGCCCTGACCACCGCCGCTGCCCTGATCGCCCCGGGTGTGCTGGAGGGCGGGTACAACACGCTGCAGACAGCATCCATGGTGGTGGCCGTTGCCGCCGGCTCCGTGGTGGTCAGCCACGTGAATGACTCCGGTTTCTGGCTGGTGGGCCGGTTCATGGGCATGGACGTGAAAACCACGCTGAAGACGTGGACCGTGCTCGAAACACTGATCGGCGTCATGGGCTTCGCCCTCGCCGCAGTGGTCTTCGGGCTGGCGTCACTGCTCTAACCAACGCACGACGACGGCGGGGCACCTGTGCGGGTGCCCCGCCATCGCTGTGCCTGCGGGTGGTCTGCGGCGGGGCTGCGACGGGGCTGCGGCGGGGCTGCGCTGCGCGCCCGCTGTGTCCGGCAGGCCAGTGGTGCAGGAGTGTCAGAAGCGCGTGAAAGCATAAGAAGTTACGAAAGTTTTCGGTGCTTTACACCGCCCTAGGGAAGGACCCCACGCACCATGATGGGTGGTCATCACGCAGCATCAGGCGCCGCAGCCTGGATAGCTGTTGCTTCAACCGCACCGCACGCCCTCGGCTGGTATCCGGTCACGCCGCTGGGGGTAGTGACCGGCGCCCTCCTTACCGCCGGCGCCGCCCTGCTCCCGGACCTGGACCACCACAGCGGAACAATCGCGCATTCGCTGCCTCCGGTCACCAAGATCCTGGCCCGTGCCACCGAGAAAGTCAGCGGCGGGCACCGCCGGGGCACGCATTCACTGCTGGGGCTGGCGGTGTTCGTGGCCTTATCCACCGCACTGGGCAAGGTCACCGCCGTCGTCCCGTTCTTTGGCTCGGTGGCGGTCGGAGCCGGCCTGCTGTCGGTCCTGCTGATGGGGTTTGCGCTGAAGGCGCTGAAGATCGCCGGCGGCCCCGGGCGCAGCTGGCTTTTTGCGCTGGGCCTCTCGGCCTTCATCGCCGTTTATGCGCCGGAAAACAATGACTGGCTTCCGGTGGCCGTGGGGTTGGGAGTCGCCGTGCACATTGTCGGGGACCTGCTGACCCATCAGGGCGTCATGATCTTTTGGCCGCTGCGGATCAAGCGTCCGCGTTCCCTGGCCGGCATGCCGGTGCTCAACAAGCTGTGGCGCAGCAGCGGCGCCATGTCGCTGCCGCTGATCGGGGCTGCGGGGTCCTGGCGGGAGTGGGCGCTCATGGTTCCGGTAACTGTCTATGCCATCTACGGCGTGGTCCATGCCGCGTTCCTGACACTGACGCAGTGGGCGGCGGCCTAGCGGTTCAGCCGCGGCCCGCGGCCCGCGGCCCGCGACCCGGGACCCGGGGCCCGGGGCCCGGGGCCAGCGGCATCACCGGGTGTGACACCGTGAGGCCCCAACTGGACAGTTCACTACTGTGAACGATAATGGCAGGTGTGGAACTAGCCCTTTTTGCTGTCATCGGCGTGGCTGTCATAGTCACCGTCGCCGCTTTCTCCAAGCGGCTGGGCATTGCCGCGCCGCTGATCCTGGTGGTGGTGGGGCTCGGGCTGTCCTATCTTCCCGGGCTGCCGACGTTCACCGTTCCACATGAACTAATCCTGATGGGCGTGCTGCCGCCGCTTCTCTACGCCGCAGCGGTGAACGTTCCCGTGGTGGACTTCCGGCGGAATTTCGGCGCCATTTCGAGCCTGTCCGTCTTCCTCGTCCTGGTTTCCGCCTTTGCCACCGGGTGGCTGCTCTACGTTCTGCTGCCGGACCTGAACCTCGCCGCGGCCATCGCCCTGGGCGCCGTGGTCAGCCCTCCGGACGCCGTGGCCGCCACATCCATCGGCAAGAAACTCGGCCTGCCTCCGCGGCTCGTCACTGTCCTCGAGGGCGAGGGCCTGGTCAACGACGCCACCGCACTGGTGCTGCTGCGCTCGGCAATTGCGGCCAGCGCCGGCGGCCTGGCCAGTATTTGGGACGGGATCGCGGACTTCGGCTTCGCCGTGGTGGCTGCCGTCGCCGTCGGGCTGCTGGTGGGAATTGCCACCGTGTACATCCGGTCCAAGCTCCATGATCCCGTGTTGGACACCGCCATTTCCTTTGTGGTGCCCTTCCTGGCCTTCATACCGGCCGAGGAAATGCACGCATCGGGTGTGCTGGCCGTGGTGGTTGCCGGACTGTACACCGGGCACCGGAGCGGATCCGCCTTCAGCGCCCAGGCGCGGATCAATGACAGCGTCAACTGGCACACGGTCCAGTTCCTGCTCGAAAACGGCGTCTTCCTGCTGATGGGCCTGGAAATCCGCTACCTCGTCGAGGAGATCAATCCGGAACTGCTCACCGTGGGCGAGTCGGTCGTCATTGGACTGGCGGTCACCGCCCTGCTCATCATGATCCGCTTCGTGTGGATGGGTCCGCTGATCCTGCTGCTGCGTGCCAAGGTGGGATACCAGGAACGGCGGACCAACCGCTTCCGGGCTGCCCTGGACCGCCTCAAGCTGCAGGAACCCGGGGATGAACGCGCCCAGCGCCGGGCCAACCGCGGAGAGCAGATCTACCGCCGCCGCAAAACGGACATCATGCAGCTGCGCGCCGAGGGCCTGGACTGGCGCGGCGGGGTGGTGATCGGCTGGTCCGGGATGCGCGGTGTGGTGACGCTGGCCGCCGCGCAGTCCCTGCCGGAGGCTACGCCGTACCGGGAGCAACTGGTGCTGATCGCCTTCACCGTTGCCGTGGTGACGCTGCTGCTGCAGGGCGGAACCCTTCCCTGGGTGATCCGGGCCCTGGAGGTCCGCGGCATTAATGCAGCCGCGGACCAGCGCAGCCTGGCCACCCTGCTGGACCAGATCAGCGATGCCGGCCTGCGGGTGCTGGAAAACCCGGGAGCCTGCCTCGATCATGCCGATGTGGATCCCGATGTGGTGGAGCGGGTGCGGCAGAGCACCTTCCTGCGCAGCGAACTGGCCTGGGAACGGGTTAAGGCGCTGGGTGTGGGGGCATCCCCCACCCCGCAGCTGCAGTACCGGGAGCTGCGCCGCGCCGTCGTCGACGCCGAACGCGAGGCGCTGCTGCTCGCACGCAGGGAAGGGCACTTCCCCTCGCGGACCCTCGCCGACGCCCAGCGCCTGCTGGACCTGGAGGAATCCCGGCTCAAACCCCGGCTGGGCGAGCACTAGCGGCGGCTTCAGCGCCGGCACCGGGCGCCCGTTGAGCCTGGAGGAAGCTCAGTCCTGGTGCAGCTGCAGGTAGTTTCCGCAGCCGTCATCAAACACGGCCTGGGTTCCCATCGCGTCAGTGGACGGCGGCCCGGTGAAGCGGACGCCGAGGCCGCTCAGCCGCTCCATCTCCGCGGCCACGTCCTCCACTCCCAGCACGAGGGCGGGCAGGCCCATCCCATACAGTCCGCTGCGGTAGGCCTCGGCCAGGGGATTGTCGCTGGGTTCCAGCAGCAGGCCGGGGCCGTCCGGAATATCGCGGGCACGGACAATGAACAGGTTGTACTCCGGCATCACCATCAGCGGCTCAAAACCCAGCGTGCCGGTGTAGAAGTCGAAGGCGGCAGCCGGATCAAGGACGTGGATGCTGCTCATCTTTACGCGCATGGGCGAAAGGCTACTCCGTCAACGGCCGCCGGCGGCACCCCTTCGCCTACCGGCTTCCGCGCGGCTTTCCACCCTTGCGGCCGCCCTTGGTCTTATTGGCTGTCTTCTGGGCCTGGCCGCCCTTGCTGCCCGCGGCACCCTTGCCGCCGCCCTTGGCAGCGGGCCGGCCGCCCGACTTCGCTGTCCCCTTGTCCGCGCTCCTGCTCTGACGTTCCTTGGTGCGCTGCCGGGCCGTCAACTTTTGTTCCGCCTGCACCGAGGGCTGGCGTGAACTGTTGGCCGTCCGTCCGCGCACAATTCCCACCAGCTCTTCGATTCCCGGATCCGCGCTGCCGTCAAGCCAGGCAACGGCGATCCGGGTTCCGGGAACACCCGCCAGGGGGCGTGCCACCACGTCGCGGCGTGAGTACAGCTTGGCCACTGACATGGGGAGGATCAGAAGGCCGGCGCCGGAGGCCACCACTTCCATGCCGGTCTCCACACCGCCCATTTCGTGAAGGTCCAGGAAAGTCTCGCCCGCCAGGTCAGCAAGGTCCAGTTCGTCGAAGGCCGCGACGGCGGAATCCTTGGCAGCAGCCACCACCGGGAGTTCCTCGTAAAGGGTGATGACGCTCAGGTCCGCCGGACGGATGAATCCCTCGTCCGGAACACGGATAAACACCACGTCGGCGCGGCCCGCACGCAGGTCATCCACAACCTCGTCTTCGGGGCGCTGAAAAGCCTGCAGCTCACGGTCCTGCCGCTCGTTCCACCTGCCGATCCACTTTCCGGGCGTCACACCGGGAACGTACGCCAGCTTCAGCGGCTGGGCTGGACGGGGCTTGTGGGAGGGGTCATCAATTGGCACCTTTTCAGGTTAGCCCAGCATGGTCTGCCTTCTTCGCGCCCGTTCGTTGCGGATCCAGGCTGCAGCAGCGGAGCGGGATACCCTTGCCTCCCGCTCCGGATACCCTTATTAGATGACTTCCGAGAAATCCCAATCCATGAAACCTGCCACGGCAGCCAAGAAACTGGGCATCTATCTGCCCGCCGCGCCGCAGGAGTTCCAGGACGGGCCTATTTCCCGGGCCCAGTTTGATGAACTTCAGGCCAATCCCCCGCAGTGGCTGATTGATCTGCGCCGCAACGGACCCCACCCGCGTCCTGTCGTGGCACAAAAACTGAATATCTCCATCAGCGGCCTGACCCGCTCCGGAATCACCGAGGCCCTGACCACGGAGGAGATCACCGCGCTGCTGGCTGCTCCCCCCGCTTGGCTCGTTGAGGAACGGGCCAGCTTCGCCGCCGTGCGTGAGGAGGCCAAACGCGTGAAGGAAGCCGAAGCCAAGAAGGAGCGCAAGGCGCAGGAGGCAGCCCATATTGCGGCTAAGGAACCCAAACAGCGCCGCTAAGTTTTCGCTGTCCCCTGTCATGCCTCCTTAATGGCGGGGCGGGCGGGGGCCGGCTGCGGGCATAAAAAAATCACCCCGGTCTTTCAACCGGGGTGATTCATTTTGTGCGCGAGGGGGGATTTGAACCCCCACGCCCTCTCGGACACTGGCACCTGAAGCCAGCGCGTCTGCCGTTCCGCCACTCGCGCCTAAATGGTTTCCCGAAGAGAGTGTGCCTTCCGTCTCACGACTGTCGGCGTCTCGATTCCTCGGGAACAGCAGAATCAAGCATACCCACATTTTGGGAAAACACCTAAACGGCTGCTGCACGGCATTAAAAACCGCGCCAGGACGCGGTTTTTGCGTCTCCCGAACAGGGCGGGCAACGCGGTCTCCACCTGCCCGCGTGGCTCAGGCGGACCTTCCGACACCTCGAGGCGCTCCACCCGCGTTAGGACATTTTTCAGCTGTCCCCAGTACTATCGAAGTGGACCTGTGCACCTTTGGCCTGCCTTGCCGCTGCGCCGGAATTGCCCCTGCGGGCACTGCCGGAGCGGATTCCGGGCTTGCCGCAGGCGTGCACGGGCCAGATATCCACCGGAGTATCCGCCGGACATCCGGACAGAAGCAGGACCTAGGGAAGGAGGCGAACATGGGCTTACTCGATAACGTCGAACGCGGAATCGAAAAAGTAGTGCGAGGTGCCTTCTCCTCGGGCGGTTCCGGCCGGGTGGAACCCCTTGAACTGGCGATCGCCATGAGGCGTGAACTGGACGAGCGTTCCTTCACCGTGGGACAGGGCCGCACCCTGGCCCCAAACGTCTTTACTGCCCGGCTGTCTGATTCGGACTTCAAACGCGCGCAGGAATGGGGCGCTCCGTTGGCCGAAGAACTCTGCGATGTGGTGATCAAGCACGCCCGAAGCCAGTCCTACACGCTCCAGGGGCCGGTCCGGGTTTCCTTCACCCGCGATTCCTCGCTCAAGCCGGGCGTCCTGGAAGTTGATTCGTCAACCGAGAAGGCGGGAGCCCCCGCACCCCGGCAGGCTGCCCCGCCCGCTCCGCGTCAGGGTCCGGGACGCATGCAGCCCGTTTTGGACATCGACGGCCAGCGATATTCACTAAATGCGCCATCGGTGGTTCTCGGGCGGTCCTCCGAGGCGGATATCCTCGTTGATGACACCGGCGTTTCCCGCCGCCACCTGGAAATCCGCACTGAAAACGGTGTTAGCCGCGCCATCGACCTCGGTTCCACCAACGGAAGCTTCGTCAACGGCCAGAAAGTACAAGGGGAAGCAGATCTTACGGATGGTTCCACTATTGCCATGGGTCGAACCCGCATCACGTTCCGGCTTCTGCCGTATCGGACCGGGGGACGTTAGTGGACAGTGAACTCATTGTGACCCTGCTGCGCTACGGGTTCCTGATCCTGCTGTGGTTAATGGTCATCAGTGTCGTCGGTGCCATCCGGCGTGACCTGGTAGTCGGCAGCCGCAACCGGACCGGCACGCCCAGCGCCCGGCAGATCCGCCGAAATCCCGCCCTTGAGAAGCAGGTGCCCGCCCCGGCCAGGGTTCCCGCCCGCCAGGTGGTTGTCACCGAGGGTCCCCTGCGCGGAACCACCCTGGACCTGGCGTCCAGCCCCATTCTGCTCGGCCGCGCGCAGGAGGCCACGCTCGTCCTCGACGACGACTATGCCTCCGGCCGCCATGCCCGTCTCTTCCCGCAGGGCAGCCGTTGGTTCATCGAGGACCTCGGCTCCACCAATGGCACGTTCCTCGGCGGAAGCCAGCTGACCCGGGCCCTGCCCGTGGAGCCCGGTGTTCCGATCCGCATCGGCAAGACGGTCCTTGAGTTGAGGCCTTAGCCGTGGCCCTGGTGCTCAACTACGCAGCACGGTCCGACGTCGGCATGGTTCGTTTAAAGAATGACGACTCAGCCTACGTCGGCCGATATTTGGCCGTTGTCGCCGACGGCATGGGTGGTCATGCCGGCGGCAACGTCGCCTCAGCCTCGACCGTGCTGGATCTGGTGCATCTGGACAGCGGAACCCACGACGACGAACCCCTCACCGTCCTGGCGGATGAAATCCAGGCGGCGAACTCCCTCCTGTCCGAGCTCGTGACCACCAGCCCGCAGCTGTCCGGTATGGGCACCACGGTCACGGCCCTCCTGCTGAACGGCAACCGGTTTGCGTTCGCCCATATTGGGGACTCACGCGCCTACCGCCTCAAGAACGGTGTCTTCGAGCAAATCAGCATCGATCACACCTTTGTCCAGCGGCTCATCGACGAAGGCCGGCTGCGCCCCGACGAAGCTGAAGTGCATCCGCACAAGAACGTGCTCATGAGGGTGCTGGGCGATGTGGACGCCAGCCCGGAACTTGATCTTGCCTCCTTCGAAGTTGAACCCGGCGAAAAATGGCTGCTGTGTTCAGACGGTTTGACCGCTGTCCTGCGGGACTCGGACATCGAAACTGTCCTTCGGGAGACCTCTGACCTGCAGCGCTGCGTCGACATCCTGGTTGAACTCACCCTTGCCGGCGGTTCCCCGGACAACGTCACGGTGGCGGTCATCGAGATTGCAGAGGTCCCGGACGATTCCCTGCCGGTGGAAGCTTCCTCAGCCCGGGTTTCCCTGCCCGGCGGACCGGTTCTGCCCGCAGTGGTGTCCGCTCCCGCGCCGGAGTCTTCCCCTGCCGGCGGGCCGGACAATGCACCCTCCGCAGACGATGAACCCGTCCGGGCGGACCTCATCCGGCAGGACCTCTCCTCACGGCCGCACGTTCTTGTTGGCGCAGCGTCACTGGCCACTGAAACCGGACAAATCCCCATCGTCACCAAACGGACGGCCGAACGCCGCGCTGCCCGTTTGCTGACCCACAAGGCAGCACCGGAAACGGAAACCGCGCAGGAACAGGAGCCGCCCAAGCAACGGCGCCGGCCGCGCTGGCTGGTGCCCACCGCACTGGCCGTGATTGCTGTTCTGCTGGCCGCTGTCCTTTGGGTCGGCTACACCTGGACGCAAACCCGCTACTACGTGGGGTCCAGCGACAACAACGTTGCCATCTACAACGGTGTCTCGCAGTCCCTGGGTCCAATCCGGCTGTCCACCGTCACCGAACGGACCGACATCACCGTGGACAGCCTGCCCGAATACCAGCGCAACCGGGTCCAGGGCACCATTCCCGCCAAGGACCTGCTGCACGCCGAGCAAATCGTTGAGGACCTGCGGGGTACGGCCCGCACCGCTGCCTGTGATCCCGCCGAGCCCGCCACACCGGCCGCCGGCGCCACGGCTGCCAAGCCCTCGGCTGCGCCATCACCCCCGGCATCAGCGAATCCGGCTGACCCCAGTGAATGCGAGGGGCAGAAGTAATGTCCGACGTTCTGACGGTTCCCAAATCACGGCGCAACGTTGAAGCCGTGCTCCTGCTGCTTGCCCTCCTGGTGGGTATCGGGGCGAACTTCGTTGTGGGATTGGACCAGGACCGCGCCTTCGACGCTGATTTCTGGACACAGGGGGCCACCCTTGTGGCCCTGGTGCTGGCCTTCCACATTGTGCTCCGCTTCCGCGCTAAATATGCCGATCCGGTAATACTTCCGATCGTGACCGCTCTGAACGGCATCGGGCTGGCCATGATCCACCGCTTGGACATCTCGGACGGCACCAATGCCGCGGACCGGCAGCTGTTGTGGAGTGCCCTTGCCGTCGCTGCGGCAATTGCCGTTCTCTTCCTCATCAAGGACCACCGGATCCTGCGCCGGTACACCTACATCTCGCTCATCGTGAGTGCGATCCTGCTGCTGCTTCCGTTGACTCCGCTTGGTGTGGAAATCAACGGCGCGCGGATCTGGGTCAGTATCGGCGGCGACAGGACCTTCCAGCCGGGCGAAATCGCCAAAATCACCCTGGCTATATTCTTCGCGGGGTATCTATCCACGAACCGCGACCTGATCCTGCTGGCCGGACGCAAGGTCGGCCCCCTCCAGCTGCCGCGCCTGAAGGACCTGGGGCCCATGATGGCAGCCTGGATCGTCAGCATCGGCGTGCTCGTCTTCCAGCGGGACCTCGGGTCCTCGATCCTGTTCTTCGGACTGTTCATGGCCATGATCTACGTGGCCACGAGCCGGGTCAGCTGGGTCCTGATCGGGGTTGCCCTGCTGACGGCCGGCGGCCTGGTCGCGATGCAGCTGTTCAGCCACGTGGCACTGCGGATTGACGGGTGGCTCAATGCCTTCGATCCTGAGGTCTACAACCGATCCGGTGGCGGCAGCTACCAAGTGGTACAGGGCCTCTTTGGCCTCGCCAGCGGAGGTCTTGCCGGAACGGGGCTCGGCCAGGGCCGTCCGGATCTGGTGGCCTACGCCAACTCCGACATGATCATTGCCGCCCTCGGTGAAGAACTGGGCCTGATCGGCATCTTCGCCATTGTCCTGATGTACGTGCTGCTGGTGTCGCGCGGCTTCCGTGCAGCACTGGGCACCCGTGACGGATTCGGCAAGCTGCTCGCCTGCGGACTGTCCTTCACGATCGCCCTGCAGTGTTTCGTGGTGATTGGCGGGGTGACGCGGTTGATCCCCCTCACCGGCCTCACCACACCCTTCATGTCAGCCGGCGGTTCCTCGCTGCTGGCCAACTGGATCATCGTCGCGCTGCTGCTGCTGATCTCCGAGGCGGCCCGCCGGCCGGCGGCCACCGGGCCGCTGACCGGCCCCATGGTGCCGGCCATGCAGGAATCACCGGTGGGATCAGCCCCACGCAAGTCATCACAGCGCGAACAGGAGGTACGCGGCGCATGAATCAAGCCATTCGCAACAGCTGGATCGTGGCCCTGTCCATGTTCGTCCTCATTCTCGGGTCCCTGACCTATGTCCAGTTCATTTCCGCCGACAAGCTCAACGCGGATCCGAATAACAACCGGACCATTTACCAGGACTTCGGCCAGAACCGCGGCTCGATCCTGGTGGACGGGGTTCCGATTGCCGAATCCGTGCCGTCGGACGATCAGTTCAACTTCCAGCGCGTCTACCACCAGCCGGAGCTGTACTCGCAGCTGACCGGGTTCTTCTCCCTTGGCAGCGGTATCACCCAGCTGGAACAGGTGATGAACGAGGAACTCACCGGCAACAGTGACCAGCAGTTTTTTGACCGGCTGGTCCAACTGGTCTCCGGCAGCCCTGTCCAGGGTGCCTCGGTCGAGCTGACAATCGATTCCGAACTGCAGCAGCTGGCCTATGACCTGATCCCCGAGGGCCAGAAGGGCTCCATTGTCATGATGGAGCCGAAAACCGGAAACATTCTGGCCATGGTTTCCAAGCCCAGCTACGACACCAATCTGCTGGCCGTCCATGACACGGAGGTAGTTGCGAAGAACATGGAGGCGCTGCTCACGGTCGACGGGCTCTCGCCCTACCGCAACGCAGCCACCCAGTCCCTGCTGGCCCCCGGCTCGGTCTTCAAGCTGGTGGATGCCGCGGCCGCCCTCGAGTCAGGCGATTACGACGCCGATTCACTCGTGGACAATCCCAGCGAACTTCCGCTGCCGGGCACGAATATCTCCCTGCCGAACTACACCAACGGCAACTGTGCCGCCCGGTCCGAGGCCACCATCGGTTTCGCCCTGGAGCAGTCCTGCAACACCGTCTTTGCCCAGATTGCGTGGGACGTCGGCGAGGACGCCATCGCGTCGCAGGCGGAGAAGTTCGGTTTCAACAAGGCGCTGAGCCTGCCCGAGCGGGGCATGTACGAGGTGGTGGCCAGCGGCTTCCCCACCGGCATGGACCAGGCCCAGCTGGCGCAGGCGGCCATCGGGCAGTACAGCGTCACCGCCACTCCGCTGGAAATTGCCCTGATGTCCTCAGCCATCGCCAACAACGGCGTGCAGATGACCCCCAACCTGATTCGCAACGTCAGGGACGCCGATTTGTCGATCATCGATGAACCGGAACCGGAGGTCCTGAACACCTCGGTCAGCCCGGAAACCGCACGTCAGCTCACCAACTGGATGGTCGGCGTCGTTAACAACGGCACCGCCTCCGCGGCGCGGATCCCCGGCGTCGAGGTGGCAGGCAAGACCGGCACCGCTGAAGTGCAGGGCAAGGGCGACAATGCCTGGTTCACCGGCTTCGCACCCGCCAACGACCCCCAAGTGGCTATCTCCATCGTCATGGAAGACGTGGATCTGGCCACCGGATCACAACTGACCACTCCAAGCGCGCAGAAACTCCTAGAGGCGGTGTTAAATAAGTGAGGCCTACATCAGGAATCACCTTAGGCGGCAGATTCCAGCTCACTGACCGTATCGCCATCGGCGGTATGGGTGAAGTGTGGAAGGCACGGGACCTCGTCCTGGGCCGCATTGTTGCCATCAAGATCCTCAAGGAGGAGTACACCGGGGATCCGGGCTTCCTGAACCGGTTCCGGGCCGAAGCGCGCCACACCGCGCTGCTGAACCACGAGGGCATCGCCAACGTCTTCGATTACGGCGAGGAAGAGGGCTCCGCCTACCTCGTGATGGAGCTCGTTCCGGGCCTGCCCCTGTCCTCCATCATTGAGCGCGACAAGAGCCTCACTCCGGACCGCACCCTTTCCATCATCGGCCAGACCGCCACCGCGCTGGCCGCGGCGCATAAGCAGGGACTCGTCCACCGCGACGTGAAGCCCGGCAATCTCCTGATCCTGCCTGACGGCCGGGTCAAAATCACCGACTTCGGCATCGCCCGCCTGGCCGACCAGGTGCCTCTGACCGCCACCGGCCAGGTGATGGGAACAGCGCAGTACCTGGCTCCGGAACAGGCCACCGGCCAGCAGGCCACCGGTTCCAGCGACATTTATGCCCTCGGCGTCATTGGCTATGAGCTCCTGGCCGGCACCCGCCCCTTCTCCGGCGAGTCACAGATTGCCATTGCCCTGGCCCAGGTCAACGACACACCGCCGCCGCTGCCTGAGAGCATTCCGGTGCCGGTCCGCGCCCTGATCATGTCCATGCTGGCCAAAGATCCGGCCGACCGCCCGGCTGACGCCGAAGCACTGGCCCGGGCCGTTGCCGCCATCCGGCGTGGCGACATTGCCGCTGCCGAGGCCGCCGTGCCCGGCATGCTGCTCTTCGGCGGCGGCGCCACTGCCGTGAACGACGCCGTCACCGCACCGGTGCCCACCACCGGAACCTCAGCCACCCGTGTGGTCAACACCGCGCCGTCCACCTCGGCGCTTCCCACTGTTGCAGGGGCGGCAGTGGGAGCGGAGTCCCCGGCAACCGGTGAACTGGCCGCGTCACGGGAATGGACCGATGAGGACGTTGACGACGCCGACGGCGGCGTTGTCGGAAACGGCGGGGATGGCGGGGACGACGCCCCCGACAAGCGTCGCCGCCCGTGGATCATTCCCCTTGTGGTCGTGCTGGCACTGCTAGCCGCCGCCGCTGTTGTCTGGGCCCTGGTGTCCGGGAACAGCAGTGATAACCCCGAGCCCAAGCCCTCGGCCACCACCACTCAGCCGAGCCCGAGCCCCAGCCGCACCAGCCAGTCTCCCTCCCCGACGCCGTCGGAGGATGCAGACGAGATCACCATCAACGCCGCCAGCTTTGAAGGCCGCAGTTACAACGATGTGGAAGCCGAACTGATCAACCTCGGCCTCGCCGTCAACGGTGTGGGCGCATCGTCCTCGGACGTCCCCGAGGGCACCGTGATGGATGTCAACCCGGTGGGGACACTCCAGCGCGGAACCCTGGTCACGGTCACCTATTCGACCGGCCCGGAGCCGACGCAGTCCCCCTCCATGACCACGGTTCCCTCCGGCATCACGGGCCAGAACGCATCCGCCGCGGAACAGCGGATCAAGGATGCGGGCCTGGTGCCGGTCAACGGCGGCACACAGGCCTCCAGCCAGCCTCAGGGCACCGTGGTGGCCGTCAACCCGTCCGAGGGCGCACCCCTTCCCGAGGGCTCGACGGTGACGTACTTTACGTCCGAGGGACCGGCAGCTGTTGAACCGGCCCCCGCCCCCACCAGCGCTCCGGAGCCAACGCCCACAGTGACTTCGGAGTCCTCTGTTCCCGCGGCGCCCAACGGCACGAATCCAACGGCCGGGTAAGCACTCATGAGCGCAGAATTCCTCAAAGGACACCCCACCTTGAACACCGAACGGGTGTTGAACGGCCGCTACGAGATCGGTGAGCTCATTGGCCGCGGCGGCATGGCCGACGTGTACCTTGGCCGTGACATTCGGCTGGGCCGTTCCGTGGCCATTAAGGTGCTGCGCCCCGATCTTGCCCGCGATCCGCTGTTCCAATCACGGTTTCGCCGGGAGGCGCAGGCGGTGGCAGGCCTGAACCATCCGGCGATTGTGTCCGTCTACGACACCGGCGACCAGGAGTCCCCGGGGTCTTCGCCGGAAGATGTCCGGCTGCCGTTCATCGTGATGGAATATGTCCCCGGCCGCACCCTCCGGGACTTGGTCAAAGCAGGAGAAATCACCACGGACAAAGCCGTGGAATACATCCTTGGAGTCCTTTCGGCGCTGGAATACAGCCACCGGTCCGGAATTGTGCACCGCGACATCAAGCCCGCCAACGTCATGGTGACCGCCGACGGCGGCGTCAAGGTCATGGACTTCGGCATTGCCCGGGCCATGGCCGATTCGGCCGCCACCATGACCCAGACCCAGGCTGTCATTGGAACGGCGCAGTATCTCTCGCCGGAGCAGGCCCGCGGTGAAACCGTTGATGCCAGGAGCGACCTCTATTCGGCAGCCTGCCTGCTGTTCGAAATGCTGGCAGGACGGCCTCCGTTTATTGGCGACAGCCCTGTATCGGTGGCCTACCAGCATGTCCGGGAGGCACCGCCGAAGGCCAGCAGCTTCAATGCGGAGATTCCAGCCGCACTGGATGCCGTGCTCGAGCGGGGGCTGGCGAAGGACCGCGCCGATCGTTACCAGGATGCCCATGCTTTCCGTGACGCCCTGTTGGCGGTCCGCAGCGGGGTGCCCGCAGCTGACCCGGCCCCTGCCACCGACGCCACGGAGGCCCTGACCGTTTCAGCCCCGGCCCGCCCGGCAGTCGACGTCAGCCCCATTGAAGACGAGCCGCGCACCCGGGCCATGGCGCGGGTGCGCTCCGGCGGTCCACTGACCACATCCGCCCACGAAGAAGAAGATGACGACGACGGCGAGCTGACCATCGGAGCCACCGGTGACCGGGATCCGGAGCAGAAGGCGCGGCGGCGGGCCTGGATCACCACCCTGTTCATTGTCCTGATACTCCTGCTGGGTGCCGGATCCGTGCTGGCCTATAACCTGATGAATCCCAAGGAAGTCGCTCCGGTGACCGCCACGATGCCCAACGTGGAATCCAAAAGCCAGACAGATGCGCTGAATATCATCATGGATGCCGGATTCGGACCGCCAACCATCGAACCCGAGTACAGCGACACCGTAGCCAGCGGCCTTGCCATCCGCACTGACCCCGCGGGTGGATCGGTGGTTCCGCTGGAGGAGAACGTCATCCTCTACCTGTCACAGGGACCGTCGAGCGTCACCGTGCCTGGAAACCTTGCCGGCATGACCGAACCGGAGGCCCGCGACGAACTGCGCAGGGCGGGGCTGCAGGGAGGAACCACGGCCGAGGCGAACAGTGCCACGGTTCCGGCCGGGCGGGTCCTTTCCAGCAGCCCGGCGCCCGGAGCGGCTGTTCCGGTCAGTTCCACGGTTAACCTTGTGCTGTCCACCGGCAATGTCACCGTTCCGGATCTGGTGGGCAGCACTATGGAGGATGCCCGGGCAATCCTTTCCAGTGAGATGGTCGGGCTGGGGATCACTGTGAACGAGGTCGAGAATTCCACGGTTGCTCCGGGGCTGGTCATCGAGCAGAGTGTCCCCGCGGGCATGGATGTGGAACAGGGTTCCACGATATCCGTGACCGTGGCCAAGGCCCCGGTGGAACCCACGGAGGAACCCGAGCCCAGCCCGAGTGCGTCTCCGGAGCCGTCCGAAACGGCGAAGGGCAAGAAGAAGGACGACTAGCGCGGCAGTGTGCCTGCTGCGGTCGACATGAGCGGACTGAGCGTGGCGGCGTGGGCTGCCGCGCCGGTCAGGCCCAAGCCTTCCAGCCAGTTGCCCAGCATCTGGTAGCCGCCTTCGGTAAGCACCGATTCCGGATGGAACTGCACCCCGGACAGGGGAGCCGTGGAGTGGCGCAGTCCCATGATGATTCCGCTGTCGGTTCGCGCGGTGACCTGCAGTTCCTTCGGAATGGTGTCAGCCACTGCAGCGAGTGAGTGGTAGCGGGTGGCGGTGACCGGGCTGGGCAGGCCAGCAAACACATCGGTGCCTTCGTGCCGGACCAGCGACGTTTTGCCGTGCATAAGCTCGGGGGCATGCGTCACTGTGCCGCCGTAGGCCTCCGCCAGGGCCTGGTGGCCCAAGCAGATCCCCAGCATGGCCTTGTTGTTTTCTCCGCACCAGCGGATCAGGTCAACACACACTCCCGCCTCGGCCGGAGCCCCCGGGCCCGGAGATACCAGCACACCGTCGCGTGCGGCGGCTAATTCAACCGCTTCGGCGAGCGTGACGTCGTCGTTGCGCACCACGGTGGTCTCGGCACCGAGCTGCTGCAGGTATCCCACCAGCGTGTAGACAAAGCTGTCGTAGTTGTCGACGACCAGGATTCGAATGCTCATGTGTTCTAGGAACCGCCAATCGTGGAATCGGTGAAGGGACTGAGGAAGCTGTATTCGGAGAACCACGGGAAAACGTAGTTCATGAGAAGCAGCACCACGCCGGCAATCAGCACGAGCGCGGTAAGGATGCGCACCCAGAGCGGACCCGGCAGGTTCCTGAAGATCCAAGCGTACATTTTACTTTGCCCCTTCCGCATTTTGGGCTACTTGAGCGGCAATCTCGGCAGGCGGTCCCGCTGACAGCGGCTGCCAGGAGTCCATGACCGCGTAGGCGATGATCCGCTCTTCAGCGCCGAACCGGGGGTTGCAGCTGGTCAACGTCAAAAAGCGCTCGGTGGGTATGGCTGCCGGCTGGGTGGGAACCGGAGCAATGACGTCCACCCGGTCCGGCAGCACAATCTGGTTGTTCCGGTACACGTAGCTGTAGTAGCCGTCTTTGGTCTGCACATAGACCTTGTCCCCGGGCACGAGGGTGTGGATGGCATCCAGGACCTGCCCGTGTGTCTGACGGTGACCTGCCAAAGCAAAATTGCCGACCTCGCCGGGCATGGCCGTGGAGGGGTAATGACCCAGGCCGAGGGAATCCAGTACGGCTGTTCCCACGCCGCTGGTGACGGGGCGGGAATAGGACTCCCCGAACCGGGGAATGTACACCACGCCAAACGTACGGCCTTCTTCGGCGATGGGCGGCATGACAACGGGGTCGCCGTAGTCGGGCTCCGCAGCGGTTTCCGGCGCCGGTGCAACGGGCGCGTCGAATTCCTGGAACAGGTTTCCCACGGCCTGCTCCTGCTTGTTGTTGGCGTCAATGTTGGTCCACCACAACTCCCACACCACATACAGCACCAGCAGCAGCCCAAGGGTGATCAGGAGCTCGCCGATCACCTGGATGATCAGCTGGCCGGCACTTCGCCGGCGGCGGCCGGAGCCGGGCGGCGCGGATCCCCTGCGCGAGTGTGCTGCCCTGCTGGAGGTAGCCATAGTTCCCTTTTCCTTCGAGACCGGACTGTTGCGGGGGCGGCGCCGGGAGGTGCCGCCATTCGCTACGATGAGTACAAGGGAAACAGCCAGGTGCGGTGGCAGCCCCAAGTCAGGATACAGCCGGGCCATGGCCCGCTGCGGCAGCACTGCACCCCCGTCCCCGCCATGACCGTCTATACCGGCGCTCCACAGAGCCGGTTCCGCCAGGAGGATCCGTGCCCGAGTCGAAGTCCCGCAAGAAGCCCGCAGCAACCTCACCGGCTGCCGCAAAGACCCCCTCTGCGCCCAAGCCCAATCCGGTGTGGTACAAACCGGTGATGTTCGGCCTGATGATCATTGGCCTGCTGTGGATCATTGTCTTTTATATTTCGGAATCCCGCTTTCCGATTCCGGCGCTCGGTGCCGGTAATATCCTGGCCGGCTTCGGGATCGCCATTGTCGGGTTCCTCATGACCACCCGCTGGCGCTGAGGATAACTCCCCGCACTCCAGCGAGCGGTATCCGGCCGGGCCAAGGGAACGTGACTGGCCCGCAGGCCACCCCCTCTGCCTTCCTCCCCCGCAGCCGCGGCATCCACCCTTCCCCAGAGTCAGCGGGGAACGGTTGTGGATGTCCGCGGCTTTTCATCGTGTCCCCACCCGGTGTCCCACCCTGTGTCCCAGCCTGTGCAGAACTTTTGTACACACACTGTGCACAGAGTTATCCACAGGTGTGTGTAACTTTTCGGGCCCGTCGGCAAAAATTACCGCCAGCATAGGCACAGGAGTTATCCACAGCTGTGGAATTACATGTGTGTAACTCGGTTTTGCCTCTGGATAACCTGTTCACAGCTACCCCAACAGCCTGTGGATAACTCCCAGCGCGCGCGGGCAAACAGCGCATTTAGTGTGGCTGGACCGCCGCACGGACAGCGTCCGCGGTGCCGGCCCGTCCCGGTCCCGCCCTTAAGCAGACCGGATTTCCGCCCCAAATTGCGATCGTCGAACCCATCGGAGCCCGCAGTGCCTCCGCGAGTTATTAACACTGTGGGTATCCCTGTGGAAAACATTTCGATGCTTGTGGACAGTGCGGGCAGCATACCGGCGGGTTACAGGAGCAGCAGCCCCTTTGCTCCTGCCAGCACCGCGGTGAGGACGCACAGGACAACGACGATGACGGCCAGGCCGCCAAACTGGACCAGGGCCCGTTTATTGCCCTTGGGTGCGTACACGAGGACCGCCGCGCAGGCGGCGCCGGTCAACAGGCCGCCCAGATGGGCCTGCCAGGCAATGTTGGGGATAAAGAATCCCAGGGCGAAGTTGGCCGCGAGCAGGATCAGCACTGACCGGACACTGGCGCGGCGCTGCAGCAGGACCACCAGGAGGGCGCCGAACAGGCCGAAGATCGCTCCGGAGGCTCCCACGACGGCCTGGTTGATCGGGCTGAGGGCCAGTACACCCACGGAGCCGCCCAGTGCCGATACCAAGTACAGCAGGGCAAACCGGAGCCGGCCCAGTTGGGGTTCAAGTCCCTGCCCCAGGAACCAGAGCGCATAGAGATTGAAGAGAATGTGCAGGATCGAACCGGGCGAATGCAGGAAGGCAGCGGACAGCATCCGCCATGGTTCAACCCCAGTGTAGAGCGGGGCATACAGCAGTTCGCGAGTGAAGGCGGGGTTCAGGTACTGAATCACAAAAAACACCGCGCAGATGACCATCAGCGTGATGGTGACCACGGGCTTACCCTGCACGGCTTTTCCACCGTACGGGGTCCGGTATGCGGGCGCGGAACGCCGGCTTTCCTGGAAGCAGTCCACGCACTGAATGCCTACCGGGGCAGCGTGCTGGCATTCGGGGCAGGCTGCCCGGCCGCAGCGCTGGCAGCGGATGTAGCTGACCCGGTCCGGGTGCCGCGGGCAGACAGGAACCTGTGAGGCTGGTGTTTCAGCAGGCACTCCATACGACATTGCGGTACTCCCAAAGAGAAATGAGGCCAGATGGACGAAAGGCCCCGGCCGGAGATTCCGGCCGGGGCATCCGTGAACGGGCTAGAGCTGCTCGACGGTGATGCTGTTGATGACCACGTCTTCGGCCGGCTTGTCGCGCATGTCGGTGGCGACGGCGTTGAGCTGGTCAACCAAGGCGCGCGACTCATCGTCGGCTACCTCGCCGAAGATGGTGTGCTTGCCCTGGAGCCAGGTGGTGGGAACGGAGGTGATGAAGAACTGCGATCCGTTGGTTCCGCGGCCCATCTGGATTCCGGCGTTGGCCATGGCCAGCTTGTACGGGGTGGAGAAGTCCAGATCGGGGTTGATCTCGTCGTCGAACTGGTAGCCCGGTCCGCCGGTGCCGCGGCCCAGGGGATCGCCGCCCTGGATCATGAAGTCCTTGATGATGCGGTGGAAGATGGTGCCGTCGTACAGCGGGCGGCTGGTCTTCTCTCCTGTTGCCGGGTCGGTCCACTCGATCTCGCCGGTGGCCAGGCCAACAAAGTTCTTAACCGTCTTGGGCGCGTGGTTGCCGAAGAGGTTGACCTTGATGTCGCCAAGGGAAGTGTGGATGGTTGCAATTGCGGTAGGAATAGCAGTCATATATTTCATTGTTCCACGGCGGCGGGCCATGCGGGCGGAATTCGCCCGGTTCAGCGCACAGTGAAAAGTCCGCCCCGCCCGGGGTATCAATGGCACGCACTTGCCATCTCAACGTAGGGTAAGGATGAACCGTCACTATCCCGGGAGGTAGTTTTGAAGAAGAAGGACCGCATGGCCCGTGACTTTGAAGCCAATGTCACTGCAGGCGTAGAGACCGCACGTGACTGGGCTGCACCGAAGGTGGAAGCCGCCCGCGACTGGGCAGTGCCCCGTATCGAAAAGGGCATCGAAACCGCTTCACCCAAGATCCAGGAAGGCCTCAAGCGTGCCGGCGACGGCGTTGCCGCGGGAGTAGCAACGGTCACCCCCCGCATCCAGGAAGGCCTGCAGAAGGTCGGCCCAAGGATCAGCCACGCTGTGGATGAAGCAGCGCCCCGCATCCAGCACACCCTGGACCGCGCCACTCCGGTGATCACCGGCGCGCGGGACAAAGTGGTGGACGACTACATCCCGGGCCTCTCCACGCGGATTGGAGACGCTTCCGCCACGGTAACCCGCAGCTTGGGCGCCGCTTCCGTACCGGTGCAGACGGCTGTCGCCAAGGCGACCGGCAACAAGAAGGCTCTGAAGAAGGCACAGAAGGCTGCCGCACAGGCTGCCAAGGCTGCCGGCAGGAACCGGAAGGGCCGCGGCAAGGGCTGGCTGATCTTCGGCATCCTCGCCGCTGCCGTCACCGCCGGTGTTGCTGCCTGGCGCGCGTCGCGTCCGGTGGAGGACCCGTGGAAGACTCCTGCTCCGGCCAAGCCCGAAACCATCAAGGTTCCCGAGCCCAAGCCCGCAGCAACCTCCCCGGCCGCTCCCGCCGCCCCCACGGCTCCTGCTCCCACCGCCGTCAAGCCCGAAAGCGACGTTTCCAAGGCGTCCTCCAACGGCAAGGAATCCGTGAAGGAAACCAAGGAGACTGTTGCCAGCATCAAGGAGGCTGCCGAGCGCGCAGCAGCCCGCAGCGGTGAGAAGGTTGCCGAAGCTGCCAAGCACAGCAAGGAAGCAGCAGCCAAGGCCACTGACGCTGCCAAGGCATCCGGCGCCCACGCCGACAAGTCCGCGGAGAAGACCGGAGAATAACCCGGCCTTTTAGCGCAACGGAGGGTTCCCGCATCAGCGGGAACCCTCCGTTTTTGTCTGCCTGCGGGTCCCTTAGTTTCCCGGGCCGCCGCCCAGGGCGGGCGGCGCCGGAGGCAACGCCTGGGACCGGTTGCGCCGTCCCTGTCCCGTCACGACTACGGCCAGGCCGGCAAGGATAAGGCCCAGCCCGGCGTACGTTCCCGCCGGCAGCTGTTCGTTGAGGAAGACGGCGGCAAGAATCGCGGCTCCCGGAATCTCCAGCAGGATGATCATGGAGACCACCAGCGGTGAGATGACGGCCAGCAGGTGGTTGAACACGCTGTGTCCCAGGAGCTGGGCCACCACGGTGACAGCCAAGATTCCGGCCCATGCCGCCGGTTCAAACCCCACCAGCGGCTGGCCGAACGCCAGGCACATCACCAGCAGCAGGACCGAGCACAGGCCGTAGCAGAGGGACGTGTAGGTCCCCGTGCTCATCGTGGCCCGGGCCTTGCCTCCGGCAATGGTGTAGAGCCCGGCCAGCGCCCCTCCGGCCACGGCGAGCAGGTCCCCGATAAGTGCCTCCCGGGACAGGGCAAGGTCAAAGCCCGTAATGATGACGACGCCGATCAGGGAGGCACCCAGCCCGGCCAGCACCCGCGGGGCTACGGCAATGCCCCGAAACAGGTTGAAAAGCGCGATCCAGCCCGCCTGGAGGCACACCAGCGCCGTGGCCGCAGCCACCGAGGTGAGCTGCAGGGACGTAATGAAGCAGGCAAAGTGCAGGGCGAGGGCCACCGATGCCAGAGCCGTCCATTTGGTCTCTGACCTGGTCAGCCGGGTAAAGGTCCCGGGCCGCCGCAGCGCTGCCGGTGCGCCCATGACCACGGCACCAATGGCATTGCGCCAGAACGCAATGGCGAGGGCGGGGGCGGCCGTTGCGGCCATGATGGGACCGGAGGCCGAAACTCCGAGGACGCCGACCACGGCGAGGAAAACAATCACACAGCAACAATAGGTGACCGCGGAGAGCCGGCCCGTCCACAGGACCGGTCAGGGCCGGACAGGACCGGACAGGACAGGACCGGACAGGACAGGACCGGACAGGACCGGACAGGACCGGACAGGACCGGTCAGGGCCGGCGCCGGCTGCCAGGCCCCCCGGCACGGGTTGGGTCCTCAACGCGGAAGGGTCTTAAACGCGGAAAGTCCCGGCCGATGGCCGGGACTTTCTTTCGGTGGAGGCACGGGGACTCGAACCCCGAACCCCCTGCTTGCAAAGCAGGTGCGCTACCAATTGCGCCATGCCCCCGAAATGTGAACTCATCCAGTATAACCCACCCTGACCTGCGGTGGAACCGATTCATTCAGTATGGAAATCAATCAACCTTGTCGGTGGCCGACTTCCAAATGGATTTCTCCGCGGCAGTTTCCTGCCATTTTTTTACCGCAAGGATTCCCGCGACTGCCGCTGCAGCTACTGCCAGCAACTTCTTCACAGTGCCTCCTTGCCTAGTGGCTCATCACCTTGCGGTGATGTTCCGTGGGCGCACCAGGACTTGAACCTGGGACCTCTTCGTTATCAGCGAAGCGCTCTAACCGCCTGAGCTATGCGCCCCGATACCTTCTCGGGCCGAGATAAAACTTTACCCCACCTCTGCCGGGAACCCAAATCAGGATCCGGATTCGGCTCCAATTTCCTGCCCGGCCGGCAATTTTGCGGCGCCGGCCGGGCAAAAAATCGGATTTTCCGCTGTTTTTTCAGGCTCTAGTCGTCCGTCAGGGTGACGCCGATGCCGCCCACCAGGGTGGAGGCAATGTTGTACAGCACCGAGGCGAGCATCGACAGCGCCGTCAGCAGGAGCACGTTGACGACGGCGATGATGGTCGCGAAGGACACCACCTGACCCAGGGAAGCGAACTCCCGCAGGTCAAAGCCGCCGGACTCGGTCCCGGCGATATCGCCGAGCAGCGTGTTAACCCGGTCGAAGATCCCCGTCAGGTCCAGCACTGTCCACAGGACGATGGCCGCCACCACGGTGACCACGCCGAGGGCGACGGAGAGCAGGAACGCCATCTTCAGCACGGACCAGGGATCAATCTTGCTGACGAGCAGGCGGGCCTTGCGGGCCTTGGCCTTTGGTGCCGGCTTGACGAGCGGCTGCCGGTTGGCCGGTGCGCTCTGACCACCCCCGGGGCGCTGGGCCGGGCGCGCGGGTGTCTTTACCCGAGGGCCCGCGCCCGACGTCGACCTGGGATTTGAGTTGGTCGAGCTCACTCGTTACCTCCATCTTCTGCTGGCTGCGCTTCCTGCGCCGCCGTTTCGTCTGTAGCCAACGGTACTTCATTGGCATCGGTGCCTACAGACTCGGCTGCGGTCTGCGGGACTGTGTCACCGGTTCCGGCGCCGTCCACAGCGTCGTCTTCGTCGGCTTCTTCAATGCCGAGATCACGCTCGGAATTGCGCGCCACCGCAATGATGCGGTCGTTCTTGTCCGGCTTGGCAAAGATCACGCCCATGGTGTCGCGGCCCTTGGCCGGGACACCGGCGACGGAGGAACGGACCACCTTGCCGCCCTGCATGACCACCAGGACTTCGTCTTCCTCCTGGACAATCATGCCGCCCACCAGGTGCCCGCGGTCCTCGGCCAGCTTGGCAACCTTGATGCCCAGGCCGCCGCGGCCCTGGACCCGGTACTCGTCCACTGCGGTGCGCTTGGCATAGCCGCCCTCGGTGACGATGAAGACGTAGGAATCCTCGGTGACGACGTCGGCCGCCAGCAGTTCGTCATCCTCGCGGAACTTCATGCCGGTGACACCGGACGTGGCGCGGCCCATGGGCCGCAGCGCGTCGTCGGTGGCGGTGAAGCGCAGCGACTGGCCCTTGCGGGACACCAGCATCAGGTCATCGGTTTCGGAGACCAGCTGGGCGGAAACGAGTTCGTCGCCGTCGCGCAGGTTGATGGCAATGACACCGGCGGAACGGTTGGTGTCGTAGTCCTCCAGCCTGGTTTTTTTCACCAGTCCGCGCTTGGTCGCGAGGACCAGGTACGGGGCGGCGTCGTAGCCGGGCAGGTCCAGGACCTGGGCAATGTGTTCATCCGGCTGGAAAGCCAGCAGGTTGGCCACGTGCTGGCCCTTGGCGTCGCGTCCGGCCTCCACCAGTTCATAGGCCTTGGCGCGGTACACGCGGCCCAGGTTGGTGAAGAACAGCAGCCAGTGGTGCGTGGTGGTGACGAAGAAGTGCTCGACGACGTCGTCGCCGCGCAGCTGCGCGCCCTTGATGCCCTTGCCGCCGCGTGCCTGCTGGCGGTAGTTGTCGCTGCGGGTCCGCTTGACGTATCCGCCCCGCGTAATGGTGACCACCATTTCCTCTTCGGGAATGAGGTCTTCCATGCTCATGTCGCCGTCATAGCCCATGAGGATGTGCGTGCGCCGGTCGTCACCGTATTTGTCAGTGATTTCCCGCAGCTCTTCGCTGACGATCTGCCGCTGGCGTGCCTCGGACCCGAGGATCTCGTTGTACTCGGCGATCTCGATCTGCAGCTTGGCGTGCTGGTCCTGGATTTTCTGGCGTTCCAGGGCGGCCAGGCGGCGCAGCTGCATGTCCAGGATGGCCTGGGCCTGCAGTTCGTCAATGTCCAGCAGGCCCATCAGGCCGGTGCGGGCCTCCTCCACCGTGGTGGAGCGGCGGATCAGGGCAATGACGTCGTCCAGGGCATCCAGTGCCTTGAGCAGGCCCAGCAGGATGTGGGCCACTTCCTCGGCCTTGCGCAGCCGGTAGCGGGTGCGCCGGACAATCACTTCGAGCTGGTGGGTGACCCAGTGGCGGATGAAGGCGTCCAGGCTCAGGGTGCGCGGCACCCCGTCCACGATGGCCAGCATGTTGGCGCCGAAGTTTTCCTGCAGCTGGGTGTGCTTGTAGAGGTTGTTCAGCACCACCTTGGGCACGGCGTCGCGCTTGAGCACGATGACCAGGCGCTGGCCGGTGCGGCCCGAGGTTTCATCGCGCATGTCGGCGATGCCGGAGACCTTGCCGTCCTTGACGAGCTCGGCGATCTTGATCGCCAGGTTGTCGGGGTTGGCCTGGTAGGGGAGCTCGGTGACCACGAGGCAGGTGCGGCCCTGCAGCTCTTCGACGTTGACGACGGCACGCATGGTGATGGAGCCGCGGCCGGTGCGGTAGGCGTCCTCGATGCCCTTGTGGCCCAGGATCTGGGCGCCCGTGGGGAAGTCCGGGCCCTTGATGCGGCGGATCAGTTCCTCGAGCAGGACGTCATTGGGGGCTTCCGGGTTTTCCAGGTACCACTGGACGCCGTCGGCCACTTCGCGCAGGTTGTGCGGCGGAATGTTGGTGGCCATGCCCACGGCGATGCCGGAGGAGCCGTTGACCAGGAGGTTCGGGAAGCGTGACGGCAGGATGGTGGGTTCCTGGTTCCGGCCGTCATAGTTGTCCATGAAATCGACGGTTTCCTCGTCGATGTCGCGGACCATTTCCATGGCCAGCGGGGCCATTTTGGTTTCCGTGTACCGGGGTGCCGCGGCGCCGTCGTTGCCGGGGGAGCCGAAGTTGCCCTGTCCCAGCGCCAGCGGGTAACGCATGGTCCAGTCCTGGATCAGGCGGACCAGGGCGTCGTAGATGGCCGAGTCGCCGTGCGGGTGGTACTGGCCCATGACTTCGCCGACCACGCGCGCGCACTTGTTGAACGAGCGCTCCGGGCGGTAGCCGCCGTCGAACATTGCGTACAGGACGCGGCGGTGCACGGGCTTCAGCCCGTCGCGCACATCCGGCAGGGCACGCCCGACGATAACCGCCATGGCGTAATCCAGGTAGGACCGCTGCATTTCAGTCTGCAGGTCGATCTGTTCAACCCGGTCTGAGAGGGTCTCTTCACTCATTGGTTGTTCCGTTCTTCAAAAGCTCTGTAAATCCGCGGGCGCAGGGAGGTGGCGGTTTTCCTAGATGTCCAGGAAGCGCACGTCCTTGGCATTCTGCTGGATGAAGTTGCGGCGGGATTCGACATCCTCGCCCATGAGGACGGAGAAAATCTGGTCCACGGCTGCGGCGTCGTCCATGGTGACCTGCAGCAGCGTGCGGTGGTCCGGATCCATGGTGGTGTCCCAGAGCTCGGTGTAGTCCATTTCGCCCAGGCCCTTGTAGCGCTGGATGCCGTTGTCCTTGGGCAGGCGCTGGTTGTTTGCCAGGCCGCGGGCCACGACTTCGTCGCGTTCGCGGTCGCTGTACACGTAGTCGTGGGCATGGTTGGACCACTTGATGCGGTACAGCGGCGGCTGCGCCAGGTAAACGAAACCGCTCTCGATCAGGGGCCGCATGTAGCGGAAGAGCAGCGTCAGCAGCAGGGTGGTAATGTGCTGGCCGTCAACGTCGGCATCGGCCATCAGCACAATCTTGTGATAGCGGGCCTTCTCCACATCGAAGTCCTCGCCAATGCCTGCGCCGAAGGCGGTGATCATGGACTGGACTTCAGCGTTGCCCAGCGCCCGGTCCAGACGCGCGCGCTCCACGTTCAGGATCTTGCCGCGCAGCGGCAGGATGGCCTGGGTCTCGGGGTTGCGGCCGCGGACGGCGGAACCGCCGGCCGAGTCGCCCTCCACGATGTAGATTTCGGACTTGGAAGGATCCTTGGAGGAGCAGTCCTTGAGCTTGCCGGGCATCCCGCCGGATTCCAGCAGTCCCTTGCGGCGCGTTGATTCGCGGGCCTTGCGGGCAGCGAGGCGGGCCTGGGATGCCTGGATGGACTTGCGGATGACGTCGCGGGCGGGGCCGGGGTTGCGTTCGAGCCAGTCGCCCAGCTGGTCGGTGACCACGCGCTGCACGAAGCCCTTGACCTCGGAGTTGCCCAGCTTGGTCTTCGTCTGGCCCTCGAACTGCGGCTCGGCCAGTTTCACGGAAATGACGGCGGTCAGGCCCTCGCGGATGTCATCACCGGTGAGGTTGTCATCCTTTTCCTTGATGATGTTCTTCTCACGGGCGTAGCGGTTGATCAGCGACGTCATGGCGGCGCGGAAACCCTCTTCGTGGGTGCCGCCCTCATGGGTATTGATCGTGTTGGCGTAGGTGTGCACGCTCTCGGAGTACGCCGTGGTCCACTGCAGGGCCATTTCCACGGCCATCTTCTTGTCATTGTCTTCGGTTTCGAAGGCAATGACGTCGTCGTGGATGGCCTCGTACTTCTTGGACGAGTTCAGGTGCTTGACGTAGTCCAGCAGCCCGTCCTTGTACATGTAGTCCACCACGCGGTGCTTGGGGCCGGTGTCTTCGCCCTCTTCGCCGGGGGCAGCGGTGATTTCTTCGGTGTCCTCCTCCAGTGTCCGCTCGTCCGTGAGCACAATGCGCAGTCCCTTATTGAGGAAGGCCATCTGCTGGAAGCGGGCACGGAGGGTTTCGAAGTCGAATTCCGTGGATTCGAAAATGGTGGCATCGGGGTAGAACGTCTGCGTGGTTCCGGTGGCTTCCGTGGCCTCGCCCTTGCGCAGGCCGCCCACCGGGTGGCCGCCGTCGGCGAAGGACTGGTGCCAGACAAAACCCTGCCGGCGGATTTCGGTTTCCACCCGTGAGGAGAGTGCGTTGACCACTGAGATGCCGACGCCGTGCAAACCACCGGAGACGGCGTAACCGCCGCCGCCGAACTTGCCGCCGGCGTGCAGGATGGTCATGACCACCTGGACGGTGGGCATGTTTTCCGTCGGGTGCATGTCCACCGGAATGCCGCGGCCGTTGTCCTCGACGCGGACACCGCCGTCTGCCTGCAGCGTGATGTCGATCCGGTCGCAGTAGCCGGCCAGGGCCTCGTCCACCGAGTTGTCGACCACTTCGTAGACCAGGTGGTGCAGGCCGCGGGGTCCGGTGGAACCGATGTACATGCCGGGGCGCTTGCGAACTGCTTCGAGGCCCTCCAGTACGGTAATTTCATTGGCGCCGTACTCATGCGGAGTGGCCACATCAGGTTCGCTGTGGTTCTCTGCTGTTACGTCAGCGTTGTCCATCTCATTGTCGTTAGCCACAGGTGCTGTCGACTCCTCAGGGTATTGGTCAAATTTTGACGCCTCTCCGCAGGACAGGCGTCTCAACTACCAATTCTACCGTGCCGCAGGGGTCATTACGTCCCAAAACACCCTCTAAGCGGCCACCAAAGCTGGGTTTGAGCCTATATCCACCCCGTCTCTAGGTCCGGATATGGCTGGAGGGGTGCCAGAGCCGCTAAAAGCCACAGAGCAACTGTGACCGGGAGCGCTTTTGGCTCCCCGTGAACATCGCCGGCGCTTCCCGCCAAGACCCGGAACCGGACGGAGAACTGCTATCCGTAGGTGTCCCGCGGGCCGCGTCCCTTGACACTGCGCAGCCCCTTGCGCCAGTTTGGTGCGGCCGGGCCAATCACTTCGATTTTGGTGACGACGCCGGGGCCGAGTTCGGCGTCGAAGCGGCTGATCAGTGAGCTGCGCAGCAGCCGCAGCTGAGTTGCCCACGCGGTGGAATCACAGCGCACCTGAACGGTCGTGTCCGAAAAGGACTCCGGTTTACAGTGGGCGCTGACCTCTGCTCCCACCAGTTCCTCCCAGCGGGAGATCACCGAACCGACGGCAACGGGGGAGTTCCAGCCGCGTTCACTGACAAAGCGGTTGAAGACTTTGCCCACGCCCTGGGGATCCCGGCCGGTGTATTCGCCGGGAACGAACGGCAGGGCCGCGCGCCGGTGTCCGGCTTTGCGCCGGCCAGCGGGGATCCGCTGATTGCCCCGTGCCTGGGCCGCCTGCCGCATGCGGTTCAGCTGGGCCTGGGCCGCATCCTGCCGGACCTCGGTTTCCTCAGCCCCCTGCTTGTCCTTGGCTCCGGCGGGCGGAAGGCCGGCCCGGGGATCTGGTGTGGTGCCGCCTGCGCCGGTTCCGTCAGAGGGCGGGAACACTGATGCCTCCGGGAACCACCGTGATGACTTCGCCCGCCAGCGCCTCAGGGATGTCTCCGGCCACGGCGGCGGTCACAAGGACCTGCTCGGCTCCCGACACGATGCCGGCCAGCCGGTTGCGCCGCTGTACATCGAGTTCGGCGAAAACATCGTCCAGGATCAGGATGGGTCCGGCGCCGGAACTCTCGTCGTCGCTGAGGAGCAGGTAATACGTTCCCAGGCGCAGCGCCAGCGCAAAGGACCAGGTTTCTCCGTGGGACGCATAGCCCTTGGCGGGAGCCTGGCCCAGGATGAGCTCCAGGTCATCGCGGTGCGGTCCCACCAGGGAGACTCCGCGTTCGATTTCCCGGCGGCGGTTGGCAAGGAAGGCGGCGAGGAAGCGTTCGGTAAGTTCCGCTTCCGTCAGCGCGTACAGCTCGTCCGGATCGGAATCTCCGGTGACGGCGCCGTCGTCGTTCACTGCCCCCTGGAGCGTGGAGCGGTACACCGCCCGGGCGGTTTTGGTGCCGTCTGTCAGGTCCCGGTAAGCGCTCTGCAGATGCGGCTGCAGCCTGCTCAGGGCCTGCAGCCTGGCCGACAGGAGCCGGGCTCCGGCCACGGCCATGTGCTGGTCCCACACTTCAAGGGTGGCTTCGTGGGAAGAGGTGAACCGGCCTGCGGCCCTGGCTGATTTCAGCAGGGCATTGCGCTGTTTGAGGACCCGTTCATAATCGCTGCGCGTGGCGGAGTGGTGGGGCACCAGGGACACGATCAGATCGTCAATGAACTTGCGCCGGCTGGAGGGATCGCCCTTGACCAGGGTCAGGTCCTCGGGGGCGAAGAGCACCGTTCGGCACAGCCCAAGGATGTCGCGTGCCCGCACCGGATTGGCCCGGTTAATCCGGGCCCGGTTGGTGCGTCCGGGATTCAGTTCAAGCTCAACGCTGGTGCGCTGGGTTCCCCTCACCAGGCGGGCACGGACCAGTGCCTGACCCGCGTCAAAGGCGACCAGGGGAGCATCAGTGCTGACCCGGTGGGAGGACAGCGACGCCAGATAGCCGATGGCTTCAACGATGTTGGTTTTCCCGGTTCCGTTCGGACCGACAAAAACCGTCACTCCGGGCTTGAGTTCCAGATCCAGCTGCGCATAGCTGCGAAAACCTGTCAGGGAGAGGTAATCAACGTACAAGCCTGCCCACCTTTGCCCTGCCTTTTTCCAGTGTTTGATCCTGCGTTCCCGTCCGGTGTGCCCGGTGGATCCGTTCTGTCTTCCAGCGTACTGCCGCCGGCAGATTATTCCGGGCTGCCGGTGCCGTCAACGGCAGCCGGAGGCTGCACCCCGGACTGCGTTCCGTCATTGTCGCCGGCCGGTTTTACCGCGTGCCCGCCGAATTGATTCCGCAGTGCGGCCACCATCTTCATCGCCGGCGATTCATCCTGCCGGGACGCGAACCTGGCGTAGAGGGCCGCGGTTATGGCGGGCGCCGGAATACCGCCGGCCACCGCTTCCTCCACTGTCCACCGCCCGGCCCCGGAGTCCTCGGCATAACCAGCTATCCGGCTCAGTTCGGGATCATCCTCCAGCGCGTTAACCACCAGATCCAGCAGCCACGACCGGATCACCGTGCCGTCCTGCCAGGCATGCATGACGCCGGGAACGTTCGTGATGATGTCCTTGGCCGCCAGCAGTTCGTACCCTTCGGCGTAGGCCTGCATGAGGCCGTATTCGATGCCGTTGTGAATCATCTTTGCGTAGTGTCCGGCACCGATGCTGCCCGCGTGCACAAAGCTCCGCTCTCGGCTTCCGCCTGGCCGCAGGGCGTCAAACACCGGCATGGCCAGCGCAATGTCCTCATCGCTGCCGCCCACCATCAGTGCGTAGCCGTTTTCCTGGCCCCAGACACCTCCGGAGACACCGCAGTCGACATAGCGGATACCGGCCGAAGCCAGCTTTTGCGCGTTCCGGAGGTCGGCGTCGTACCGGGAGTTGCCGCCGTCGATGATCAGATCACCGCTGGACAGCACCTCGGCCAGCTCCGCGATCACCGCGTCAGTGACGGCTCCGGCCGGAACCATAACCCACACCACCCGTGGTGAGGGCAGATCCGCAGCCAGCTCCGTCAGCGACATCACATCGCTCACCACCGGGTTGCGGTCGAATCCGGTGACGTCGATCCCGTTGCGCCGCAGCCGTTCCCGCATGTGGAAACCCATTTTGCCGAGTCCTATGAGGCCTACATGCATATCGGGTTCCTCTTTCCTGAGTCCTGGCGGGAACGGCCCCGCTGCTACTGGTTTGGCAGCCGGACCGGCATCAGCAGGTACCGGTAGTCTTCCCGGTCATCACCGGTGAGTTCTTCCTGAGCTGAGATGACGGCGGGCTTGGGCGGTGTCGTAAAGGAGAACCGCACGTATTTGCTGGGGAATGCTCCCAGACCCTCGCTGAGGTAGTGCGGATTGAAGGCAACCGTGATGTCGTCGCCAATCAGGGACGCTTCCAGTGCCTCGGAAGCCTGTGCGTCCTCGCCCGTGCCTGCATCGAGCGTGACCTGGCCGTCGGTGAAGGCAAGGCGAACGGGGGTGTTCCGTTCGGCAACCAGGGATACGCGGCGGACGGCCTCCACGAGGGCACTTGTTTCCACGGTGGCGTGAATTGGCGTGTTGTCCGGGAACAGAGAGCGGATCTTGGGGTAATCCCCGTCCACGAGCAGCGACGTGGTGCGGCGGCCGCCGCTTTCGAAGCCAATCAGCTCGCTGTCATCGGAGAACGCAATGTTCAGGTCTCCGCCGCCGCCGAGGGTCTTGGCCACTTCGTTCAGGGTCTTGGCTTTCACCAGCGCGCTGGTGGAGATTCCCGCGGTGGCCGGTTTCCAGGACAGCTCACGCAGCGCAAGGCGGTACCGGTCAGTGGCGAGGAAGGTGATGAGATCATCTTCGATTTCCATCCGGACACCGGTCAGGATGGGCAGGGTGTCATCGCGGCTGGCGGCAATGATGACCTGTGACACGGCCTGGGCGAAGGCATCGCCGTCGACGACGCCGCTGACCTCTGGAAGGGCCGGAAGTTCCGGATACTCGGCAACCGGCATGGTGGCCAGGTTGAAGCGGCTGTTCCGGCAGGTCAGCGTGACCTTGGAACCGTCGGTTTCAACTTCCACGGGTGCCGACGGCAGGCTGCGGCAAATTTCCGCCAGGAGCCGGCCGGAGACCAGGATGGTGCCCTCTTCCGCGATATCGGCGGCAATCTGAAGCCGGGCAGAAATTTCGTAGTCGAAGCTGGCAATGCTCAGTGATCCGCTCTCCGCCCTGATCAGCAGGCCCGAGAGAACCGGGACCGGGGGACGCGGGGAGAGGGAACGCGCTGTCCATGTAACCGCTTCGGCCAGGACATCCCGCTCAACTCTGAACTTCACTGAAGGGTGCCGCCTTTCACAACGTACTTCTCAGTACAACTGAATCTTCATGACAAGTGAGGGAGCATCGCGGGCCCTGCAGCGCCGCAGCTGCGCCGCATTCGAGGCACCACCTTGGGATGGAGCCGCGGATGACAACAATACTCTGTGTCAGCTTAGCTTCCGACCCGCTGTTCATGCACGGTCTTCGGCTCGCCGCTGATCCCGGGTCTGCTCTTTGCGGAAGACATCCGATGTTCGTTCAGTGGATGTGCGAGATGTGGTCCGGAAAGGTCAGATGTTATTTGGTGGAACTGAATTTCTTAAGGTTCGTAGTGTTAATAACTCCTGTGGATACTGTGGATAACCCAGCCCATCGTCGCATCATGGCGTTTTAAGCCTGTGGATAACCTGTGGGTCCACGCTGCGGCGAACTCGGCGGGCTGTGGGGAACTTTTATGTAATTCCGCGTATCCACAGGGAACTGCTGCCTACAGGGAGTTATCCACCGGGTTATCCACAGCCTTGTCCACATCTGTTAATTCGAAGCCCCTGCGGGGCTGTAAATCCCCGCCACTCCGCGGATTTATGCCTCGCGCTGCTGCTGCTTGATCCGGTTGGTAAGTTCCGTGACCTGGTTGTAGATGGCCCGGCGCTCCGCCATGAGCTCACGGATTTTCCGGTCCGCGTGGATGACCGTGGTGTGATCCCTGCCCCCGAGCTCCTGTCCAATCTTGGGGAGCGACATGTCCGTCAGTTCGCGGCACAGGTACATGGCGATCTGCCGGGCGGTCACCAACGTCCGGGTCCGGGATTTCGAGCACAGTTCCTCCAGACTGATCTGGAAGTAGGCCGCCGTCTGCCCGAGGATCGACGCGGCGGTGATTTCCTGGGCGCCGTCGTCGGTAATCAGGTCCTTGAGGACAATTTCGGCCAACCCAACGTCCACCTGCTGCCGGTTCAGGCTGGCGAACGCCGTTACCCGGATCAGCGCGCCTTCCAGTTCCCGGATATTCGTGGAGATCTTGGACGCGATGTACTCCAACACATCGTCCGGGGCGCTGAGGCTGTCGCCGATGGCCTTCTTGCGCAGGATCGCAATCCGGGTTTCAAGCTCCGGCGGCTGGACATCGGTCAACAGGCCCCACTCGAAGCGGGAGCGCATGCGTTCTTCGAACCCGGAGAGCTGCTTGGGCGGCAGGTCGGAGGTGATGACGACCTGCTTGTTGTGGTTGTGCAGGGCATTAAAGGTGTGGAAGAACTCTTCCTGTGTGGCGTCCTTGTTGGCCAGGAACTGAATGTCGTCAATGAGCAGGATGTCCACATTGCGGTACAGCTGCTTGAAGCTGGCGCCTTCGTCATACCGGATCGAGTTGATGAAGTCGTTGGTGAACTCTTCGGAATTCACGTACCGGACGCGGATGCCGGTGTAGAGGTGGCGCGCGTAGTGTCCGATCGCGTGCAGCAGGTGGGTCTTGCCCAGCCCGGAGTCACCATAGATGAACAGCGGGTTGTAGGCCTTGGCCGGAGCCTCAGCCACCGCCACGGCGGCGGCGTGGGCAAACCGGTTGGAGGAACCGATGACGAAGGTTTCGAAGACGTACTTGGGGTTCAGCCGGCCAAACTCCTGGGACGTGCTGGGCGGAGTCGGCGACGGAGCGCTTTCCCCGCTGGGGACCGGGCTGGGAGCAGGCTGCTCGGGTTCCGGCTCGGGATCCGCCTTCACCGCGGGGATCATGTCCGAGTCAATAACGAAGGCACACTGAATGTCGGCCTGGAAGACGCCGCGGAGCACCTCGTCGAGGATGTGTTTGAGCTGGGTCTGGAGGACTTCGCGGGTGAGCTCGTTCGGAACGGCCACCAGCAGTGTGGTTCCGATCAGCCCCTGAGCCTGGGCCAAAACCACGAAGCCGCGCTGCCTCGGGGAGACGCGGTCGTCGGTTTCCAGTGTCCGAATGACCTTGCGCCAGGAACTGCCGACGTCGTTGATTTCGTCCGTGCCCACAAAAACCTCTCGTGATCGCCCTCAGCGGTCTCAGAAAACATGGAAGCCCGATCGGGGTTCCGGCGGTTCATCCACAGAGTTATACACAGTTGGTGGATAAAACGCCCGTGGCCAAGCCTAGAGGATGATTTACCCCGGTGGTAGCTGGATTCCGGCTGTGGACAGCCGCTGGGACTGGGCTCACATGGCCCCGTGCCGAGGCCCGCGCACGGCAGTTGTCCACAGGTGTGGATGTAATTGTATAAACAGGGCATGGACGTGATGCCCTGCTGCCCGGTTTGACTGGCGGCGGTCCTGCCCCTAACGTGGAGTAGTCCTTTGTGTCTGCTATCTGCACTCATTCATGCCCATCAGGGTTCTGGGAATCAGGGTCCAGGTCCGGGTTGAGAGCAGTCAGAACACATGAAATAAGCGCCGCTTGTTCTTCCCCCTTGTCGTAGCAAGCCAGCGCAACTCAGATTGTCTTGGAGTAACTACCGTGAGCAAGCGGACTTTTCAGCCGAATAACCGCCGTCGTGCCAAGAAGCACGGCTTCCGCCTTCGCATGCGTACCCGTGCCGGCCGTGGAATCCTTTCCGCACGCCGCGCCAAGGGCCGTACCGAACTGTCGGCATAAATAGCCTCAAGTTTGTCGATGCTGCCTACAAGCAGCCCCGTCTTCGATTCCAGGTGGTCTGAATGCTGGCCGTAGGGAACCGGGTGCGGACATCGGCCGATTTTTCTTTTACTGTACGTTCCGGTGCCCGCAGTGGGCGCCGGAACGTCGTGTTATATGCGGTGTCCAAGGGGCCAGCCCCTACCCGCGTAGGCTTCATCGTCGCGAAAAGCGTCGGGAACGCCGTGACACGGAACCTCGTTAAGAGAAGACTGAGAGAAGCAGCTGCCCAAAGTCTGCGTGAGTATCCCACCGGGTTCGATATTGTCGTCCGTGCGTTGCCGCCGGCGGCAACCGCGTCGTGGCAGGAGCTTCGCACGGATTACCTTGGTGCGCTGCGCACCTGTGCGGGGAAACTTGACCGCACCCGAACTCCGAGCCAGAAGGGGTGAAACGCTGATGAGCCGTTCCGGGACCGATCCGGTAAGGGCTGTTCCGGCGATTGCCCGCGGCGTATGGAATCTTCCACGCTTCCTTCTGATGGGCTTCTTAATGGCCTACCGCAAAACCATTTCGCCTCTGTACGGACCGGTCTGCAGGTTTTTTCCCTCCTGTTCCGCATATGCTCTTGAAGCCGTAACTGTTCACGGTGCCGTCCGCGGCACCTGGTTGGCGGCGCGCCGGCTTGCCCGCTGCCATCCGTGGAACGACGGCGGCGTGGACCATGTCCCGCCTGGACACAGGATTTGGGACCAGGAAAAGGTTCCGAGGATTATTGTGCTGAATCATCCCGTGATTCCAGCCGACGAAGACAGCCGCGAAGCGGCTTAGGAGAGTAAATGGGTTTCTTCGAGACGATACTGTTCCCCTTTAAGTGGGTAGTGTCCTGGATTATGTGGATCTTCCACGAGGGATTTGTCTTCCTCGGGATGGACGAAGCATCGGGCTGGACCTGGACGTTGTCCATCATCGGCCTCGTCATCGTGATCCGTGCCGCGCTGATTCCGGTCTTCGTGAAGCAGATCAAGGCCCAGCGCGGGATGCAGTCGCTGCAGCCGGACCTGAAGAAACTCCAGCAGAAGTACAAGGGCAAGACCGACCAGCTTTCGCGTCAGGCAATGACGCAGGAGCAGATGGCGCTCTACAAGAAGCACGGGACCAACCCGTTTGCCGCCTGCCTGCCAATGCTGATCCAGATGCCGTTCTTCTTCGCCCTGTTCCAGGTGCTGAACGGTGTATCGAAGGCCAGCGACAGCGGCGAAAAAATTGGTGCCCTGTCACCGGAAGCCATCCAGCAGTTTGATGCGGCCACCATTCTCGGCGCTCCGCTATCCTCCTCGCTGCTGCACGGCGGCGGCGGAGACGGCCAGGTGGCCGTCGTCATCCTCTCCATCATCATGATCCTGGCCATGACCGCTTCGCAGTTCATCACGCAGAAGCAGATCATGTCCAAGAACATGTCCGAGGAAGCCTTGGCCAGCCCGTTCATGCGGCAGCAGAAGATGATGCTCTACATCCTGCCGTTGGTCTTCGGCATCGGTGGCATCAACTTCCCGATCGGTGTGCTCATCTACTGGACCACCACCAACCTCTGGACCATGGGTCAGCAGTTCTTCGTTATCCGCCGGATGCCGACTCCCGGCTCCCCCGCAGCGAAGGCGCTGGCCGACCGCCGCGCCAAGAAGGGTCTGCCAATGACCCCGCTTCTGGGGGAGGCCAAGGGCGACGCCGCCGAGCCTGCGCCGGTGGCCACTAAAACCCAGCGTCAGCAGCCCCAGCGGAAGAACAGGAAAAGGCGATGACCTCCGAGCCCGTGGCGGAATCCTCTGACAATGCATCCGAGCTTGTGGAAGAAGCCCCGGTTGCTGCGGATGAGATGGCGGAACCGCGCGGTCCCGGACGCCTCGAAGAAGAGGGCGACGTAGCGGCGGACTATCTCGAGGAACTGCTTGATATTGCCGATATTGACGGCGACATCGACATTGAGGTTCGTCACGGGCGGACCTACATTTCCATCGTTGCCGAAGAGGGTGACACCACGGGCCTGCAGGCCCTGGTGGGAGGGGACGGCGCAGTCCTCGAGGCATTGCAGGAGCTGACCCGGCTGGCGGTCCTCACGGCCACGGAGAGCCGTTCGCGGCTGGTCCTGGACATCACCGGCTACCGCAGGGAGCGGGGCGCGCAGCTGCAGGTCATAGCCGAGCAGGCAGTGAGCAGGGCCAAGGAAGACGGACAGGACGTAGCGCTGCGTCCGATGAGCGCCTATGAACGCAAGATTGTCCACGACGCCGTTGCGGACCTGGGACTCGTCAGCGAGTCCGAGGGCGAAGGGGAAGAGCGCCACATAGTGGTGTCGCTGCCTGAATCGTAGGGCACATTCGTAGCTGGAAAACTGCACCGCAGACAAGGAATTACCACGTGGTTGAAACAACGCCCGCTGAACGCACGGCGGCGGAAAAGATTTTTGGTTCCCGGCTTGAACTGGCCGAGCGCTACGTAGAACACCTGGCGACGTCCGGCATGGAACGCGGACTGTTGGGCCCGCGGGAGGTTCCCAGGCTGTGGAGCCGGCACGTCTTGAACTGCGCCGTCGTGGCTGACCTGATTGACGAAAACGCACGGGTGGCCGACGTCGGCAGCGGCGCCGGCCTGCCCGGGCTTTGCCTGGCGATTGCCCGCCCGGATCTGCAGCTGACCCTCATTGAACCGCTCGAGCGCCGGGTGATCTGGCTTAATGAGGTCGTTGAGGATCTGGGCCTGGAAAATGTCACTGTGATCCGCGGACGCGCCGAGCAGGTTATCGACGACGTCGAGGCGGATGTTGTCACGGCCCGCGCGGTTTCCGCCCTGGGCTCGCTGGCCGGACTGACGATTCCCCTGTTGAAGGGGAAGGGCGTGGTGCTGGCCATCAAGGGCCGAAGCGCGGAAGAAGAGATACAAAAGGCAGCCAAAGCCATCCGCAAGCTTGGGGGCAGGGAAACCTCGATCCTGACCGCGGGTGAGGGTCTGCTTGAGGAGCACACGACGGTGGTCCGCATCCGCGTCGGGTAGCGGGCATGATCTTATGCACACACCGGGTGTGATCCGGGATATTTGCCGGGCACCGGATAGGCTAGATGAACTGATGCCTATGTTTGGAAAGTGAGCCTGTCCAGGTGAGTGCGCGCCGTGATTCCGCTGCAAAACGGATTCCACCCTTTGCAGCGTTGGGTTCTGCCCTCTCGGCACAGTTCTCCAGGATTCAACCCCAAATGTTTGCAAACAACCAAACAGCGGTTCCGGCTGCTCAGCCTGAGCCGGTTCCGCAAGCGATAGAAGCTCCGATGGACAAAGCTGTTGTTCCCGAGCAGGTTGTCCCGGGGACCGTCCATCCGGAATCTGCTGCGGCAGGCTCAGTTAAGGTGGAGTCCGTTCCTCCGGCGCCTGCCCCAGTCGAGCTTCACACTGCGACGCCGGCACCTGATACGGCACAAACCGTTCCACGTGAAACATTGGACAGCGTTTTCACCCTGCCCGCAGCTGATGAAGCTGCCGGCCCCGAGGCTATCGAAGGTGGTGTATCTGACTCGGCGGTCGTGCCGTCGACGTCGGTGGACGTTATGGACCTAATGGACGAAAGCACTCCCCTTGCCCGGGAACTGGCACATGAAAACCGCCGGCGTGAGAAATTACGCGGACGTGTTCTGCCGCGGCCCGCTGAAACCCGGATAATGACGGTCAGCAACCAAAAAGGCGGTGTCGGGAAGACGACCACCACTGTTAACCTGGCGGCGGCTCTGGCCAGCGCCGGACTTAACGTGCTCGTCATCGACATTGACCCGCAGGGCAATGCCTCCACCGCACTCGGAATTGATCACCACGCCGAGGTGGAGAGCATCTACGACGTTCTCATTGACGATCTGCCGCTGGCGAATGTTGTGGCTCAGTGCCCGGATATCTCGAATCTGATCTGTGCTCCCGCCACCATCCACCTGGCCGGCGCTGAAATTGAGCTGGTCTCCCTGGTGGCCAGGGAACAGCGGCTGCGGAGGGCGATTGATACATACGCCGCTGAGCGGGAGCGGCGTGGCGAGGAAAGGCTCGACTACATCTTCATTGACTGCCCCCCGAGTCTGGGGTTGCTGACCGTCAATGCTTTTGTTGCCGCCAAGGAAGTCCTCATCCCCATCCAGTGTGAGTACTACGCCCTGGAGGGGTTGAGCCAGCTGCTGAAGAACATTGAGATGATCCAGAAGCACCTGAACGCCGACTTGGTTGTCTCCACAATTCTCTTGACCATGTACGACGGCAGAACCAACCTCGCGGCCCAGGTCGCCGCGGAAGTTCGGGAGCACTTCCCGGAGCAGGTGCTTGGCGCTGTGGTTCCCCGGTCGGTGCGGATCTCTGAAGCGCCCAGCTATCAGCAGACAGTTCTGACGTACGACCCGTCATCCAGCGGTGCGCTTTCCTATCTGGAAGCCGCCGCCGAGATTGCCCAGCGCGGCTAGACACCCGTCATGCCCTGCGCAGTTATTGGCGTTCTGAATCGTAGAATACAGTCACAATCAATCCATGCCGCTTGTGTGCATAAGGGAAGGACATACCCATGACCGAAAAGCGTCGTGGTTTGGGAAGAGGCCTGGGAGCTTTGATTCCCAGCAGCGCAGAATCAGAGGCGGCGTCTTCCGCATCCTCAGCGCCGGCTCGTGCCGGCCGTCCCGTCGATGTCTTTTTCCCGTCCGCCAGCGACACGGTGACCCCCTCCCGTCCTGTGACCGGCGCCCGTCGTGGTTCCGGCATCAATAAGGATGCTTTGCGTGGTCCCTCGCACTCCTCAACAGGCGGAACTTCACCGCGTGGCCCGCGGCAGGCGCCGGTTCCGGGCCTGGAAGCGGACGTCGCCGAACCGGCCGCCGCCGGCACTGCTGCTGAAGATGCTGCGGAGCGCTCTGCGGACCGTGGTGGCGCTGCCAAGCGTCAGTCCAAGGGCAACGGCAAGAAGGCCCCCCAAGGCGCCCAGAAGGCCGCCGCGGACGCCGGGGATGTCTCGGTGGAGGCAGACGCGCAGCCTGCCGGCCCGGAGCAAGACCTCGGAGTCACTGATGGTTCGGGTGAAGCCGCTGTTTCACGTGAAACACTGGTCGAGGTTCCCGGAGCGACATTCGCCGAGATTCCTGTCGACTCCATTCATCCGAACCGCAAACAGCCACGTTCTGTCTTCAACGAAGAAGACATGGCCGAGTTGGTGCACTCTATCCGGGAGATCGGTGTTCTGCAGCCGATCGTGGTGCGCCCCTCGCCTGAAGATGATCCGGAACATCCCTATGAACTCGTTATGGGTGAGCGCCGTTGGCGCGCCAGCAGGGAAGCCGGGCTGGAAGCGGTCCCGGCCATCATTCGGTCGACGCAGGACGTCGACCTGCTGCGCGACGCGCTTCTCGAGAACCTTCACCGCAGCCAGCTGAATCCCTTGGAAGAAGCCGCGGCTTATCAGCAGCTGCTCGACGATTTTGAATGCTCCCATGAGGAGCTGGCGGACCGTATTGGCAGGTCTCGGCCGCAGGTAACCAACACACTTCGGTTGATGAAGCTCCCGCCACTGGTTCAGCGCCGCCTAGCAGCGGGTATTCTGTCTGCCGGCCACTCCCGTGCGCTGCTCGGCCTGGCGGACGCTGCTGAAATGGAAAAGCTGGCCCAGCGGATTGTGGCTGAGGGGCTATCCGTTCGGGCGACGGAAGAAATCGTCTCCATGAGTGAGGGCCTGCGGCGTCCCCCGAAGGAGACCAAGCCGAAGGTTGGAGCGCGTCACGAAAGGCTGGATTACCTGGCGACGTCGTTGTCGGACCGGTTGGATACCAATGTGAAGATTACTCTGGGTGCTCGCAAGGGTAAGGTGAGCATCGAGTTTGCCAGCGTGGATGATCTAAACCGGATTATGGGCGTCCTGGCTCCGCCTGCCAGCTAGGTCGTAATGCTCCGCTGAGCTTCCTATGGTCATTACAGCAGGCCAGTGAAATCCATACCTGCTTTGTTAGGTAGGAGGTGGTTCATGTTCCACGTGAAACATGAACCACCTTTTCTGACATAGGGATTTGGTGCTTCGTCGAGCCCTATAGCCCTGATGCAGGTAGGGAGCCCGGATCTGGGGCAGCTGAGCAGCGGCGTTTTTCTCTTGTGGGACCCTGGTGGACTCGAGTCATGCAAATTCTGGCCGATTGGGCACGCATATAAGAGTTGAGTCACGCTGTTCGCTTGGTATTTCGAGTTCCGGAGAATGCCCTTCGACTCACCGGGCGCAACGTTTCACGTGAAACGACGTTGGTTCACTGGTCATCCCTCCTATTGCCCAAGTTTTTCGCCTATCTACCTGATTTCGGCGGGCACGACCGCCCATAGCCTCGTAGAAGCACTTGCTCCAGGGGCCCTGCGTATGGCCAGCTTGAGGTCGACACGCCCTGGACCCGCTCGCGACCGATAGTGAGTCTGAGCACTCCAGTCCAACCTCGTCGTGTTCCATAGTTGTGTCATCGACAGCGGGCTTAGTTCCAAGTATGTTTCACGTGGAACAGCAGTGGCCTGAGCACTGGGACGACCACCTCGATGCTTCCTCCACTCCGTCAGCGCATTTCGACCTTCCGCTCCCGCGCGCTTACCGGACTAATTCTTTTACAGTCGTACTGCGGTACACCTTGAATAGAGTGACAATCGGTCTTTTCCTAGCGACCCCGTTGCGCTCACGTGCACATCTCAGTTCTATGGAGCTTGGACGTTTTTTGTTTCAAGGGTGCGCTGGTTCCTTTGGTACGCCTTCTGTGGGCAATGGCTGTTTCACGTGAAACGACTTCGGCCCGTCCAGGGCAAGTCCTCGGCCCTTGTAAGGGGCGGTGATTGTGGTTGCTATGTGCTCCAAAATACCTGGATAAGTTTCAACCGAGAACAGTACGCATGGGTGGCCTTCGGGCTCCACATGCCTGGACCTCGGGCAACCCGTGTTCCTATTTCGGGCTTGAATCAATGTCTCTGCACCAGACTGGGCACCACAAGACAAATGCAGGAGCGGTTCCGATAGGTTAGGAATGCACGAGACATGTGAGGTGTAGGTGCCTGGATACTCGGAATTCGAGGTCATCGTCGAGCGGGTACCCAATAGGCGTCAGTACGGTGGCACGTACCTGAGCGGTATGCTCTCTACAGGTTTGCTCCTGTTTGAATCTGCCAGACTAGATGTTTCACGTGAAACTGGTGCGGGAGGTTCGCCTGTAGATACCGGCCGGACAGTGTATGGTCCGGCTTCGACGACAGGCGGACTTACTTCTAGTCCGTCTCGCCGGGTACTCCCTATGGCTCCTACGCCCAGCGATTCGTCGGCTCAAGGGCTCGGGTTGGAGGCGGCCAGACCTACGGTGTTCCGTCGTTTGGGCAGGCGTGAATGTTGTGCGTGGAGGTCGCGCGGTGACGCTACCGTGTCACGCGTTGTGTCGACTCCAAGGTCACTAAGCGCCCTCGGCGTGCGGTGTCGTGGAGCCACGAGGGTTCGTTGTTATCTCCTCCGTAAAACTACGCCGATAGGAAACCGGATACCCGCCGGATCCGTTTCACGTGAAACACGCCTCCCGATTCAGGGCAATCTCTTTCAGATCCCACTGTGCCCGACGTGGCTAAGGCTCTGTCCTCAGCGCTAAGACTCTGTCCTCAGCCCTGCATCCTGGTCGCTGTGCGCTTGTGAAGATGCTCTTCGTACCTTGACGGCAAGACGGGCCACTCAGTTGCTAGGTGGGGTGGCTGTGAGTGAGCGAGTCGTTTCACGGGAAACACAAGAAATACACCCGGCATAGCCGGCACCTGAGTGCAGGTTCGTGCGGATTGCGGAAAGCCGCCACCGCTAGGATCATGCGCCATCTGCGCGCACCTCAGACTCCCGGTCCCCGAACCGAATCAACCTTGCCCTGCCCAGCCTGACCGTGTCGTGACCAGTCAGCCCATGCACACCTTGCAGTGTCCAGCCAGCAAGTCGAAGCCCACCAGCGTCTGTCGGCGGCCGCGACCCCCGGCTGTGTTGATGGCCCGACGATACGCTCAGGAGCTGCAGGCGGTCAGCGTGCCCGCCTACAGGAAATGGATTACCGCCTGCTGCTGGGAGACCCCGGCTAGACGGGTAGGGAGTCCACATAACTGCGGCAGCTTTGTTCTGCACCGTTGTGTTCGGCGCCTTCGTCCTGCCTGATCAAAGGAAACAAATCAGTACTCACCCCTTACGGAATCCGTGCACCTTTGGGGCATGCTCGACCGACCATGCGTTCGGCGTCGGTTGATGTCAGCTGCGGGGCGGTGGCAGCGGAGAAGAGGAGGAGGTGCGTTGCTTGCTCCCTTTTGTTGTATTCAGGTGTGGAGGTCCGGAAGGGGTGAAACGGTTCGAGCACCAAGCATTCCTGTTGCAGCATTTGGCAACGAACGGGGAACGCATACCCGTTATGTCTTCCCCCGAGCCATGCCCCTCAAATGGCACCAACGCCTTTCCTGACGCCGAACCGGCCTCCAGGAACCTACCAGCCCCGCTCTCTCGAGAACCCGGAGGATATTCGGAAGGCTCAGTAGGCTTCGACCATTCCGCAGGTGCCTCCCAATTAGCTGGAGGCACCGGCACGTGTGGTTGTCACCGATGTGGCCGGCCCATCCAGGTCGTCAATGTTTTCAACTTCGACCCGCTCACTCCCTGGCCGCTGGTTGACTTGCAGGGCCACAAAATCTGGGCCCGCTGGGAACAGCGTGCCTGGACCAGGACCGTCGATAGAACAGCCGGGCCCACCACGCAGCGGCACAGGAAAAGGTCGGGTGGAGCAGGCATGCATGGCCCCTGCCTGAAGGCCGGATTCAGTTGGCCAGTGATGCCCTCTCCGTCGTCGGCTGCAGCCGGCGGGTGGGGCTCACCCATACTCCGGTTGTCGCTCTGGTCCACGCCTGGACCAGCGTGATAAGGCAGACTCCGGCATCCAGGAGGCGGATCAAGGGGAACGCCAAACCCCACAGCAGCAGCACCGGCCGCCGAAGGACGGTGGCAGCGAATACCGTCAGGAGGAAATCAGGCAGCACTACGCCAATAAGTAGGTCGACGGGGCGCAGCAGGGATACGTCGGTCAGCTGCGACAGGATGACGATGGGGACAGCCAAAATAAGGACAAGACTCGCGGAGATCAACTCAACAATGTGGATCAGGAGCACCGCCCAGAATCGGCCCCTGTGCAGTCCGTGCCTGCGGACCGTTTGCCAGAAGCCCAAGCTCCATCGGCGAACCTGGCGCACGTACTCCTTGAGATTGTCGGGATCCTGGGTATAGGCGAGAGCGGCCGAGGGGTGGAATTCGATCCTCCCGAGCTTCTTGGCATGGACCTCAAACGTCATGTTGAAGTCCTCAATGAGCAGTCCCGGGGCCGCGACGTCGATTTCGGACAGGACCCTCGTTCTGTACATGCTGGCGAAGCCGGGCACAATGTTCACCACGTTCGCCCGTTCCGAAGCCTGCCCGTATTTAATCAATACCTGCACGGCAGCATAAAGGCGCTCCCGGTATCCGAGGAGAATGCGGCCAATGATCCCGTGCCCTCCGCCGGGTGGAAGAGACACGGCCCGCCCGGCCACGGCAACAACGTCGGGCGCCGCAAACAGGGGCAGCCCTGTTTCCAGGTAATCCGGCGCGAGCCGGGTGTCGGCGTCCAACAGGAGCACCACTTCGTAGTTGGAGGCGAGATCAAAGTGATCGATCCCCGCGGCCAAAGCCCCGGCCTTTCCGCGGTTGGGTGACAGCTCAAGGCAGTTCACTCCCGCACGCAGCGCAATCTCAGCTGTGGCATCGCTTGAACCGTCCGAGATGACATGGATGTTTGATGCCGGCACCAGCGTCAACGCGGAGGAGATGGTTTCGGAAATAACCAGCTCCTCGTTATGCGCAGCGATGAGCACCGCAACCTGGCCGGGCACCACGGTGTTCCTCCCGAGGCGGGCCAGGTGTTCAGGGGCGGACTTGTTCTGCCATTCCCCGACCCGGCGCAGCAGTCCGATGGTCGCCCAAAAGGGCGTGCTGATGCCAAGTATCAGCAGCAAGATGACCAGTATGGCCCATGGTTCCATTACCTACCCCCAAAAGGTGTTAAGTGGTCGTTCACGTCGCTAGCCATGCTGGACCTGCCTGGTGGTGACGATTTCCAGCCAGGGACCGTCAGGGACATCCTCATCGTCCACAAACTGCCAGCTGACCCGGTCATTGGCACCATTGAGTGATTCGAAGCCAAGGCAGCCGTTGAGTGCCGGTGAAACATCCATGCCGGCACCGTTGTAATCGGTGTTGGCCGGTCTGGCATCGTTCTCGCTAAAGACATAGTTGTCGTCGTCGTAAAGAGTTGGCCCGGCGTCCTGGATCTGGCCGTAGCACTCGCGGTCGTCCTTGGTGATTCTCACCCAGCGGTTCTTCATGTAACTGAATTTCTGGTCCCGCTCCCGGCCCGCAAAACCCGGGTCGTTGGCCCAAGGAATGACGTAGCTTCTGATCGCAAAGGCACGGGGGTTATTGACGTCATCGAACGGCAAATCCAGATAGAACGGGTTTTCCAGCGGAGTCATGTGCCGGGGCAGCCAGCTTTCGGCCTCGGTCCGTTCTTCAGTTTCACAGATTTCGTCGACGATCCGTCCGTCGCAGCCGCCATAACTCTCCAACCAGAAACTGTCATAGGCGGAACGCACCTGGCTTCCGTCGGGAGCATCCGGGTCATGAATCTCTCCGACCCAAAAGGTGGTTGCGACGATGTCCGTATGCCAGGGATATTTATCTTCCGCTGCTTCTTCATCGCCGGCATTGCCTGAACCGTTATTTGAAGCGCAGCCAACGCCGGTCAGGACCAGCGCGGTGACAATGGATGCCATCTGTTTCCTGCGTCTCGTCATCCGGCCCCGCTTCCTTTTCCTGGCTGGGCGGCTCCGCCGCTGGGCACAGGCTGGGTGGCCGGCACCGGCGGGGCGAACTCCGCGTCATACAGCCCGTAATCATCGCTGACGAGGAAACCCTCGTCGCTAAGGGCCAGACCAAAACTGAGAGCGACGGCGCCGTCCGGCACCGGGGGAGTGGTCCATTCCGCGGACAAGAAATCGCTGCTGGGCTCAAGGAACGGACTGGCGACCCAGAAATGCCACTCGCCCATTTCGTCCCGGTAGTGGACGCTGAACTGGGTGCGGACATCGGAGGTGTACGAAGCCCGGAGGGAGTACCGGCGCCCCTGCTCCACCGCCGGCGCGCAGGCGCCGAGATCCTGTTTCGATGCGAGCTTGGCGTCGCCGTCGTGGTGGCTCAACATGTTGGTGCGGGCGCCGATGGACCCATGGGCTCCAGGGGCCTTGCTGAATTCAGCCCGATTGGTGCCATACCCGGCTTGGATCCAGCAGGTGGGAGCCTTGTCGGTCCACTGCTCCAGATCGGGATTCTTGATGGCATTTTCTCCGCGCGGGACAGGCTGGGCGGCAGGCCCCTCCACGGGTGGCAACAGTGGGCCGCCGATAACTTCCTGAACCGTCCGCACAACAGTGTTTTGAGTCGCTGTTCTCTCAGCGAGCCAAGTGGCGAACTCACTGAACAGCTGTTCATCAATGTCGATCCAGTCGCACTGATAGGGGCACAATCCATGGAAGGTGAGGATGACCCAGCCGCCCTCGGCCTCGGCGGAAGTGACGGCGTCCTGCAGATCGGCCAGGGTCCAGTCCCTTTCCACCTGCTGCGGTGCTTTCAGCAGGTTGGGCTCGTCGGGGCGCAGCGACTCGGTTTGCGGACAACCCGCGCAACCGTCACTGTACGTTCCGCCAAGGCCGCGTCCGGTGTTGTACCCGCATTCCTGGACGAGTGATGTCACCGCTGCGCCGGAGGCAAACGGATAGGCAAAATTGGTCACCTGGAAACCCATGGACAGCAGATTCTCCCGGTCCTGGCAGATCTCCCGTTTGGCCTCCTCCAGGCTCAGCGTGTCAATGTCCGGGTGGGAGAAGGTGTGGCCCGCGATCTCATGACCGGCCAGGGCAACCTCCTTGGCCTGCCGGAGGGTCAGGGATCCTGCTTCATCCAGCAGTCCGGAGTTCAGGTAGAAGGTTCCCTTGAGGCCGGCAGCGCTCAGTATCTGCGCCGCGGGTTCCTGTCCGCTGAACCCATCGTCAAAGGTGAGGGACACGACGGTCTGTCCCGGCGTGATGCCCATCGGCTCTGCCGGGATATAGGCAGGGACAGCGAGGGCTGCCGCCGCTTCGCGTTCGGCGGCGGCAGCTTCCCGGGCCAGGGTTTCCTCCTTTGCCACCCGCATTTTTTCCTCAGCCTCAAGGTCCCGGACCTCGACGACACCCCGGGTGCCGTCGTTGTCGGGACCCAGCCCCGCTGCGGCAAGCCATTGCCCGCCAAAGAGGAGAAAGGACACCGGCAGGGCCAGGACCAGCAGTGCAGCTGCGTTCTGCAGGGAGCGCTTCGGTTTCCGGTGCGCCGGGATGTGAGGCCCGCGGGGGGAATCGGATGAATCGTGCGTGGTACCCATGTATTGGTTCTTTCTAGATTGGGCGGCCTGTCTGCGGCCGCCGTCCTATGCTCCGGCGAGTTGGGGTGAGCTGCTGTTTCGAACCATTCCCGCCGGGGAACCCGTGGCCACGTTCGTGATGATTTGATCAATGGTGGTGGTGGGGTTGAATCCCACCAGGTTGCGGGCCTTGGTGTTGTCCGGCACCCGGCGGCGCATGTCTTCGTAACCGGATGCGTAGGCCTGCTCGTAGGGGATGAGGCTGATGGTGCTCGGGCTGTCCAGGAGTTCCACGACCCGTTTGGCCAGATCCAGGATGGAAACCTCCTGAGTGCCGCCCAGGTTGAACGCCTTGCCATAGGCATCGGGGTGTTCGGCAAGGCGAACCAGTGCCGGCACCACGTCGGCAACGTAGGAGAAGCACCGGGTCTGCTGTCCGTCGCCGAAAACGGTCAAGGCTTCCCCGCGCTGTGCCTGGCCCACCAGGTTGGGCACCACCATGCCGTACCGTCCTGTCTGCCGGGGACCAACAGTGTTGAACAAACGGACGATCGCTGCCCGCAGCCCGTATTCCTTCCAATAGGCATAGGCGAAGGCTTCGTCAATGCCCTTGGCCGCGGCGTAGGTCCAGCGGGATTTCAGCGCCGAGCCCAGGATCCGGTCGGATTCTTCCGAGAGGGAATCCGAAGTATTCTTGCCGTACACCTCGGAGGTGGAGGCGAGCAGCAGGACGGCGCCGGCGGCAAGCGTGGCGTCCAGGACCACTTCGGTGCCGTGAATATTGGTCCGCAGGCTGGTGAGCGGGTCTTCAACGATGAGCTTTACGCCAACCGCGGCTGCCAGGTGAAAAACCCGGTCCGCGCCGGCGATCACGCTGTCGACGGCGCTGCGGTCCAGGATGGTGCCCTCGACAAAGCGGAAACGGGGGTGGTCCATCACTCCGCAAAGGTTTTCGAGAGAACCGGTGGAGAGGTCGTCCAGGACGGCCACTTCGTCGCCCGCGGCGAGAAGATACTCGGTGAGATGGCTGCCAATGAATCCGGCGCCGCCGGTTATAGCTGTTTTCATGTGTGGTTTTCCCCTATGAAGAAACGGTTTGGTGGAGGTTAGAGCGGCTGTGTGTTGGCCGCGGCCGGAAGTTTGTAGGTGGTGTCGAGCACGACCGGAACAGAGGCAAGCCAGCCCAGGTCGAAGCCGGTGTGGCCGGTGTGCATAATGACGAGATCGGGTGCGAAGGCCGCGGGGTCGGAGACTGATTCCAGCACGGTGTTTCCGCTGTGGATCCGACGGATCAGGGGATCGGTGTAGGCCACCGTTGCGCCCTCGTGCCTGAGTTCGGCCAGGATTTCCAGCGCCGGGGATTCACGCACGTCCTCCACGTCGGGCTTGTATGCGACGCCGGCAACCAGGACCCGGGCTCCCGAGAGTCCCTGCTGGCGGTCCGAAAGAATCTTCCGGGTCCGGTCCACCACATGCCGGGGCCGTGCCGCAATGTCCTGCATGGCCTGTTCGATGACAGGTGCATGCAGCCGGTTGCTGCGCAGCTGCCAGAGCAGGTAATGCGGATCGCAGGGAATGCAGTGGCCGCCCACACCGGGGCCAGGAGTGAAGCGCATGAAGCCAAACGGTTTCGTGTCCGCGGCATCGATGACGTCCATGACGGAAATGCCCAGGGCACCGCAGATGTCAGCAAACTCATTGGCCAGCGCGATGTTCACGGCCCGGAAGGTGTTCTCCAGCAGTTTGGTCATTTCCGCTGCCTCCGCGGTGGGAACCAAATGAACCTTGGGAACGTACTTGCCCAGCAGCAGTTCGGCGCGGTGGCCGCAGGCTGCAGTAATACCGCCCACCACCCGGGGAACCTCCTCCTGACTGAAGTCGCTGACGCCGGGGTTGATGCGCTCGGGGCTGAAGGCCACATGCACGTCGGTTCCCGTGCGCAGCCCCCGTTCCTCCAGGGGCTGTGCCAGGAGGTCCCGGGTACTGCCCACGTAGCTCGTGGACGTCAGCACCAGGAGCTGGCCCGGCACGGCATGGGCTACGACGCTGGCGCAGGCGCTGCGCAGGATGGAAAGGTCCGGCACCAGGTAGCTGTCCACTGGGGTGGGCACGGCGATGACGACGGCGGCGGCGGAGGCAAGGAGGGTGGAATCGGACGTCAGCGCGAATGCGGGGTCCTCAAGCGCACGTTCCAGCCGGTCGCGGTCGCCCTCCAGGAGGTCCGCCCGGCGGTCCCTGATGATCTGCAGCCGCTGTTCGCTGACATCGAGTCCAAGGACCCGGTACCCGGCTTCCCGGAATGCCAGGGACGTCGGAAGCCCGACGTACCCCATGCCGACAACGGCTACGTCGAAGTTGAAGCCGGGAGCAGCCGGCGGTGCGGCTTCAGCGGCGTCCAGGCCCTTCAGGCGGGAAATGGTGTTAACGGCAGTTTCCGGCAAATGGAAAGGTGCTTCTTGCAGAGTCACAGCCGGACCCCCCTTGTCTGGTCAAAGAAAAAATGGTCATCCATCGTGTGGATGACCCACACGAAGGTGCCGACCGGGGCCCTGCCGGTGGGCAGGGGCATATGCCGCTGGTTAGGGCAGTGGCAGGAAATTCAAACCTGGGCCCGGAGCACGGCAGATGATTGCTGCCCTGATGCTCCGCAGCCTCTGGCTAGACTTTGGTGTCCGAATCGACCAGTTCAGGCTAGGAAAGTGCCTGCTCAGGGGCACGCGTAACAGCTACTGGTTCTACTGCCGGTAACTCTCGGCAGGACACCTAGCGCGGTCCTTGGGTGCTGGAAAAGACAAGTAGTGCGGAGCTGCGCGCGAATGCCTAATTGGTGTTCCCGGGAACAAATACGGTGCACGTGAAACAGCGGCGGCGGCACCTCCCGTAGGAGATGCCGCCGCCGCTGTTGTTGGTTGGGGTATGGCTAGAGTCCGGCTACGCGCCGTTCCTCCGGCTCCTCCACGGGGTTGAAACGAATGACGTCGTCCAGGGCAAGAGTGCCCGTTGGCTGGTCTTCTTCCTCGAGCAGGTAGAGGCGCTGGATGCCGATGACGATCGCATCGGCCACAGTCTGCCGAAACACCGGATCAGCGAGCCGCTCCGCGTCGCCGCGGTTACTCAGGTATCCCAGGTCCAAGCCCACTGAGGGGATGCCGGGCAGCTTCAAGGTGTCCCAGGTCCGTCCGTGGACGCCCAGGCTGTCCAATCCCGTGCGCGCAGCCAGTTCCTTCATCAGGAGAATGGCGGCACGGTGGCCAATGGGGGAACGTGCCTCGCCGGTGCCCGGCAGGCCCCAGTAAAACGCTGCGATGCCGGAGGCTGCTTCCTGGTTGAGCCAGTCACAGTGGAGATCCAGGTTAAGGCTGGGGACCCGTTCGCCGTCGCGCTCCATCCCGTGGGACGTCTCTGCGTTGAACACGGAGGAACGCCTGACCACCCGGGCGCCGAATTCGTGCAGGATCCGTTCCACCCGCCGGCCGATGTCCGCTGCGACGAGGGCCTCCGTCAGCGGCTCCGACGTCAGGCGTTCGACGGCGTGGGGAGAGGCCAGTTCCGACATCCCGGTGCCGAGCGCGATCAAGCGTCCGCGCAGCGCCGCGGTGGAGCGGTCCAACCGCTCGTAATCACGCAGGGCAAAGGCCTGGCTCGGCGTGATGGCGCGGTTGACGCGGGACATGGCCCGCATGGTTGCCTCGTCACAGACTCCGGTGCCCGGGATTCCCAGATTCTGCTGCAGTTCGGCCACGGCATACCGGGTGCGCACGCTGAATTCGCCGTCGATGTGGCCATAGTAAAAACCCAGGTGGGAGAGGTGGCGCTGGAGCTCGGCAACATCATCACCGTGCGCCGGAGGTTCGCCTTCAACGAACGCCAGCGTGCGGTCCCCAAACCGGAACTGTGCGTCCGCCAGGGCGCGCTGAGTGTCCGGTCCGGCAACGCCGTCGACAATCAGTCCGCGGCTCTGTTGGAAGGAGCGCACGGCGGCGTCGACGTGGTCGTCAAAAAGGGTTGGGTTGTTAACGGAGTCCGGAGCCAGGTAAGACATGGAGATGCCGGCACGCAGCAACGCTTCGCGAAGCGATACGACGTGCCGGCCGGCATCCATCCTCCGCAGGGTTTCTCCTGCCGAGTGCATGGTGTGTGTCTCTACTTCAGGAACGCCGCGAATTCCTGCTCCAGGACCTGCTTGGGCTTGGCGCCGATGGACGTTGCGGCCACCTCACCGCCCTGGAAGACATAAACGGCGGGAATGGACGTGATGCCGTACTTGGCGGCGATGGCCGGGTTGTCATCAACGTTGACCTTCACCACGTCGACCTTGTCGGCGTACTGCGCCGCGATGTCGTCGAGGATGGGGGACAGCATGCGGCAGGGGCCGCACCATTCCGCCCAGAAATCCACGATGACCGGCTTGTCGGCGGTGAGGACATCGGCGCCAAAGGAAGCGTCGGTTACATCTTTTGCGTTGCTCATGTTGTGCTCCTAACAGGTTCTGGAATTAGAGGGCTGCGTGTTCGGAAACGGCTTCGGCCGGCGGCGTGGGAACTTCCGCGGCGGTCTCGACGGCATCGCCGAGATCGGCCAGATAGTGCTCGACGTCGATGGCCGCCACACATCCCGAACCCGAGGCGGTGATCGCCTGGCGGTAGGTGGGGTCGATAACGTCGCCGGCGGCAAAGACGCCGGGCAGCGATGTCTTGGACGTGCGGCCGGCGACGGCGATGGTGCCTTCGCTGGTCAGTTCCAGCTGGTCCTTGACGAGGTCGGTGCGCGGGTCGTTGCCGATGGCGACAAAGACGCCCGTGACCGCGAGGTCGGACTCGGCGCCGTCAACGGTGCTGCGCAGGCGCAGGCCCGTCACCTTGTCCTCGCCGTGGATCCCCACGACCTCGGAATCCCAGACAAAGCGGATCTTTTCGTGGGACAGGGCACGGTCCTGCATGATTTTGGACGCGCGCAGCGTGTTGCGGCGGTGGACCACGGTCACCGTGGAGGCGAACTTCGTCAGGAACAGGGCCTCCTCGAGGGCGGAATCGCCACCGCCGATGACGGCGATGTCTTGTCCCTTGAAGAAGAAGCCGTCGCAGGTGGCACACCAGCTGACGCCGCGGCCGGACAGACGCTTTTCGTCCTCCAGGCCCAGCTCACGGTAGGCCGAACCGGTGGAGATGATGACGGACCGGGCCAGGAAGGTTTCACCGGTGCCGATGGTCACCTTCTTGATGTCGCCTTCGAGCTCAAGGGCGGTTACATCCTCGAACAGGATTTCGGTGCCGAAGCGGGCAGCCTGCTTCTCGAACTGGGCCATGAGGTCCGGGCCCATGACGCCTTCGGGGAAGCCGGGGAAGTTCTCCACATCGGTGGTGTTCATCAGCTCACCGCCGGCCGTGACGGAGCTGGCGATCAGCAGCGGCTTGAGGTTGGCGCGGGCGGTGTACACAGCCGCGGTGTAACCGGACGGACCGGAACCGACAATGATGACGTCGCGGACGCCGTCGGCGGCTGCTGGGGTTTCGATGCTCACGGTTAGGTGTTCCTCTTCCTGTTGAAAACTCTCTCGATCCGGCGGTAATCCTGGTGAATCCCGCTCAACCGGGATTCCGTTTGGTTACTCCGGGATCAGTGGGCACAACCGTTACGGGCTCCAGCTTATTCCGCACGGTGCCGTGCCGGACACGGCAGGGCACCGCTCCGGGGAGCCGGAGACCGTAATCCTATGAGACTGCGATTTCCGCGATGCGCAGGCCCCACGGGTACTGGGCCTGAAGGCCACCGGTCAGGCGCGGCAGCTGCGTGAAGTTCACGATCACGTATTTGGCCGTTGCCGCTTCGCCGTCCACCTTGGGGACCTGGATGCTGGTGGTGGGACCGGTGAAACCGCTCTCGGCCACGGGGGTGGCCCCGTCCAGGCTTGGGGAATCGCTCAGGAGGACCGAGAAACTGCCGCCGGTTCCGTTGAGCTGGCTGATGTCGATCTTGTTGATGGCTGATTCCTCCTCCAGCTCGACCACGAGCGCCAGGTTCGGCGCAAGGCCGCCGAAAGCGTCGTTGGCGTACACGTAGCTGGACCAATAGGTAGCCGGGTTGCCGTCCAGGATCTGGGGCAGCGCCCCGTCGTTTTCCGCGTCGAGCCCGGGATTTTCCGGAACCAGGCGGCTGACCCCGATGGGCGCCGCTGCGGGCGCTGCCGGCGCGGGAGCGTCTGAAGAGGGAGCCTCCGCGGGGGCGCTGACCGTTGGCGTGGGCTCGGCGACCGGCGCAGCAGTTTCCCCGCCAAGCTTGCCCAGGGTGTTGGCGGCGACGACGACGGCGGCCACCAGGACCACGGTCAGCACCGCGCCCACCAGGACGCGGCCCATGGTGCGGCGCCCGCCGCCGGCCTCGTCGTCGTCGTCGTAATCCTCGTAGGTCTCGTAATCTTCGTCATTGCCGCTGCCGGCGTCACCGGTGGCGGCACTTGAGGCAAGGGCGGATTTGGGAAAGTTTGAGGGCCGGCGCTCGGGGGCTTCTTCCTGGGCGCTGCGGGAGGGCGGAACGGATTCCCCGGTGTTTGTGCCGGCGGGTGCGTCCGAAACATAGTCGTCTTCGGTCCAGCGTGACACTTTGGGGGTTTGGCCGGTGGCCGGCGCCTTTGCCTGGCCTGAGAGGGGCCTGGCGGTGGGGGGCGGCGGCATGTTGGCGGCCCCCGTGGCTGCTTCGGCAGGTGCGTCCGCTGCGTCTCCGAACTCCAGGTCGCGGGCTGCGGCCGCTTCCTCGGCACCGGTGAGGGTCCCGCCGGCGCCGGCGGCGGCACCTGCACGGCCGAACTTGGGCAGTTTGGGGAGCGGGCGGCCGGAGATCAGCGGTTTCCGGGGAGCGCGTTCCACGGGCTCGTCAACGTACCGGTCCTCATCCTGGGTTTCCGGCTCGCGGGAGCGGGGCATCCCGAAAATTTCGGAGCCGAGCGTATCGGTGAAAAAGGGCTCGACAAAGGGCGCATCGCGTTCAATGACCAGGTCAAGCAGGTCCGCTGCGTTGGCATTGTTGGTCACGAGGTAGGTGCGGCCGTCGCTGACGCCGAGATCCAGGATCTGCACGTTGCTGGCCCGCTCGCCGGTGGCAATCTCGCGGGCGCTGGCACTGACCTGGGCGGTGTTTTCGGGTGCTGCGAGGAGGATACTCACGGCACGGTTCAGTACCTGGTCCACTCCGTCGAGGACCAGATCATTCTCCGCTGAGGCCAAAACCTGTGCGGTCACTTTGTAGCGGCCCCCAAGGGTTGAGCCTGCGTCTACCGGCTGTGGCACGTGTTCCTCCCATGGAAACGGCAATTGGTGCGTTAAATGTGCTGCGGACTGACTTGCTGCTGGTCTGATGGCTGCTGCTAATTAAACGACGAGACTCCATAGCATGCCTTATTACCCATGCTACCTGCGCCCAATGCCAAACCCTGAGTCGGCGCCCGCGTGCCTGTTACGCAGAAACCGCAGCTTGCCCGGTTCTGGTTCCGGTGACGCGGTTAGCTGCCCTGGCGGCGGACCTTGGCGAGGATCGGAGCGAGGAACGCATCCAGTTCCCGGACTTTCAGGGCGCGCAGCATGAAGTAGTACGACACGGCCATCAGCGAGCCGCAGATCAGCAGGGTGACCAGCGAGCCGAGCAGCGACTGCCAGGCGAATCCGTCAGCGGAGTAACCGCCCAGCAGCCCCAGCGCCGCGGATCCGGCGACGGCGCAGCCCAGGGCGGCAACCGTGATGCGAACATGCACATCGAAGATTCTGCCCGCACCGTAATGACCCAGTTTCCGGGTCAGGAAGATGTGGCTGATCAACACGCCCGCCACGTTGCCCAGGGAATAGGCGACGGCCAGGCCGAAAATAATGCGGTTGGGCGGCAGGGCTGCGGCACCCAGCGCCAGGGCAACGCCGAAGACGGAGAGGATGATCTGCATGATCATGGGCGTTTTTCCGTCTTCATCCGCGTAAAAGGCGCGGTTCATCAGGAAGGTGGCGCTGAGGAAGGGAGCACTGACCGACAGCAGCACCAGGACCTGGCCCTGGACGGCGGCGGAGGCCGTGGAACCGCCGCTGAGCCACATGCTGATGGGCCCGGCCAGCACCACAAGGACCGCGGAGCAGAAAACCGTCGCCACCCCGATGGCGCGCAGGCCGGAAGAGACGGCAGCCCGTACGGCGTCCAGGTTTTTCTCCGTGAAGGCCTGGGACATCTGGTTGAACAGCACCGTGGCCAGTGACAGCGTGATGACGGAGTGCGGAATCATGTAGAACATGGACGCCGTCTCAAGGTTCAGCTGCCCCGCAATGACTTCGGGCGGATTCATTGCGGCATAAGCGGGGCGGGCGGCCGAGGCAATGGTGGCCACGTTCGTGTAGACAATGTAGGCGCCGTTGCCCACCAGCATGGTGATGATGGTCCACTTGGCCACTTTGCCGGTCTGCCGCAGGCCGATCCCGCGCATCCGCAGCGTGGGCCGCAGCCCCAGGTTGAGCTTCCGCAGGGGGATGAGCAGCACGGCGGCCTGCAGCACAATGCCCAGCGTGGTGCTTCCGGCCAACAGGACGGTGGCGGACGTGGTCCAGTTATCCGGCGAGAAGCTGTTCGTTTCCTGGCGGCCGATCAGCACGATGAACAGCACAATGCCGGCAATGGCAACAATGTTATTGACCACCGGCGCCCACATGTACGCCCCGAAGCGGCCGTTGGCGTTGAGCGTCTGGCCGATCACGGCGTACGCGCCGTAGAAGAAGATCTGCGGGAACAACCAATAGGCAAACGTTGTGGCCAGCGGGAGCTGGTCCTCCGTCAGCTGTGTCACCACCGGCAGGATCCAGGGCGCGGCAAGGGTTGCCGCCAGCGCCACGACGGCCAGCCCCAGCAGGCTCAGGGTCATGATGGCGGAGACGAACTCCCGCCCGCGGTCCGGCCGCTTGCTGGCCTTAATAATCTGCGGGACCAGCACGGCATTGAAGATGCCGCCGGCGAGGAGCAGATAGATGAAGTTCGGCAGCACGTTCGAGGAACTGAAGATGTCCGACACCAAGCCGGTGTTGCCAATGGCAACAGCCAACAGTGCGGTCCGGACAAGGCCAAGGACACGGGAAAGGAGGGTTCCGGCTGCCATGACGGCGCTTGAGCGCGCAGTGCTGGGAGCAATAGTGTTTTCGGCCATCGTGTCCCTATGCTCTCACTTCAACCGGGCAGTGATTAAACCGGCTGGCTCCGCGGGGAGGCGGAAGCTAGAGGTAACGGGGAAGGATTTCCCGGGCGAGATCGGCAATCCGCCGCTCGTTCGGAAAGGAGAGCCGTTTGCCCAGTTCCGCGAGGGGAACCCAGGCAACGTCCACAGCCTCGTGGTCCGGATCGTTCTCGATGGTGAGGTGCCCGCCGGTGGCTGCCAAGAGGAAATGGTGCACCGTCTTGTGCACGCGGTGGCCGCTGACGGTGAACCAATAGTCAATGCTTCCCAGTGCGGTCAGGATCCGGCCGTCAATGCCGGTTTCCTCGGCGATCTCCCGGATGGCTGCTTCCCGGCTGTCTTCCTCATTCTCGGGATGGCCCTTGGGCAGGCACCATTCAAGCCTGCCGCCGCGGTTGAGCCGGGCAATGATCGCCACCGGCAGGTCCGGAGAAGAGGAATCCACCACAATGCCGCCCGCGGAAACCTCTTCCACAGTGGGAAGCGAGGCATGCACCGGATGCGCGCCGGCGCCGCCCATTGACGCCGTCAATGGGGTTCGCTTGGGTGCGCTCGGTACGGGATGGGCCATAGGACCACTCTAACGATCTTTGTCCGGGGATGATGACTGTCACGGGGCGGGCCGGAGAGGACGCGGCAAAGCCCGGCGTGTCCGGACCCCGGCGGGGGTCCGCTGTGCGTGCCGGGACCTTTTATCTGGCAGGCTTAAAGCACTATGGCGCACCTTTTTGATAGTTCGGCCCTGAAGACCCCCCTGCCCCCCGTCGTCGCTGACCTCGGAGCCCTGTTCCGGGACGCCGGCTTCGAGCTCTCCCTTGTTGGCGGTCCCGTGCGCGATCTTTTCCTTGGCCGGGTGTCGCCGGACCTGGACTTCACCACGAATGCCCGCCCGGATGACATCATCAGCATCATCCGCCGCTGGTGCGACACGTACTGGGAAATCGGCCGCGCCTTCGGCACCATCGGCATGCGCAAGGACGGCTTCCAGATTGAGGTCACCACGTACCGCGCGGACGCGTACGACCCGGAGTCCCGGAAGCCCGAGGTGGCGTTCGGGGACAAGCTCGAAGATGATCTCTTCCGCCGTGACTTCACCATGAACGCGATGGCGCTGCGGCTGCCTTCCCTTGAACTGGTGGATCCCTTCGGAGGCCTGAAGGACCTTCAGGCTGGACTTGTCCGCACCCCCGGGGCGCCGTCGACATCCTTTTCCGACGATCCGCTGCGCATGATGCGCGCCGCCCGCTTCGCATCCCAGCTGGAAGTGGATGTGGCACCGGAGGTCTTCGACGCCATGAAGGACATGGCCGGGCGGATCACGATCATTTCCGCCGAGCGGGTGCGCGATGAACTCGTGAAGCTGATCAACGGCAAGGCGCCCTGGACCGGCATTGACCTGCTGGTGGAAAGCGGCATCGCGGAGCACGTCCTTCCCGAGGTGTCCGCGCTGAAACTCGAAATAGATGAGCACCACCGGCATAAGGACGTGTACCAGCACTCGCTGACGGTGCTGCGGCAGGCCTGCGGCCATGAGACCGGAGCCGACGGCGATGTCCCGGCTCCGGACTTTGTCCTGCGGTTCGCTGCGCTGATGCACGACGTCGGAAAGCCCGCCACCCGCCGTTTTGAAGCCAACGGGTCCGTGAGCTTCCTGCACCACGACGCCGTCGGGTCCAAGCTCACGGCCAAACGGATGAAGGCCCTGCGCTTTGACAATGACACGGTCAAAGCGGTGTCCCGCCTGGTGGAGCTGCACATGCGCTTCTACGGCTACGGAGACGCCGGCTGGACGGATTCCGCCGTCCGCCGCTACGTCAACGACGCCGGACCCCTGCTGCAGCGGCTGCACCGGCTGACCCGCTCCGACGTCACCACCCGGAACCGCCGCAAGGCCGAACGCCTGGCCTTCGCCTATGACGACCTCGAGGCGCGGATCACCGCACTGGCCGAGCAGGAGGAGCTGGCCGCCATCCGCCCGGACCTGGACGGAGAAGCCATCATGGCGCTGCTGGATATCCGCCCGGGCCCGGTGGTTGGCCGCGCGTACCGGTTCCTGCTGGAGGAACGCATGGAAAACGGTCCATCCACCGAAGCCGAAGCGGCGGCCCTGCTGCACAGCTGGTGGGCCGACCAGCCCGAAAGCCGGGAGAAATCCGGCAGCGCGGACATCCCCGCCAACCCTGCAGATGAAGCCATCCCTCACCGCGGTGACAAAATGGAGGCGGACGACAACCCGTCCACACCACCGGAAGGAAGTAAATGAGTGACGCTGAGGACTTCGGTCCGGCGGTTCCCGATACAACGCCGGCAGGAACCCGGCTCCCTCGTCTGTGGCTGCTGCGCCACGGCGAAACGGAATGGTCCCGCGAGGGAAACTACACCGGCCTGACGGACATTCCGCTCACCGCCGAAGGTGAAGCCCAGGCCATCGCAGCGAAGGAAAAAATTGGACAGGTCGATTTCGACCTGGTGCTGTCCTCACCGCTGATCCGTGCGCGGCGAACGGCCGAGTTGGTGGGCCACCCCAACCCGCGGATCCTTCCGCACGCCCATGAGTGGGACTACGGAGACAACGAGGGCCGCAAGAGCACCCAGGTCCGCGCGGAAAACCCCGGCTACATCATCTGGAACGACGGCGTCCCCAACGGAGAGACCCTTGACCAGGTGGCCGAGCGCGCTGACCGCATTGTCTCCCTGGTGCAGGCCGGCTGCGGAACTCCGATGGACCGCGATCCGGAGGCCGTCCCCGTGGAAAAAGTCCTCCTCGTGGCGCACGGCCACTTCCTGCGGATCCTGGCCGCCCGCTGGCTTGGGCTCCCCGCCGATCAGGGACGGCACTTTGTCCTCGGCACGGCTGCAGTCTGCACACTGGGCTGGGATAAGCACACGCCGGCGATAGTGCGCTGGAACTATTAGTAGAAAAGTATTTTAAATAGTTTCACCGAAATGCTTGGCATGGAGGTGATTCCTGTTGTATCTTTTTCCTGTGGCCGGGTTTCATCCGGGCTAGTTTCCAGTCGGCAGGGCCACACCAGCCAATGAAAAACCTCCGGGCATCACAGTCCGGACATTCTTAGCCGGACCTGCGTCCCGCACGCCGGCTTGTCCGCAAGTCCACGCACTCTGGAAAGGGAGGTGGGGTTTTGAACAACCACGTATTCCTCACTGCCGCGACGGTTGCCTGCCCGCAGGCCGGCACGTCCATCCCTTCGACTGCACGGCCGGTTCTCCGGTCCGGACTGCGGATGACGGGCATGGCCCGACGGCCGGATGCAGCAGGTTGGCGTTCCGGGATTGCCCGCGGCCTTGGCGGCCGCGGGTAGCCTCGCCCGGCGCCGCTTCGCGGCCCACATCCGGTGACTGACGCCGTTCCGCGCTGCCCCACCGTTCCCCGACACCCCTGAAGCACTCCGGAATCACACAGCGGTTCTCCGGCAGTCTTCAGTGCACCGGCTTCCTGGCCGGGCGGGAACCGGGCCACGGCGGCAGGGGCCATCCGGCATACCCTCGGCATTCCTTTTCAAGTCCGGCACGCTTCGGCAATTACCCGCTTAAATTTCACCGCGGGTAATTACAGCCTTATTTGCCGCGCCTAAAGGGACAATTCAGCCGTAATTCCTGCCGGTTCCCCCTCCGCTTTTCCCGGGATTGTTTACTATTCCCTTCTCTTACTTTCGTGCACCCAAAAACAGGTGCGCCCCTTTCTTTCGGAGTTTATCGTGCGCTCTTTTAACCTGCCCCTGTCACCTCCCCGTGAAGCATCCGGACTGCCGCAGACCCCAGCGCCAGCGCTGGCTTCCGCTCAGCCGGACCACCCGCCGTCGCCCCGTCCCGTCCCGGTGAAACCACCCTCATCCTGGCGGAAGCTGGCGGCCGGCCTCAACCGCCTGCGTGCATCCTTCGCCCGCGCCGACGCCGTTCACCAGGCCCGGCTGGACAGTGCCTTGAACGGACCGGAACGTCACCTGCTGGTCCGCTACACCTCGTCCATCAAGTAAGACGGGAAGCACGACGGCAAGTCAGAGGGCTGTGTCCGGGAACAAAACCGGGGGAGTTCGCGCTGTACTGCGCGAACTCCCTTTGGCGTGCCGCCGCAGAGGTGATCAGGGCAACCGGCCCCGGAAACCATGCTCTGCCCCGAGGCGTTATAAAGTCGTAAGGGATCCAAACTGCAGCCGGCCAAGAAGGGAGTGCTGTTGCTTCAGGTAAAGCGCGTGGCCATGCTCTCGCTGCATACGTCACCCCTGGAGCAGCCGGGCTCCGGCGATGCCGGCGGAATGAACGTCTACGTCCGCTCGGTGGCCGTTGAACTGGCCCGGTCCGGAGTGGAAGTGGAAATTTTCACGCGTGCCTCCGACCCGCATCAGAAGCCCGTGGTGGAGCTTGCCCCCGGCGTGACCGTCCGGCATGTCAGTGCCGGGCCGCGCCGCAGGATTGCCAAGGAGGCGCTGCCCGGACTCGCCGCGGATCTGGCCTCCGGCGTCACTGACGTCCACCCCTTGTCCGGCGGCCGCCGCTTCGACGTTATCCATTCGCACTACTGGGTGTCCGGAATGGCCGGACTGGCCGTTGCCCGGGCCTGGGACCTGCCCCTGGTCCACACCATGCACACCATGGCGCGGGTGAAGAACCTGCGGCTCCAGCCCGGGGAGACGCCAGAACCCGGGGTGCGGATTGACGGGGAACAGGAGATTGTGGACGGTGCCACCCGGCTCATCGCCAATACCAGCACCGAGGCAGACGAGCTGGAAACCCTGTACGGAGCCGATCCCCTCGAGGTTGACGTTGTGGCTCCGGGCGTGGACCTGCAGATTTTCTCCAGCCGGAATCCCGATGCCGCCCGTGCCCGCCTTGGCGTGCCCCCGGAGGTTTTCCACGTGGTCTTCGCCGGGCGCATCCAGCGTATGAAGGGACCGCAGGTGCTGGTCCGGGCTGCGGCTGAACTGCATGCGCGCCGTCCGGATATTCCGCTGAAGATCAGCATCCTTGGCGCCGGCAGCGGGTCCGAGGTCCTTGACCTGCAGCCGCTGGTCGATTCCCTGGGCCTGCACGCCCAGGTGTCGCTGCATCCGCCGGTGGATGCCCCCGGGCTGGCTGAATGGTTCCGTGCAGCCGACGTGGTGGCGGTGCCGTCCTTCAGCGAGTCCTTCGGACTGGTCGCCCTGGAAGCGCAGGCCTGCGGAACACCCGTCCTGGCGGCTAACGTCGGTGGGCTGCCCAAGGCTGTTGGGCACGGCCGGACCGGGCTGCTGGTGGACGGGCACGACGCCGGCCGGTGGTCCGCCGAACTGGAAAAACTGTACGACGACGCCGGGCTGCGGCGGGCGCTGGGCTACGGCGCCGCCGAACACGCCGCGGCCTTCGGCTGGAAGCGCACCGCATCGCTTACCGCCCGAAGCTACCTGCAGGCCGCACGACAGTTCTCCGCGCAGTCCGTCCGCTGATAGCTTGGACGGTATTCCACCAGTGCCGGTGGAGCACCGTAGGACGGGTACCGGAAGGACCGCATAGATGCGCGCTGCCGCTGACATCTCCAGTGACTTGGAAATCTCCCGCCGGGCGGTGATGAAGCCCGTGACCGATGTTGCCCGGGCCGCCGGCATTCCCGAAGCGGCCCTGGAACTGTACGGCCGTTACAAAGCCAAGATCGACCCGCTGCTGGTGCCGCCCCGGAGCACCCTCGGGCAGGTGGTGCTGGTAACCGCCATGAGCCCCACCCCGGCCGGTGAGGGGAAGTCCACCGTCACCGTGGGGCTGGGGGATGCGCTGGCAAAGGCGGGAGCCAGCACGGTCATCGCCCTGCGCGAGCCGTCACTGGGTCCGGTCCTGGGCCTGAAGGGCGGAGCCACCGGCGGCGGCTACTCCCAAGTGGTGCCGATGGAAGACATCAACCTGCACTTCACCGGGGACTTTCACGCCATTACCACGGCCAACAACGCCCTGACTGCCCTGCTGGACAACCACATCCACCAGGGCAACGAACTGGGCATCGACCCGCGCCGGATCATCTTCCGGCGGGTGATGGACATGAATGACCGATCGCTGCGCAACATCGTGATCGGCCTGGGCGGACCCGCGGAGGGCACCCCGCGCCAGGACGGCTTTGACATCACGGTGGCATCGGAAATCATGGCCGTGTTCTGCCTGGCCCGGGATCTGGCCGACCTGAAGGAACGGCTGGCCCGGATCACCGTGGGGTACACCTACAACCGCAAGCCCGTGACGGTGCGGGACCTCGGCGTGGAGGGTGCCCTGGCGCTGCTGCTGAAGGATGCGGTCAAGCCGAACCTGGTGCAGACCCTTGCCGGCACGCCGGCCCTGATCCACGGTGGCCCGTTCGCCAACATTGCCCACGGCTGCAACTCAGTCATCGCCACGGAGCTGGCGCGCACCGTTGCCGACGTGGTGGTCACCGAGGCGGGTTTTGGTGCTGACCTGGGAGCCGAAAAGTACATGGACATCACGTCGCGGGCAGCTGACGTGGCGCCTGACGCCGTCGTGCTGGTGGCCACCATCAGGGCGCTGAAGATGCACGGCGGCGTGCCCAGGGATGAGCTGGGCAAGGCCAATCCGGAAGCGCTGGAGGCGGGCACCGCCAACCTGCGCCGGCATATTGCGAACATCCGCAAATTTGGCCTCGAGCCGGTGGTGGCCGTGAACGTCTTCAGCACCGACACTCCCGGGGAGATTGAGTGGCTGCTGGACTGGTGCGCCGCCGGGGGCGTGGCGGCAGCCGCCGCTGATGTGTGGGCCGCGGGCGGCGGCGGGGATGGCGGAGACGCCCTGGCCGCTCTGGTCCTGGCCGCCCTGGAAAAACCCGGAGACTTCCGGTACCTGTATCCGCTGGATCTGCCGGTGGAGGAAAAAATCCGCACCGTGGCCAGGGAAATTTACGGGGCCGACGACGTCGAATTCTCCCTCCCGGCGCTGCGCCGGTTGGAGGAGATCAAGGCCGGGGGATGGGACGGGCTGCCGGTCTGCATGGCAAAGACCCAGTACTCGTTCTCGGATGACGCCTCCCTGCTTGGCGCTCCGACCGGATTCACGCTGCACGTGCGGGACCTGATCCTCAAGACCGGGGCCGGCTTCGTGGTCGCGCTCACCGGAGCGGTGATGACCATGCCCGGGTTGCCCAAGGTGCCGGCGGCCCTGCGGATGGACGTCACGGCGGACGGCACGCCGCAGGGGCTCTCTTAGGCACGCCTCTCCGCCGCACCCGAACGAACCGCACGCGAAATGGCAGCAGGTGTCCTTCCCGGCACTGGGAAGGACACCTGCTGCCATCTCGGCGGGCCCGAAGGCCCCGGAGGGGGCGGAGGGGCGGGAGCGGTTAGCGCTCGACCTCGCCGCGGATGAACTGCTCCACCTTTTCCTTGGCAATGTCATCGTTGTACTGCTCCGGCGGGCTCTTCATGAAATAGCTCGACGCCGAGAGGATGGGACCGCCGATGCCGCGGTCCAGCGCGATTTTGGCGGCACGGATGGCGTCGATAATGACGCCTGCGGAGTTGGGGGAGTCCCAGACCTCGAGCTTGTATTCCAGCGACACCGGAGCATCGCCGAAGTTGCGGCCCTCCAACCGGACAAAGGCCCACTTGCGGTCATCCAGCCACGCCACGTAGTCCGAGGGACCGATGTGGACGTCGTCGGCCTTCAGGTCAGCTGACGTGTTGGAGGTGACGGCCTGGGTTTTGGAAATCTTCTTGGACTCCAGCCGCTCGCGCTCGAGCATGTTCTTGAAGTCCATGTTTCCGCCGACATTGAGCTGATAGGTGCGGTCCAGGATGACACCGCGGTCCTCGAACAGCTTGGCCATCACCCGGTGCGTGATGGTGGCGCCGATCTGGCTCTTGATGTCGTCGCCGATGATGGGAACTCCGGCGGCCGTGAACTTGTCCGCCCATTCCTTGGTGCCGGCAATGAACACCGGCAGGGCGTTGACAAAACCGACCCCGGCGTCGATGGCGCACTGGGCATAGAACTTGGCTGCCTGCTCGGAGCCGACGGGCAGGTAGCAGACCATGACGTCAACTTTGTTGTCCCGCAGTGCGGCGACCATGTCCACCGGTTCGGCATCGGATTCCACGATGGTTTCCCGGTAGTACTTGCCCAGGCCGTCGAGGGTATGGCCGCGCTGCACCAGGACACCCGTTTCCGGGACGTCGGCAATTTTGATGGTGTTGTTCTCGCTGGCGCCAATCGCCTCGGCCAGATCGAGTCCAACCTTTTTGCCGTCGACGTCGAAGGCCGCCACGAACTGCACGTCATTGACGTGGTAGTCGCCGAACTTGACGTGCATGAGGCCGGGAACGGTCAACTCCGGGTCGGCGTCCCGGTAGTACTGGACGCCCTGGACCAGGGAAGCTGCACAGTTTCCGACACCGACGATTGCGACCCGAATGGGGTTCTTTGCCACGGTTCTCCTTTGAAGACAAAAATTTTCCCGTGCCGCTCCGGACGCGGCAGGACCGGCCCAGTCTACGGCCTCAAACCCGCGGTTATGTGTGTGGCATCACAAGCCCGGAAGGACGGGGGCCTGAGGTCCCATCCCCGGATGGTCCCGAACCCCGGGATCACGGTGAACCAAAAGGCGGAATAATGCCCGTGTTAGTTTCGAGGTATGAAACGCAAACCCGGAATGACGGTAATCCTGGTTGCCGCGCTGCTGATCCTCGCGTGGAATACGCCCATCCCGCCGGCTGTCGGCGTTCCTGCCGCAGTGGCCCTTTTCCTGGGAGTTTTCATCCTCGTCGTGGTCCGGTCGGTTCAGCGCGTCCGGAGGGACCAGGCCCGCTAGCCGCGCGGCTCGGCAGCGCGCGGCAGGCACCGGCGGCATACTGGTAGTCATGGAGCCCAAGCCCAGGCGCCGGCCGCTGCGAATAGTGGTGCCCAGCCGCAACGATCCGCTGCTCAAGACCCTGACCGAGGGCATCGGCGGTCCCCTGGGACGGCACACGTCGCCGGGAATTGTCACCCCCGGGTTCTTCACCGTGGAACGGGTGCTGATTCTGCTCACCACCGTGGCCGCCCTGCTGGCGGTGCTGGTGAAAAATCCGTGCCGGGCCAATGGCTGGAGCACACCGGGCCACTTCTATCAGGCCTGCTATTCGGACTGGCCCGTGCTGTTCGACGAGCGGGGGCTGGCAGACGGCGTGTTTCCCTTCCTGACGCCGGGCTACGCGTTTGAGTACCCGGTGCTGCTGGGACTGCTCGCCGGAGCCGTTGCCCTGTTCGTTCCGGGCGATGGTGTCACGCCGGAGCGTGCGCTGGCCTATTTCGACATTAACGCCGCCCTCGCGGTGCTGGCCTGGATCGCAACCGTCACCGCAACGCTGCGGATGACCAACCGGCGGCCGTGGGACGCCGCCATGGTGGCGCTGGCCCCGGCCATGATCCTTTCCGTGTTCATCAACTGGGACGTCTGGGCCGTGCTCCTGGCTGCGCTGGGCATGCTGGCCTTTGCCCGCAGCAGGCCCGTCCTGGCCGGAGTCTGCCTGGGCCTTGGCACGGCGCTGAAGCTGTACCCGGTGCTGATCCTGGGAGCGGTGCTGGTCCTCGCCCTCCGCACGATGCGCCTGCGCCCGGCGTTCCAGGCGTTCGGCGGGGCGGCCGCGGCGTGGCTGGCGGTGAACGTTCCGTTCATGATCTTCGATTTCACCGGCTGGAAGTTCTTCCTGGACTTCACCGGGGACCGTCCGGCGGGGTTCTCTTCGGGATGGTACGTCTGGAACATCATGGCCGGACGGATCGGCCGTGCGGAGGCCGGACCGGAGTTCATCAATTTCTGGGCCTACTTCCTGTTTGCCGCGGCGTGCGCCGGCATCGCCGTGCTGGCACTTGCGGCACCCCGCCGGCCCCGGCTGGCGCAGCTGGCGTTCCTGATCGTGGCGGCCTTCGTGCTCACCAACAAGGTCTATTCACCCCAGTTTGTCCTGTGGCTTATCCCGCTCGTGGCCCTCGCCCGGCCCCGGTGGACCGACTTCCTGGTGTGGCAGTTCTTTGAGGTGATGCACTGGTGGGCGGTATGGATGTACCTGGGGGCGGTGACCTCCGGGGGAGAACCCCGGAACAACATTGACGCGGCGTACTATGCCTGGGCGGTGGCCGGACACATGGCGGCCACCGCCTGGCTCATGAGCCGGGTCATCAGCGACATTCTTTTCCCCGCCGGAGATCCGGTCCGCCGGCTTGATGTCGACGACCCGCAGGGCGGCCCCTTTGACCATGCACCGGACCGGTTCCGGCTCGGGCACAGGATGCGGGCGGGCGGTTTCCGCTCCGCCCGCATCCGCTCGGGCGGCAACAAAAGCGCGGCACAGAAAGCAGGAAACCCATGACTGACGTTTCAGTGGTCGGAGCCGGGCCCAACGGGCTGGCCGCGGCGGTGATCATGGCCCGCGCCGGGCTGTCGGTGCGGGTGTTCGAAGCAGGACCCACGGCAGGCGGCGGGAGCCGGACCAAGGAACTGCTTGAACCGGGCCACCGGTACGACGTCTGTTCAGCGGTTCACCCCATGGCCCTGGCCTCGCCCTTTTTCCGCGAATTTGGCTTGGCGGACCGGATCCGGCTCACCGTTCCGGACATTTCCTACGCCCATCCCCTCGACGGCGGGGACGCCGGCCTGGCCTACCGGGATTTGGACCGCACGGCCGCGGAGCTGGGGGCCGACGGCGGGGCCTTCCGCCGCCTGATGCTGCCCCTGACGGAGCGCAGCGAAGACATCACAAAGCTGCTCATGTCGCCGCTGGTGCGCGGGTACCGCGAGCCGGCGGCAGCGCTCGCCTTTGGCCGCGCCGCCCTGGAGCAGGGCACCCGGCTGTGGAACCGGCGGTTCAGCGGAGAAAAGGCCCCGGCGCTCCTGACCGGAGTGGCCGCGCACCCCGTGGGCCGCATGCCGTCGCTGCCTTCGGCCGGCGGCGGCCTGCTGCTGTCACTGCTGGCGCACACCGTGGGCTGGCCCATCCCGGAGGGCGGCTCGCAGGCCATCGCGGATGCCATGGTTCTGGACCTGCAGGCACATGGCGGGGAACTTGTGACCGGACACCGGGTGGCATCGCTGAAGGAAGTGCGCGATTCCAGGACCGTGCTGCTCGACGTTTCCCCGGCCACCCTCCTGGATCTGGCCGGTCCGGACCTGCCGCGCCCCTATGCTCGGGCGCTGGAGCACTTCCGTTACGGCAATGCCGCCTGCAAAGTGGACTTCATCCTTTCCGGTCCGGTGCCGTGGGCCAATGCTGAAGTCCACCGGGCGGGCACCGTGCACCTGGGCGGCACCCGCGCCGAGCTGGCCCGGGCGGAGGCACAGGTGGCCGCCGGGCGGCACCCGGACCGGCCCTACGTCCTGCTGTCCCAGCCCAGCAGTTTTGATTCCTCCCGCGCACCGGCGGGCCGCCACGTCCTGTGGACCTACTGTCACGTTCCGGCCGGATCAACCCGGGATATGACCGAAGCGGTCACCGCACAAATCGAGCGTTTTGCACCCGGCTTCCGGGACGTCGTCGTACGCTCCCAGGGAACGACGGCGGCGGACCTGGAGCGCTACAACGAAAATTATGTGGGCGGAGACTTCGGGGGAGGGGCAGTAAACCTGTGGCAGATGGCGGCGCGGCCCATACCCGCGCTGAATCCCTGGCGGACGCCGCTGCCGGGGGTGTACCTGTGCTCGGCCTCCACTCCGCCCGGCCCCGGCGTTCATGGCATGGGAGGGCGCCACGCGGCGGAACTGGCACTGCGGCGTGACCACGGACTGGCAGTTCCGGATCTCGGCCCGGGAACTTAACCGCGGCCACAGCCGTGGACCCTCGCAGGGGATGGAGCGCGGGAGCTTGTATCTTTAAGTCCGACGCAAGGCGCTCAGGCTCTGCAGGGGGAATGGACAACATGGAAAACCAGGACAACGGGTTTTCGGGGAACCCGGAGACCCTTGATCTGCCTGCCGAGCCCGGCCGCCGGCACCCGCAGTGGTGGCTGGCGCTGCAGTCGGCGCTGATTGCCTATGGCTTGACCCTGGGGGCCGCGCTGGTGACCATGGCTCTCCTGGTCCTGGGGTTCTTCCTGGGCGGCACCGGAGCGCTGAACGGCATGAATGATTCCGCCGGAACCATGGGCGCCAGGCTTGACGGCCCCTCGGCGCTGCTGATCTATCCGTTTTTCCTCGCCGCCATGGCCCTGGGCGGAACACCTGTTTTGACGATATCCGCCGCCGGGTATGCCAACCTTCCGGCCCCGCTGGTCAGCATCTGGGTCGGTGCCCTTCCCCTGCTCCTGACAGCGGTTGCGCTCACTGCACTGTGGCGGCGGGGCCGCCGGGCCGAACGCAGGGAAGGGTTGGCTTCGGAGTGGCACCGCTGGCTGTATTCGGCGCTGACCGGTCTGGGCCTGGCCGCGGTGTCCGTGCTCATGAGCCTGCTGATGTCACTGCGCGAGGACACCGAGGCCGGCGCCATGTTCCTGACCGCGGCTTCACCGGGCCTGGTGGCCGGTGCCGTGCTGATGGGCACCCTGGCCACCTGGGCGGGGCGGAAAAACGGAACCGGAACCGCGCCGCGCTGGATAACGCGGATCGAACAGTTCCTGCCGGGAATCCGCACCGGGCTGCGGGTTGCGGGCGGCCATTACCTGGCTTATACGGCCGTGGCCGGAACCGCTCTGCTGGTCACAGGGCTGGTGAAGGGCGGCGTGGCCGTGGCCTTTGCTTCGCCGCTGTGGCTGCCCACCGCGGCGGGCTGGGCGTACGGGCTGGGTCATCTGTCCGCCGTGAGTGAGCACGGGCTGCCCGCTGCCGCGAACCTTCCGGGTTCCATCGGGGACCTGCCGGCGTGGGCCAGCGCTGCGGCCGGGGTCCTGAGCCTCCTGCTGGCGGCGGCGGCATCCGTGGCGTGGTACCTGGCGCGGAACCGCCAGCCCCAGGTTCTTGCCCGGTTTTCCTCCTGGCTGACCCTGCCGGCGGCCTTTGGGCTTGCCGGGGCGGCCGTGTCCATTCTCAGCGTCCTCGTTACCGGCCAGACGTTTGCCGGCGGCGGGCGGGGAGTGGATCTTGGCGCCGCCGGACCGGTTCCCTGGACCTTCCTCGTGATGGCGGCGTGGGGTTTGGTGATCGAGGCCGGTGCCCGCACGATGGCAGGCCACGTGGCGCATCTCGTGCCGGCGCGGGTGTCCGCACGGCTGACCCGTTCCGCCGGCAACTGAGCACCCGGGCAGGGGAGGCACGGCTCAATCCCTTGCGCTCCCGGCCGGGCCGTGGGGAACTGGGAACAGGAGGTTTGCCATGACCGAGCACCTGAACAATCACCACCGGGACACCCTGGACCGGATCCTGCGGCATCCCACGAGCTCAAACATTGAGTGGAAGGACGTGGTGTCCCTGCTGGATGCGGTGGCCGACACGACCCGGGAGCACAACGGCAAATACGAGGTCACCCTCGCCGGCCAGACGGATTTTCTGGAGCCGCCCCGGGGGAAAGACATAGACGAGCAGACGGTGGTGGATCTGCGGCGAATCCTGACCCGCGCCGGGTACACCCCGGACACCAAGTAGGAGCTGCCCGGAAACCCGGACAGCCGGGGCAACCCGGACAGCCGGGGCAGCCCGGACAGCCGGGGCAGCCCGGCGGCAGGCTGCCCCGGCTCGTGTCCGTGTAGACCGGCGTGCGGACTATTCGACGGTGAGTTCACCCATCCGAGACCAGTCCTCACCGTCGATCGTCGTGTTGATGATCTTGGGCGTCTCCACCAGTGCCTGCACCATGTCCTTCATGGCCTGCTGGAAGTGGTCGCTCTGGACATGGGCGGCAGCGGCGTCGTCCTTGAAGGCCTCAACCAGGACAAACTCGTTGGGGTTTTCCAGGCTGCGGGACCAGTCGAACCACAGGTTGCCGGGCTCGGCACGGGTTGCGGCGGTGAAATCGGCGGTCAGCTCGGGCCAGCGGTCTGTCCATTCCGGCTTGACGTTGAATTTGACGGTTATGAAGATCACGGGTGCTCCTGATGGTTGGACCTAGTGCGGATCTTCATCGTAGGCAGATGGCGGCGGCCCCTGTCCATGCGGGCCCGGCATGCGGCGGCAGGCCACCGGATGGGAGGATGGGAGCGTGGCTCACCTCGACGTATCCAACATTGACTACTTCCTCTCCGACGGCCGGCAGCTGCTCAACGGCGTCAGCTTCAAGGTGGGGGACGGGCACAAGACTGCCCTGATCGGCCCCAACGGCACCGGAAAGACCACGCTGCTGCGGATTATCGCGGAGGACATCAAGGCCGATGAAGGCACGGTGTCCAAGTCCGGAACCATGGGCATCATGCGGCAGTTTGTGGGCCAGGTCCGCGATGACAGCACTGTCCGTGACCTCCTGGTTTCGGCTGCTCCGCCCGCGCTCGCGGCCGCCGCCAAGGCCGTGGACGAGGCTGAACTGGCCATGATGGAGCACGACGACGAACCCACCCAGATGCGCTACGCCACGGCCATCGCGGACTGGGGCGATGCCGGCGGCTACGAGCAGGAGACAGTCTGGGACGAAGTCACCATGGCCGCGCTCGGCATGCCCTTTGACCGGGCCCAGTACCGCAGGGCCTCCACCCTTTCCGGCGGAGAGCAGAAGCGCCTGGTCCTGGAGGCACTGTTCTCCGGCCCCGACGAGCTGCTGCTGCTCGATGAACCGGACAACTACCTGGACGTTCCCGGAAAGCGCTGGCTGGAAGCCAAACTGGCCGAATCCAAGAAGTCGGTGCTGTTCGTCAGCCACGACCGGGAGCTGCTGGATAACGCCGCCACCCGCATCGTCACCCTGGAGCCGGGCATCAACGGCGCCTCCGCCTGGATCCACGGCGGGGGTTTCAGCAGCTACGTCACGGCACGCGAGGACCGCAATGCCCGGTTCGAGGAACTGCGCCGCCGCTGGGACGAGGAGCACCTGAAGCTCAAGGAACTCGTCAACATGTACAAGAACAAGGCGGCCTTCCGCTCCGACATGGCCAACCGCTACCAGGCCGCCCAGACCCGGCTGGCGAAGTTCCTCGAGGCGGGCCCGCCCGAAGCGCTGCCCATCGAACAGAACGTGAAGATGCGGCTGCGCGGCGGACGGACAGCCAAGCGCGCCGTCGTCGCGCAGAAGCTGGAACTGACCGGCCTCATGAAGCCCTTTAGCACCGAAATCTGGTTCGGCGACCGGGTGGGTGTGCTCGGCTCCAACGGTTCCGGCAAGTCCCACTTCCTGCGGCTGCTGGCAGCCGGCGGCACCGATCCGGAGAAGGAACACGAACCGGTGTCCGAGGTGGAGATCGTGCCGGTCCCGCACGAGGGATCGGTGAAGCTCGGCGCCAGGATCCGGCCCGGCTTCTTCGCGCAGACCATGATGCGCCCGGACCTGCTGGGCAAAACCCTGCTGGACATCCTGCACCGCGGTGATGACCACCGCTCAGGCCTTGGCCGCGAGGCCGCGGCCGGAGCCCTGGACCGTTACGGGCTGGCGGCCTCCTCGGAGCAGAAATACGATTCGTTGTCCGGCGGGCAGCAGGCCCGGCTGCAGATCCTGCTCCTGGAACTCTCCGGCGCCACGCTGCTGCTGCTCGATGAACCGACCGACAACCTGGACCTGCACTCGGCCGAGGCCCTGGAAAAGGCCATCGACGCCTTTGAAGGCACCGTGCTGGCCGTGACCCACGACCGCTGGTTCGCCCGCAGCTTCGACCGGTTCCTGGTGTTCGGCTCGGACGGAAAGGTCTACGAATCCGAGACCCCGGTCTGGGATGAAAAGCGTGTGGTCCGCGCCCGGTAGACCCCGGGTTGTTTCGCCCTGCGGGGCTGTATGAGAAGACCCGGTTTCCCTTTGCGGCGCCAACCCCTGCACACTATAGGCGTGAAGACCTCCCTGGACCGTGCCCTGATATCCGTCTTCGTGGTTTTTGGCCTCAACGGCCTCATTTTCGCCAGTTGGGCCGCCCGGATCCCGGCGGCCGCCGAATCCCTCGGCATTGGTGCCGCCGGGGTCGGGATCCTGCTGCTGTTTTCGGCCGTCGGATCCGTGTGTTCGCTGCCGCTGGCCGGATCCATCGCCCTGCGGATCGGCACCGCCGGTGCCGTGCGCGCCGGCGGGCTGGCGGCGTCGGCCGCATCGCTGATCATTGCCGCATCCCTGTTCTGGCCCAACATCCCGCTGGCAGCCGGCGGCCTGCTGCTGTTCGGCGCCGGCATTGGCCTCTGGGACGTGGCCATGAACCTGGAAGGCGCGGAAGTGGAACGGCACCTCGGACGCACCGTGATGCCCAAGTTCCACGCGGCCTTCAGCGGTGGCGCCTTTGTGGGCGCCATGCTCGGCGCGGTGCTCTCCGCGCTGGGAATCTCCCTGTCCCTGCACCTGCTGGGCATCGTGGTGGTCGCCGCGGGGCTGGTGCTGGCAGTGCCGCGCAATTTCCTGCCCGACCCGGTCCCGGTGCACGGCGACGGCGCAGCCGCCACCGCTCCCCGGTCGCGGTTCGCCGCGTGGAAGGAGGGACGCACGCTGCTGATCGGCGTCGTGGTCCTGGGCGCGGCCCTGACCGAGGGCGCAGCCAATGACTGGGTGGCAAAGGCCACCGTTGACGGGCTGGGAGCCAGCGAATCCGCGGGCGCCATCATGTTCGGCGTCTTCGTCGCGGCCATGACCGCCACCCGCTGGATGGGAGGCCGTTTGATCGACCGGCTGGGACGGGTCCCGGCCCTGCGGATCTGCATGAGCGCCTCACTGGTGGGGCTGCTCCTCTTTGTCCTGGCGCCCAATCTGGTGCTGGCCGGCATTGGAGCGGTCCTGTGGGGGATCGGTGCGGCCCTGGGGTTCCCCATGGGAATGTCCGCCGCAGGCGAGGACCCGGCCCACGCGGCCAGCCGCGTCTCGGTGGTGTCAACCATTGGCTACACGGCGTTCTTTGTGGGTCCGCCGGTGCTGGGTTTCGTGGGCGAACTCTGGGGTGTCCGCAACGCGCTCCTGCTCGTGGGAGCGGCCATGCTGCTGTCCATCCTGGTGGCCCCTGCCGCAGCCGAACAGAAAAAGGTCTCCGAGGCGGCTTCCTAGCCGCCGGAGTTCCGGGCCGCTTCCTGGGTGCCGCTTCGCCGCCGGGCAGCGGGGCCGCCGGGGCAGCGGGAGGCGGGCACGGCCGCGCGCTGGCGGTGGATGAAAAACCAGCGGACCGGATGTGTCCGCAATGGGGCTACCGGGGCGGCGGTGGCGGGTCTATCTTCGACCAATGTTTAATTCACCAAGCCCTCCTGCCCAAAACCGCGGTTCCGGCTCGCCGCTGATCGAGGCGCGCGGAGTCAGCAAAGTCTACAAATCCAAGTCCGGGCCGGTTCACGCACTGGACGGCCTGAATATTTCTGTTCCCGAAGGCACCGTCATGGCCCTGCTGGGTCCGAACGGGGCCGGAAAAACCACGGCCGTGAAGGTCCTGACCACCCTCATCAAGCCCGACGCCGGTGTCCTGACCATTGACGGCATCGACGTGCTGGACAGCCCCAAGGAAGTCCGCCGGATCATTGGTGTTTCCGGCCAGTATGCTGCGGTGGACGAGAACCTGACCGGTACTGAAAACCTGCGGATGGTGGGCCGGCTGTACCACCTCCCGGACCGGCAGGCCCGTGCCCGGGCCGCCGAGCTCATTGACATGTTTGAGCTGACCGAGGCCGGAAACCGGCCGGTCAAGGGATATTCCGGCGGCATGCGCCGGCGCCTGGACCTGGCCGGTGCGCTGGTTAACAGCCCCCGGGTACTGTTCCTCGACGAGCCGACCACCGGCCTTGACCCGCGCAGCCGACTCGCCCTGTGGCAGGTGATCAAGGGCCTGGTGGCCGGAGGCACCACGCTGCTGCTGACCACGCAGTACCTGGAGGAAGCCGACCAGCTGGCGGACACCGTGGCGGTCATCGACCGCGGGGCCGTCATCGCCGAAGGCACCTCGGACCAGCTGAAGTCCCTGATTGGCGGCCACAGCGTGGCCGTGGCCCTGGTGGACGGAAACGACGCCGGGGCGGCGCAGGAGATCCTTGCCCGCCACGGTTCGGGCGAGCCGCACACCGCGGATGACGGCCGCACGCTGGAAGTCACCGTCCAGAACGGACCGGCCTCGCTGCAGCTCGTCCTGGCGGACCTGCAGGCGCGCGGGATAGAGCTGCACGACGCCGGCATCCGCCGTCCAACCCTCGATGACGTGTTCCTGCAGCTGACCGGCCGCCCCGCCGAGGAGGATCCGGCAACCGGAGCCACCGAAGGCGCAGAAGACAAGGAAGGAGTCCGCCGATGACCGCCGCAACCACCCGGCTGCCCGCTGCGGGGACCGGAGGAAAGTCAGCCGCAGCCAACTGGGCCGGGGACGGCTGGACCGTTACCTGGCGAAACCTGATCAAGATCAAGCGGTCTCCGGACATGATTATCTTCGCGGTCTTGCAGCCCATCATGTTTGTGCTGCTGTTCAGCCAGGTTTACGGAGGATCGATCTCCGTGGCCGGGACAGACTACACGCAGTACCTCATGGCCGGCATCTTTGCCCAGACAGTGGTCTTCGGATCCACGTTTTCCGGCGCAGCCATGGCGCAGGACCTCAAGGAAGGCATTGTGGACCGGTTCCGAACCCTGCCGATGAGTCCGTCCGCGGTGCTGATCGGGCGGACCAACTCCGACCTGGTGCTCAACGCCATCTCCATGCTCATCATGATGGCAACGGGACTGCTGGTGGGCTGGCGGGTCAACACCTCCTTCTCCTCCTTCCTGGCGGCGGTTGGACTGCTGCTGCTTTTCTCCTACGCCTTCAGCTGGGTCATGGCCCTGCTCGGCATGACGGTCCGGACACCGGAAACGATCAACAATGCCTCCTTCATGATCCTGTTTCCCATCACCTTCATTTCCAATGCGTTTGTGCAGAGCTCCACCCTGCCAACCCCGCTGCGGATCTTCGCTGAATGGAACCCGGTTTCCGCGCTGGTCCAGGCGGCCCGGGAGTTGTTCGGCAACCTTGGCAACACACCGGTTCCCGACACCTGGCCCATGCAGCATGCGGTGGCCACCGTGCTGATCGGATCGGTGGTGATGCTGCTCATTTTTGTTCCGCTTGCCGTGCGGAAGTTTGAGTCGGTGAGTTCCCGCTAGGAACCCCAGGCCCCAAGATGGAGACACCAAGTGTGAGGACACACCATGATTGAGGCACGCGAACTCACCAAGCGCTTTGGCGAGAAGACCGCCGTCGACGGCGTTACCTTTTCGGTCCCGCCGGGCAAGGTCACCGGATTCCTTGGACCGAACGGTGCCGGAAAATCAACGACCATGAGGATGATTGTTGGGCTGGACCATCCCACCGGCGGAACGGTGACGGTCAACGGTAAGCCGTATGCCGGGCACCGGTCCCCCCTGCACGAGGTGGGTGCCCTGCTGGAGGCGAAGGCAGTCCACCCCAAACGCACTGCCTACAACCATCTACGGGCTCTCGCCGCCACCGAAGGCATTTCCTCCGCCCGCGTCAACGAGGTCATCGAACTCACGGGCCTTGGATCGGCGGCGCGGAAACGGGTCGGCGGGTATTCGCTGGGCATGGGGCAGCGGCTGGGCATCGCCGTCGCACTGCTGGGGGACCCGCACACCCTGATCCTGGATGAGCCCGTCAATGGACTGGATCCGGAAGGCGTGAAATGGGTACGCTTCCTGGTCCGGGGACTGGCAGCTGAAGGCCGTACCGTCTTCATCTCCTCCCACCTGATGAGCGAGATGGCGGTGACCGCCGATCACCTGATCGTGATCGGCCGCGGCCGGATCCTGGCCGATGCCCCCATCGGGGATGTGCTGGCCGGGAGCCAGCAGGAGCGTGTCCTGGTGCGCACCGACGACGCTGCCGGCTTGGCTGCCGCCGTCGGCTCGCCCGGAGTGGAAGTGCGCCGACCGGCGGCGGATCAGCTGGAGATTCTGGGCCTGACGTCCAGGAGCATTGCGGAAACAGCAAGTTCCCGTGGAATCCTCCTGACGGAACTCACCCCGCAGCAGGTCTCCTTGGAGGACGCCTACATGGAGTTGACCGGCGGAGAGGTCGAGTACCAGTCACGCCACATCAACCCGTCATCCGATTCCCTCCCGGCCGAGGAAGGACAACAGGCATGAGTGCAGCAGCAGCCCCCGCCGCGCAGGAGCCCCGCACTTCCGGATCCCGCCGGATCACCTTTCCGCGCGTGCTGCGCTCCGAATTGATCAAGACCGCCACCGTGCCCTCCACCGTCATCCTGCTGGCAGTGAGCTTCGCGGTGATGGTTGGGCTCGGCGCCCTGGTTGCCTGGGGAACGGTACAGCTGGTGAATGACCCGGCGGCTGGCCCGCCCGGAGGTTTCGGCACATCAGCGCAGAGCCTGGCCCACGACATCCCGGCATCCGGGCTGCCCTTCGGCCAGCTGCTGATCGCCTCGCTGGCGGTGGTGCTGATTGGATCCGAGTACACCACCGGCATGATCCGCTCCACCATGGTGGCCGTACCCACCCGCACGCCGGCGCTGCTGGCCAAGACCCTCGTGATTGCGGTCATTTCCTTCATCCTGGGCGTCCTGGCAGCCTTCGTCACTTATTTGGTGGCGCAGCCGATACTGTCCGGGTCCGGTCTGGATTTCGGGCTGGATGCGGAGGGGGTGCTGCCCTCCATCATCAATACCGGCACGGTGCTGGCACTGATCGCGGTCATGGGCGTGGCCATCGGTGCCCTGCTGCGCAGCACGGCCGGGGGAGTGGTGACCCTGGTGGGAGCGCTTTTTGTGCTGCCAATTATTACCGGGCTGCTTTCAGGCCTGGCGGATTGGGTGGTGGACGCCGAACGCTTCCTGCCCAGCAGTGCCTCTTCGGCACTGGTGGCCACCCGGGTTGCCCCGGAGGCATTCAACCAGGCCGAAGGTGGTCTCATTCTTGCGGGCTGGGCCGTGGTGCTGCTGGCAGGCGCCGTCGTCGTTCTTAAGAAGCGGGACATCTGACTACGTCGGACCGTGGCGGCGCACGCCTGGATAGAGACCGTGGCGGCGCACGCCTGAACAGAGTCAGGGTCCTCCCTGAGTCATCCTGGGGGAGGACCCGGAAAAGTACCGAACTCATCCTCTGGGACGGTGTCTTCGATCGTGCTCTCCCCTAGGGTGGAGGAAGTCCCCCAGCTTTTACGTCCGCCCAAATGTAAGGATCACCATGATCGAGGCACACGGCCTCTCGAAACGCTACGGCGCCAAAATTGCCGTTGACGACGTTTCCTTTACTGTCCAGCCGGGCAAGGTCACCGGCTTTCTTGGCCCAAACGGCGCCGGCAAATCAACCACCATGCGCATGATCGTGGGCCTGGACCGGCCCACAGGCGGTGCCGTCACTGTCAACGGAAAACCCTACAAACAGCACAAGGCACCCCTGCATGAAGTCGGTGCACTGCTCGATGCAAAGGCCGTGCACACCAAGCGCTCTGCGTACAACCACCTGCGCGCGCTCGCCGCCACCCACGGCATCTCCAACAAGCGGGTCAACGAGGTCATCGAACTGACCGGGCTGGGTCCCGTGGCGAAGCGGCGGGTCGGCGGATTCTCCCTGGGCATGGGGCAGCGGCTGGGTATCGCCGTCGCACTTCTGGGGGACCCTCAGACGCTGATTTTCGACGAACCGGTTAACGGACTGGATCCGGAGGGGGTCCTCTGGGTCCGCAATCTGGCCAAGGGCCTGGCATCGGAGGGACGCACCGTTTTCCTCTCCTCGCACCTGATGAGCGAAATGGCCGTCACTGCGGACCACCTGATCGTGATTGGGCGGGGCCGGATCATTGCAGACGCACCGATCAGAGAGATTATTGCCGGGCAGGACAAGATCCGCACGCTTGTGCGCACGGACCAGCCGGAGGAACTGCGCCGGGCACTCGAGAACCGGGAAACCTCGTTTACACAGCTGGAACCGGACCTGCTGGAAATTACCGGCCGGGAACCACGCAGCATTGCCGAGGCCGCCCTGGCCCGGCAGATCCTGATCTATGAACTGACTCCCCGCCAGTCCTCGCTTGAAGAGGCGTACATGGAGCTGACCCGGGACCAGGTCGAATACCAGTCACAGGCCATCGAACAGCCCCAGGCACCGGCCCCCGCAGCCGAGGCCACCTTGACCAGCGGCGGAGGAAAGTCAGCATGAGCATCCAGACAGCACCAACACCGGCTCCCACCCGGAGCCGGGACGGCTCGGGCCTGAGTTTCGGACGAATTCTGCGTTCGGAATGGATCAAGGTCACCACCGTTCCCTCCACCGTGATCCTCCTGGCCATCACCCTCATTGTCATGGTGGGGCTCAGCGCCCTCTATGCCTGGCAGATAGCAGTGTCGGTCGACTTCATGGCGGATGCTTCTCCTGAGATGCAGGCCCAGATGGGCGGCGGCATGGAGATGCTTCGTGAACAGGCGCTGATGGCACCTGCCAGTGGATACATCTTCGGCCAGCTGCTCATCGCCTCGCTGGCGGTTGTCCTGATCGCCTCGGAGTGGGGCACCGGCATGATCCGGTCCACCATGGTTGCCGTGCCCACCCGGATCCCTGCCCTGCTGGCCAAGAACCTGGTCATTGCCCTGATCGCGTTTATCCTCGGTGCCGGCGCGGCGTTCATCTCCTACTTCATTGCTCAGCCAATCCTCGGTGCCGAAGATCTGGACTTTGCGCTGACTGACGAGGGCGTACTGCGCTCCATCCTGAACACCGGAACCTATCTGGCGTTCATTGCCGTGATCTCCATGGCCATCGGCACGCTCCTGCGCAACACCGCCGGTGGCGTCGTGACGGCCATCGGACTGTTCTTCGTCTTTCCCGTCATTATCGTGAACCTCATTCAGGGGCTCGCTGACTGGATTCCTGATGCCGCCCGCTTCCTGCCCACCAACGCCGGGGATCGAATGCTGATGTTCCCGGCCGAGACCGCCGGGCAGCTCAATCCGCTGGAAGGCGGCCTTGTCATGGCGGCCTGGGCCGTGGCGCTGCTCATCATCTCCCTGCTCGTGGCCAAACGCCGCGACGTCTAGGGGCACACTCTTCGGGGACGGAGGCGGCGGAAGAACGGCCGCCGCGTCTGTCTCCGGATTCCTTTCAGGGCACGGAACTCCTCCACAGCGGGGAGTTCTTGTGTTTAATCCGTTGGCGCTCCACGGTTTCGGGCAGCCATTACGCGCGCAGAGCAGGCTCTGGTTGAATCGGAGTATGCCTGATGCAATGGATCACATTCACGACCTCGGCGCCTTCGTCAGCGCCTCACCCTCCAGCTTCCACGCGGCCCGCGAGGGCGCGCGCCGCCTCGCCGCCGCCGGATTCACCGAACTCGACGAAAGCCTGGACTGGCCGGCGGAGCCCGGAAAATACCTCGTCGTCCGGGACGGAGCCCTGATTGCGTGGATTGTTCCGCAGGGAGCCGGATCCGGAACAGGGTTCTCAATCCTGGGCACGCACACCGACTCGCCGTCCTTCAAACTCAAGCCGCGCCCCACCACCGGCCGGCTGGGCTGGCTCCAGGCCGGCGTCGAGGTTTACGGCGGGCCCCTGCTCAACTCCTGGCTGGACCGCGAGCTGCAGCTTGCCGGGCGTCTTGTCACACTGGACGGCGAGGAACACCTGGTGGAAACCGGGCCGCTGATGCGTTTTCCGCAGCTGGCCATCCATCTGGACCGGTCCGTCAATGAAGGACTAAAACTCGACAAGCAGCAGCACATGAACCCGGTGTGGGGGCTCGGGGATCCCTCCGCCGCTGACCTGCTGGAGCTGCTGGCCGCACGTGCCGGTCTGTCAGCGGACCAGGTCGGCGGATATGACATCGTGGCGGCGGATACGCAGGAACCCCGCACCTTCGGCGCCGACAGCGAATTTTTCGCGTCCGGCCGGCTGGATAACCTGTCCTCGGTGCATGCCGGTCTCACGGCGCTGATTGCCGCAGCCCAAACCAAGACGGACGGGTCGATCGCGGTGCTGGCTGCCTTCGACCACGAGGAGGTGGGCAGCGGCAGCCGCTCCGGCGCCGCCGGGCCGTTCCTCGAGGATGTGCTGAACCGGATTTCCGGCGGGCTGGGCGGATCCGCGCTGGACCGGCAGCGGGCCTTCGCGGGTTCGTTCTGCATTTCCGCCGACGCCGGCCACGCCGTGCACCCGAACTACGCCGAGCGCCACGACCCCGCCAACCATCCCGTGCTCAACGGTGGGCCGCTGCTCAAGATCAACGCCAATCAGCGGTACACCACAGACGCTCCCGGCGCGGCGCGCTGGGCCGGGTTGTGCCGGCAGGCCGGCATTCCGTACCAGGAGTTCGTTTCGCACAACTCCATGCCCTGCGGCTCCACCATTGGGCCGCTGACCGCCACCCGGCTGGGGATCCGGACAGTCGACGTCGGCATTCCGCTGCTGTCCATGCATTCGGCCCGCGAAATGGCCGGCGTGCAGGACCCCTTCCACCTGTCCCGGGTGAGCGAAGTGTTCTTTACCGGGTGATGCCCGGCCGGAAACCTGCCGATGTCCGGGACTACCACGTCCCGAGCACCTTCCGGCGTCCGGTAGACTAGCTAAGTCTGTGCTGTCGGCAATGCTGACGGCTTTCCCGCTGCCTGGTCACCCAGATCCGGCGGGATGACAACGCAAAAGAACCTCCTGTTACGGAAATGCCGTGACCGTATAGCCCAAAGGAGGTGGGTTCACAAATGCGTGCTTATGAACTGATGGTTATCATCGACCCCGAGGTAGAAGAGCGTACAGTCGAGCCTTCGCTCGACAAGTTCCTCAATGTTGTCCGCAACGATGGTGGAACCATCGACAAGGTCGACATCTGGGGCCGTCGCCGCCTCGCCTACGAAATCCAGAAGAAGGCTGAAGGCATCTACGCAGTGGTTAACTTCACCGCGACGCCTGCAGCTGCCGCTGAGCTTGACCGCCAGCTGAGCCTCAACGAGACCATCATGCGCACCAAGATCATCCGCCCGGAAGAGCAGAAGATCTCGAAGAAGGATGCCAAGAAGGCCGCTAAGGCTGAAGCTGCAAAGGTTTCCGCAGAGTAATTTCTGCAAACCAAACCGAAATCAGGAGGCAACATGGCAGGCGAGACAACTATTACCGTCGTCGGCAACCTAACGAATGATCCGGAACTCCGGTTCACGCCGTCAGGTTCGGCAGTGGCTAACTTCACCATTGCCTCGACTCCGCGGACCTTCGACCGCACGTCAAATGACTGGAAGGACGGCGAAACGCTGTTCCTCCGTGCATCTGTCTGGCGCGAAGCCGCTGAGAACGTGGCCGAATCCCTGACCAAGGGGACGCGTGTTGTTTGCCAGGGCCGCCTGAAGTCGCGTTCGTATGAAACCAAAGAAGGCGAAAAGCGCACCGTTATGGAGCTTGAGGTCGACGAAATCGGCCCCTCGCTTCGGTACGCTTCCGCGAAGGTCACCCGCACCCAGCGCTCCGGCGGCGGTGGCGGCGGCTTTGGCGGTAACAGCGGAAACTCCGGAAACAGCGGCTTCGGCGGCAATTCCAACCCTGCATGGGGCGGAGGCCAGCAGCAGCAACAGGCTGCACCGGCCGAAGATCCCTGGGGCGCTCCCGCAGGCGGCGGCAACGCCGGCGGCTGGGGCAACGGACCGGACTCCAACGATCCGCCCTTCTAAATCTCCACCGAAGAGCGGCGCATCCCCTTTCGGGGAACGTGCCTCCCTTCACTCCTGCGCCCCCGGGCGCAACCTCAGACGGCATTCGCCGTCGAGCCCATCCCGTGGAATGATCCACGGGCTCCACTAGACATAAGGAGCTCCACGATGGCTAAGGCTGAACTTCGCAAGCCCAAACCAAAGTCCAATCCCTTGAAGGCCGCTGACATCACTGTCATCGACTACAAGGACGTAGCATTGCTGCGCAAGTTCATTTCCGACCGCGGAAAGATCCGCGCCCGTCGCGTAACTGGCGTAACCGTGCAGGAACAGCGCAAAATTGCACAGGCAATCAAGAATGCCCGTGAAGTTGCTCTCCTGCCGTACTCCGGCGCTGGCCGCGGCTAAGGAAAGGAACCTAACTCATGGCAAAGCTCATTCTGACCCACGAAGTAACCGGTCTCGGCGCTGCCGGCGACGTCATTGAGGTAAAGGATGGTTACGCACGTAACTTCCTTCTGCCCCGTGGCTTCGCTCTGACCTGGACGAAGGGTGGCGAGAAGCAGGTTGAGTCCATCAAGGCTGCCCGCGCCGCCCGCGAGCACGCTTCCTTGGAAGATGCTCAGAAGCAGGCCGCTGCACTCTCCGCCAAGCCGGTCACGCTGGCCGTCAAGGCCGGCGAGTCCGGTCGCCTCTTCGGTACGGTCAAGGCCGCCGATGTTGCTGCTGCTGTCGAGGCTGCCGGCCTCGGCACCATCGACAAGCGCAAGGTTGAACTGCCGACTCACATCAAGTCGGTTGGTTCCTTCCAGGCCAACGTTCGTCTGCACGACGACGTAGCTGCTGTCATCGACCTCAACGTCGTAGCCAGCTAGCACGGCCACCAGCACGCCGTCAGGCGTGTGCCGAGCGCCCTCCGCCCTAGTGGCGGAGGGCGCTTTTGCGTCCTGGGACCGGCTGTGGATATCAACTGTGGATATCAACTGTGGATATCGACTGTGGAAATCGGCTGAAACCGGGGATAACCACGGCCCGTATGTGCATTCCGGCCATCTGTCAACCTGCAAGTATGGGGTGAATGTTGAGAAAAAATACTCTCTATGCACAGGTGTGGACGAACGTTTCCCCTAGTCAGAGCGGTATTTGCTCAAAAATGAATAGTTTATCCACACCCTTATGCCCAACCTGTGCACAAGACACGCCCAGTTATGCACACCTTCTCCACAAGGGCTGTGGATAACTCGTTTGGGAGCAGGGGGTTTGAGGGCTACGGTTGCGGGGGAATCCCTTCTGATCGAGTCCTTGCCACCGCTGGGACGGCGCCATTCCACACCGGCGGCCGCCGCACGCCAAAGTGTCACCGCGGCGGGATAGACCTGAATCAGCTGCCACCTGGCAGGGATCGCACCACAGCAGTACCTTGGGAAAGGGTTACACAGTGTCGCTCATGCATACTGACGCACCGGCATCGAGCTCCAGCTCCGACTTCGCGCGCACACCGCCGCAGGACTTGGTTGCCGAGCAGTCGGTCCTGGGCGGCATGATGCTCTCCAAGGACGCCATCGCCGACGTAGTGGAGGTTCTCCGCGGCGTCGACTTCTACCGCCCGGCGCACGAATCGATTTTCGAAGCCATTATCGACTTGTACGGCCGCGGTGAGCCCGCTGACGCCGTCACCATCTCCGATGAGCTGACCAAGCGCGGCGAAATCAGCCGCATCGGCGGGCCCGCCTATCTCCACACGCTCATCCAATCCGTGCCCACGGCTGCCAACGCCGGCTTCTACGCCGAAATTGTCCGGGAGCGCGCCGTCCTGCGGCGCCTGGTGGACGCGGGCACCAAGATCGTGCAGCTGGGTTACTCAGGCGACGGCATGGAGGTGGACGACATTGTCAACGCCGCCCAGGCCGAGGTGTTCGCCGTCGCGGAGCGCCGCACCGCCGAGGACTATGTGCCCCTGAAGGACATCATCGAGGGCACCGTTGATGAAATCGAAGCTGCCCAGCACAAGGGCGAGGGCATGACCGGCGTGCCCACCGGATTCTACGAACTCGATGAATTGACGCAGGGGCTCCACCCCGGACAGATGATCGTGATCGCCGCGCGGCCTGCAGTTGGTAAATCAACCTTCGCCCTGGACTTCGCCCGCTCGGCCGCCATCAAGAACAACATGACCACCGTCTTCTTCTCGCTGGAAATGGGCCGCAACGAGATTGCCATGCGCCTGCTCTCCGCCGAGGCCACCATTGCGCTGCAGGACTTGCGCAAGGGAACCATCAAGGATGAGCAGTGGGGCAGGATTGCCACCACCATGGGCCGCATGAACGAGGCGCCGCTGTTCATTGATGACAGCCCCAACATGTCCCTGATGGAAATCCGGGCCAAGTGCCGGCGGCTGAAACAGCGGCACGACCTAAAACTCGTGGTCCTCGACTACCTCCAGCTGATGTCCTCCGGAAAAAAAGTGGAATCGCGCCAGCAGGAAGTCTCCGAGTTCTCCCGTGCCCTGAAACTGCTGGCCAAGGAACTTGAAGTCCCCGTTATCGCCCTGTCGCAGCTGAACCGCGGTTCGGAGCAGCGAACCGACAAGAAGCCCATGATTTCGGATCTTCGTGAATCCGGCTCCATCGAGCAGGACGCCGACATGGTGATCCTGCTCCACCGCGAGGACATCTACGACAAGGAATCCCCGCGCGCCGGCGAGGCTGACGTGATTGTGGCCAAGCACCGTAACGGTCCCACCAAGACCATCACCGTGGGCTTCCAGGGCCATTACTCCCGCTTCTCCAACATGGCCGTTGAGGGCGGCTCGGGCTTCTAGTCCGGCGTCGCGCCCCGGGTTTCCCGGCGGCGCTTCGGGCCGGATGCTCCCGCCCACTAGAATTGGTACCGCCGGTCTGCGCCCACACGTCCTTCGCCAGCCGTCCCCCGACCAGTTCTTTCCAAGGAGTATTCCGTGCCCAAGTCCAAACCCCGCAAGAAGGCGGCAGCCAAGAAGAAGCAGGCCCGCCGCAGCGAGCACGAAACGAATCTGCTCTTCGGCAACACCCCCACCTTCGTCAGCGACGAGGGCGAGGAACTGCTCACGGCCCGCGGCTGGATCAGCGAGCGAAGCCAGCCCGGCGGAGCCGACCAGGGCGATGCCTGGTACTGGATGCCGTCACAGCTTCCCGCCTACCTGGAGGAGGGTGAGCCCGTCCCCACTTCCGTATACCCCTTGGAAACCGGATTTGTCAGCCAGCTGGCGACGGCGGATGGCTCGGTTCCCCCCGAGGCGCAGACCGAATACGCATCATTGGAAGAACTTGTCGCTGACCTTGACCGGCTGGAGGGTTACCGCGTTCCCGGGGACTCCTGGACCGTGCTCGGCGGCGGACCGGGCCCAGATGAAACCCCGGACGATCTCATCGACAGCATCGCAGAGGAATGGGAACTGGTTGCCGAGCTGATCCACTTCCCCTACAGCGACGAGCCGGGACCGCGGTCCTTCGACGCCGTGGAACAGGCCTTCAGCGAGGGCAGGCTGACCGCGTACGCGTACCGCTCCGTCCTAGCCGGCCGGGGAATGCCGGTGCCGGACCCCTCAGGAGAGTGAGCCGCACCCTCCGGCGGTGGCAGCTGATCCTTGTTGCCGTGGGGACGGGAAGAAACTAGCATCGGAACCATGCTGCTTTCCTGATTGATCCGCGCCCGCCCGAGGCCGGCCCCGGACCCCCTGCGTCAGTGCAGGCCGGTCACGGTGCCCGATATGCCCGGCGGGCGGCAGTTTCCAGGACACCAGGAACCACCATGGCCGCATTCCGCCGCACCGATGTCAGCACCGCTTCTTCCCCCGCCGATTCCCCGGCAGCTTACCCCGTGCAGTCCCATTCCCCCGTACAGTCCCACACCGCCGTGCCAGCCGGCCGCGGCAGCCACCTGCGCCTTGATGGCGTCAGCTTCGGCTACCCGGGCCGCCGCGTGCTCACCGACGTTTCATTTTCCGTGTCCGGGGGCAGCCGCACCGGCCTGATCGGGGAGAACGGGTCGGGGAAATCCACGCTGTTGCTCATCGCCGCGGGACTGCTCGCCCCGGACGCCGGCTCCGTGGCCCGCCCGGCTTCCCTGGGCCTTTTGCGGCAGGAGCTGGTGCCGGCACCCGGGGCAACGTTGAACGACGTGCTGGAAGCCGCCGTCGCTCCCGTGCGCGGGCTGGAACCACTCCTGGAACAGCTGTCCGCCCAGCTCGCCACGGCGCCGTACGGCGGGGCAGTTGCCGACGCCTATGACACCACGCTTCGAGAGGCCGAAGAGTGCGGTCTGTGGTCCCTGGACGCCCGCATCAGCGAAGTCCTCGTCGGCCTGGGCCTGGGCGGGCTGGATCGGAACCGGTCCGCCCGCAGCCTGTCCGGCGGCCAGCGGCGCCGTCTGGCCATCGCGGCCCTGTTGCTGGAGCGGCCCGCTGCGCTCCTTCTGGATGAACCCACGAACCACCTGGACGACGACGCCGTCTCCTTCCTGGCAGCCGAGCTGCGCACCCTGCGGGGGCCGCTGCTGATGGCAAGCCATGACCGGTGGTTCCTGGACGCCGTGGCGACTGACCTGGTTGATCTCGACACCGCATCCGGAGCGGAAAGCCACGCAGGTCCAGCCGTGCAGGGCAGGCGCTACACCGGCGGCTACACGGACTATCTTGCAGCGCGCTCCGCCGCGCGCCGGCGCTGGCACGATGCCTGGGAGGCGCAGGAGGCGGAGCGCGCAAGGCTCACGCGCATCGCCGACGTCGACGGACGGGAGATCTTTCACACCACGGTTCCGCGGACGGAGGCACGGGGCGCGAAAAAGTTCTACAGCGACCGGGCCGCGAAGACCGTCGGAGGGCGGGTTCGATCCGCCCGGCGTGGGCTGGCGGACTTGGAGCGGTCGGCAGTTCCGGAGCCGGCGCAGCCACTGGTTTTCCGCGGAATGACCAGGGCCGGCGCCGGGGGCGGGATATCCCCGGCAGCGGAAGCGGAGATCCTGCGCCTGCAGTCCGTGGGGGTTGGCGGCAGGCTGCGTCCGGTGGACCTGGTGGTACGGGCCGGGGACCGCCTGCTCGTGGAAGGCGGCAACGGTGCGGGAAAATCCACGCTGCTCTCGGTGCTGGCAGGCTCGCTCGCCGCAGAGCACGGCGAGGTGCAGCGTGCCCCGCAGCTCAGCGCCGGCCTGCTCCTGCAGGAGGACCGGTGGCCCGATCCGTCGCTTTCGGCAGCAGTTGCCTACCGCTCCCGGCTGGACCATCCGGAGGAGGCGCCCGCGCTTGCTGACCTCGGGCTGCTGCGCCCGGGCGAGGAGCAGCAGCCGCTGGCCGAACTGTCGCCGGGCCAGCGCCGCCGCGTGGCCTTGGCTGTCCTGGCGGCCGAGCCACCGCAGCTGCTGCTGCTCGACGAGCCGACCAACCACCTCGCGCTGTCCCTTGCCGAGGAAGTGGAACAAGCCATCAGCACCTACCCCGGAACAGTTGTGGTGGCCAGTCATGACCGGTGGTTCCGGCGGCGGTGGAGCGGCCGGCGCTTTAGTCTCTAGCGGTTCATCCTGCCGGTGCGCCGTCCTCCGCTGTGCTGCAGTATCAGAGGCCGGAACCGCGCGTCGGCGTGGCGTCGTGGCTTCGGCTGGACGCAAGCTGCCAGGGCACGCTGGCGACCATGATGCCGGGTTCAAAGTGCAGCCGGGCCTTAATGCGCAGCGCTGTTTGGTTGTGCACCAGCTGCTCCCACCAGCGCCCGACGACGTACTCGGGGATGTAGACGACAAACAGTTCGCGCGGGGCGGTCCGCCGGGCCTCCCTCAGGTAATTGAGGACGGGAGAGACTGTCTCCCGGTATGGCGAGGACAGCACGGTCAGCGGCACGGGGATCTGCATCCGCTCCCACTCCTCCATGACGCGTTCGGTGTCCTCCGGGTCAATGTCGACAATGATGGCGTTCAGGCTGGATGGGCGTGACGCACGGGCATACGCCAGGGCCCGCAGGGCGGGCTTGTGGACCTTCGACACCAGGATCACGGCGTTGACCCGCGAGGGGAGGGCCAGGCCCTGGTGGTCGTCCTCCACGGAGAGCTCACGCGCCACCGAGTCATAATGCGCCCTGATGGTGAACATCATCAGGTACAGCCCGCCCATGGCCAGCAGGGCTATCCAAGCTCCATGCGTGAACTTGGTGACGAGGACAATCAGCAGCACCAGTGCCGTCATGCCGAACCCGACGGCGTTAATGGCCCGCGACCGCTGCATCCGGTGCCGCGCTTCGGGGATCCGCTCCGTCCGCAGCTTGGCGGTCCAGTGCCGGATCATGCCCAGCTGGCTGGCGGTAAAGGACACAAAAACGCCAACGATGTACAGCTGGATCAGGCGGGTGACATCGGCGTCGAAGACAAAGATCAGCACCAGGGCTCCCAGTCCCAGGGCGATGATGCCGTTGCTGAACGCCAGGCGGTCGCCGCGGGTGCGCATCTGCCGGGGGAGGAAACCGTCCTTGGCCAGGATGGAGGCGAGCACCGGGAACCCGTTGAACGCGGTGTTCGAGGCGAACACCAGGATCAGCCCGGTGGCGGCCACCACGATGTAGAAGGGGATGCTGCCGTTGCCGAAGACCGTTTCCGCCAGCTGACTGATGACCGGATGCTGCACGTACTCGGGCCCCACGGGGCTGCCGTTGAGCGTCAGCTGGGTGGCCGGGTCCTGAACCACACGGACCTCGGTGGCGCTGGCCAGGGACAGGATTCCGGCCAGCATGGAGGCGGAAACGACGCCGAGCAGCAGCAGGGTTGTGGCCGCATTGGTGCTCTTGGGCTTGCGGAACGTCGGCACGCCGTTGCTGATGGCCTCAACACCGGTCAGGGCAGCAGCGCCCGAGGAGAAGGCGCGCAGCAGCAGAAATGCTCCGGCCAGGCCCACCAGGCCGTCATCCAACCCTGACTCGGGGACCAGGTCAAAGGCCGCCGACGGCGAATCTGCGAGGTTTCCGGTAGCCGCCTGAAAGGCGCCAAAAGCGCACATGCCCAGCACTGACGCCATAAACAGGTACGTGGGGACGGCAAACAGTGCGCCGGCTTCGCGGATGCCGCGGAGATTCACCAGGACCAGGACCGCCACCCCGACGGCGGCGATCGGAGCCTGCATCCCATTGAGTCCAGGGACCGCGGTGACCAAGTAATGGGAGGCCGAGGACATGGACACCGCCACCGTGAGGACGTAATCGACCAGAAGGGCGGATGCGACGGTCAAGCCCGCCGGTTTGCCCAGATTGCTGCTGGCAATCTCGTAATCCCCGCCGCCGGACGGATAGGCGTGCACATTCTGGCGGTAGGACGCCACCACCGTCAGGAGGACCACCACGACAGCCAGGCCAACCCACGGCGAAAGGGTCACGGCGGTCACCCCGGCCAGGGCCAGAGTGAGCAGGATTTCGTCAGGAGCGTAAGCCGCTGAAGAGAGGGCATCGGACGCATATACGGGAAGGGCGATGCGCTTGGGGAGAAGTGTGCGCGAGAGCCGTTCATTGCCGTACGGACGCCCGACAAGAATGCGCTTTAACGCATTGAAGAATGTGAGCACGTGGACAAACCCTAGACCCGGCTCCCGCGGCTGTCCATAAGGCGGGGTTGTGCCGGATATGACCTTTCGCACAACCGGACGCAGGCCTTATAGCAGATTGGCTTGTTCCAGCGGATTTCGAAACGGTAACGATTGAGTGTGATTCATACCAATTTGGATTCGCTTGAGGTTCCGGTGCCATGTCCCCTACGGTGGTTAACGGTTCGGAAAAGACCGAACCCCCAGTCGGACCAAATAGATGTCCGGCGACCAGGCTGGCACCGTTCCAGGTGCAGCCGCACGCTCGGTGCCTCGAGCCACCAAATGCCGTCACTTTGCCAGGCACCGTAACCATGCCCTCGATTCATCATGGGCTGGCGGCAGCGTAGGGAAGCCCCGGGAGGGGTGGAACGCCGGTGGGCCCTGGGAGCAGCCACACTAATGACCAAGTCTAAGATCAGCCGAAACGTGCGCCGGGGACTTGCTGTTGCAGCCATCTCAGGTGCAGGCCTCGCCCTGACCGCAGTACCGTCCCAGGCTGCCGACCCGAGTACGTGGGATGCACTAGCACAGTGCGAAAGCGGTGGTAACTGGAACATCAATACCGGGAACGGGTTCTCCGGCGGATTGCAGTTCACGCCGAGCACCTGGGCTGCCTTCGGTGGCCAGGGTGATCCCACGTCCGCCAGCCGGGAACAGCAGATTGCCGTGGCCGAACAAGTTTTGGCCGGCCAGGGCTGGGGTGCCTGGCCCTCCTGCTCCGCCCAGCTGGGCCTGTCCGGCGGTGCCACCGGCTCGGTGACCCCGCAGAGCCAGACGGTGACCCCGCAGGCCGCGCAGGAATATGTCGCTCCGCAGACCACTCAGGAATACGTGGCTCCGGAAACGACGCAGCAGTACGTCCCGGAAGCACCGGTCCAGGAAACTGTCCCGGTTGAGACCTACACCGCCCCGCAGCCGGCACCGGAAGCCGCAGTGCCGCAGACCCAGGTCCTGCCCGAGGCACAGGTGACCGCACCGGCACCCGTGCAGGCTCAGGCTCCTGCGCTGAGCGGTGAAACCTACACGATCCAGTCCGGCGACACGCTGTCCATCATCGCCGAGAAGCTGGGCATCCAGGGTGGCTGGGAAGCGCTGTACAACGCTAACGCCGACTCCGTCATCCACCCCGACCTGATCTTCACGGGCCAGGTACTGCAGCTGCCGGCCTAAGCACCGGTCCTGCAACACCTCACGGACACCCGCTGAACCGCGGGTCCCGTCAACAGGAAGGCACTGCGCCACTATGGCGCAGTGCCTTCCTGCGTTTAAGGACCGTCTGCGTTGAGGGCCTGTCTTCCGGCCGGTTCCGGACCCTGGTCGGCTGCAGCGGCGGCTACCCTCCGGCGACGGATTGCAGGATCAGCACCTCTGCTCCCGGCGGAACGGTGCTGGCCAACCCGTCCAGGGTCCGCAGTTCCTCTCCGTCAATGTAAACGTTCACATAGCGGCGCAGCTGGCCGGCCTCATCCCGGATGCGGCGCTCCAACCGGGGGTAGTCCAGCGCCAGCCCGTCCAGCAGCTGGGCTGCGGTGAGTTCCGCCCCGGCGGCACGCTCCAGTTCACGGTGCCCTTCGGCGGCGGCGGAAAGCGCCGCCGGCAGCACGAGGCGCACCGGTGGGGCAGCCATCAGGCCGGATCCGCTGCAACTATTCCGGCCCGGACACAGAGCACGTCCGGCAGGTTTCCGGCCACCAGGGAGAAGGTGTCGCCCTCATCCGCGCTGCCGAACACCTGGCCTCCGCGGGTGCCAAAATAAACACCGGCCGGTTCGCCGTTGTCCACGGCGGCGGCATCGCGGAGCACGGCATTAAAGTCAGTCTCGGGCAGGCCCCGGTCCTGGCGGATCCAGGTTTCGCCGGCATCGGTGCTGCGGTACACCGCGGGATGGCCGTCCGGCGGGATCCGCTCGCCATCAGCCTTCAGAGGAATGGTCCAGATGGTTCCGGGCCGGGTGGGGTGGGCCAGCATGACAAACCCGAAATCAGCCGGCAGCCCTTCGGCAATCGAGATCCAGGAGTCCCCGCCGTCGTCGGAGCGGTACACGCCATGATGGTTCTGCACATAGAGCCGCCGCGGGTCGCCGGCGTCCCGGGCGGCTTTGTGCACGCACTGGCCGAACTCCGGGTTTGGATCCGGCAGGAAAGGTGCGGCGATGCCGTTGTTCCGGGGTGCCCAGGACGCGCCGCCGTCGTCCGTCCGGTACACGCCGGCCGTGCTGATCGCCACGTGCACGCTGTCATCGGCAGGGCTGGGCAGCACCGTGTGGGCTGCGGCGCCGCCGAAGCCGGCGCCCCATTCGCTGCGGTGCGGATGGTCCCAGAAGGGCTGGTTCATCTCAAAGTGCTCTCCGCCGTCGGTGGATTTCCACACCGAGATGGGTTCGGCGCCGGCCCACACCACCCCGGGCCGTTCCGCGCTGTCCGGCTGCAGCTGCCATACCCGGGCCAGCGCCTCGCCGGTGTCCTCCGGGAACCGCACGGCGCCGTCCTCGGGCTCGCTCCAGGTGGCGCCGAGATCATCGGAATGGACCACGCACGGCCCCCAGTGCCAACTCATGATGCCGGCGAGAATCCGCGGCGCAGCGCCGCGCGTGTCAATCGCCAGTGAGGCCACCTCTTCCATCAGGAAGTGCGGGCCGGTCACGTTCCACGTCTGTCGGTCGGTGCTGTCGGCCAGCCACAGGCCCTTCTTGGTGCCGATGGCCAGGACGGCGGTGTCCCCGTTTTTCATGCGAACATTCGACCACGCTTTGGGTACCCGGACAAGGCCCGGCCGGCGCATCCGACATGGAAATACTGGCTTCGCTCCGGTAGGTATGGGGGATGATCTTTCTGTATTCGGGCTCCCGGCATTCAGGCTGTGCCCGGTGATCTACATTGACCCGCCGCTGTGGCCGGCGCACAACACCGTGTTTTCACATCTGGTGTCCGACACGTCGGTGGCTGAGCTGCACAGCTTTGCCGCGGATGCCGGGATAGCCTTCCGCGCGTTCGACCTGGACCACTACGACGTCCCGCTCAGCCGATACCGCGATCTGGTGGAGCGGGGAGCGGTGGAGGTCGACGGCGGCACCCTGGTGCGCCTGCTGATCCGCAGCGGGCTGCGGATCAAGGCGCGGGAGCGCAATGCATCCCTGGTGCATCCCCTGCTCACCCGCTGGGATGCGCTGCTGCCGGGAAACCGGGAGCTGGGCGCGGAACTGCTGAACCGCTGGGGCGAACCGCACCGCCGCTACCATGACCGGCGCCACCTGCTGGCGGTCCTGGAAGCGGTGGAGCTGCTGTGGCCCCGTCCGCCGCGCGCGCTCCTTCTGGCGGCGTGGTTTCACGACGCCGTGTACCGGGGCGCGGCGGACGACGAGGAGCAGTCGGCGCGCCTGGCCTCCGTCCTCCTGGCCGAGGCCGGGATTCCGGTGACGGAAATCCGCGAAGTGGCGCGGCTCGTCCGGGTGACGGCGGCGCACGCCCCCGCGGCTGAGGATGCCGCAGGGCAGGTGCTGTGCGATGCGGACCTGTCCGTGCTGGCCCGGGAGCCCGCAGCCTACGCGCGCTATCTGTCCGACGTGCGGCACGAGTACCGCCAGCTGGCCGATGCCGACTTTGCCGCTGGACGGCGGCGGGTGGTCCTGGGCCTGCTCGCCCTGGAACCGATCTTCTCCACTGCCGCCGCCCGGGACCGCTGGGAAGAGCCGGCACGGCGGAACCTGGCCTCCGAGCTCGCTGCCGTCCCAGCGGCCGCCCCCTCAGCCGGTGGCGGAGGGGAGCGGACCGGCGGTGATTCGGGGGCCGGAAAAAAGTCCTAGAGTTCTACTGTGTGTATGGGACAGCAGGCGTGAGCGGCCGGCGCGAGCAGTGGACGGGACACGCCAGGGGCAGCCGCGGATACCGGGGGGTGCTCATTGGCCTGGCCGCCGCCGGCATGGCCACTTTTGCCCAGCTGTATTCGCTGCAGGGAGTGCTTCCCGGACTGGCGGCCGATCTGGACATTTCCGCATCCTCGGCGGCCCTGACCGTTTCCGCGGCCACTCTGGGGCTGGCTGCGGCCGTGATTCCGTGGTCTGCGGCCGCTGACCGGTTTGGCCGGCTTCCCATAATGCGGGTGGCGATTCTTGCCGCCGTCGTGCTGGGCCTGGCGGTTCCGTTCAGTCCCAACCTGCCCGCGCTGCTGATCCTGCGTTTTATCGAAGGCGCAGCCATGGGCGGGATCCCCGCCGTCGCCCTGGCGTACCTGAGCGAGGAAGTGTCCCGGGTGCATGCCGCTGTTGCCGCCGGCAGTTACGTGTCCGGCACCACGATCGGCGGTTTGGCGGGGCGCATCGTCGCTGCTCCGCTGAGTGACGCCGCCAACTGGCGGATCGGCGTCGGGGCTGTCAGTCTCCTGGCCGCCGTGGCCGCCGTGGTGTTTATGCTGACCGCGCCCAAACAACAGGGTTTTCTGCCGCTGCGGCGGACGGATCCCGGCCCGGGCCTGGGCGGACGGCTGCTGGCCCAGCTGCGCAATCCGCGGCAGGTGGGCCTGTACCTGCAGGCTTTTTTGCTGATGGGCGGGTTTGTGGCCGTGTACAACTACCTGGGCTTCCGGCTGGGTGCGGCACCGTTTTCGCTGCCGCAGAGCCTCGCCAGTTTCCTGTTCCTGGCCTACCTGGCCGGCACCTGGTCCTCCCGCGCCGCCGGGAGCCTCGCCGGCCGGCTCTCGGGCCGCGGCGGCCGCCGAACCGTGCTGCTGTGTTCCATCGCCGTGATGGCCGCCGGGCTGGCGCTGACGCTGGCCGCTTGGCTGCCCGCGGTCATCGCCGGACTGGTCGTGTTTACCGCCGGATTCTTTGCCGCGCACTCCATCGCCTCGGGCTGGGCCCCGTTCCTTGCCACCGAGGGGCGGGCCCAGGCCTCATCCCTGTACAACCTGTTCTACTACGCCGGTTCAAGCCTGCTCGGCTGGATCGGCGGATTTTTCTTCCAACTCTGGGGCTGGTCCGGGCTGAGCGCCTTTGTGGGAGTACTGCTTGCCGCTGCCGCAGCGGCGGCCGCCGCCGTGCTCACGCCCGAATCCGGACCGGCAGCGGCCAAGCCGGCCCTGGGAAAACCGTAGGCTGGTTCCGTGAGCACTTCTTCCTCCCAGGCCTCCACCCCGGCCCTGGGCCGGCGCATCCTGGCGCTGGCCGTTCCAGCGCTGGGCGCGCTCGTTGCCGAGCCGCTGTTCCTCATCGCCGACTCAGCCATTGTGGGGCACCTCGGCGTCAACCAGCTCGCCGGGGTGGGCCTGGCTTCCACGGTGCTGCAGACCGCCGTCGGCCTCATGGTGTTCCTGGCGTATTCCACCACCGGGACCGTGGCGCGTTACCTGGGCGGAAACCGGCACCGTGAGGCCGTGGCCGCCGGCCGGGACGGCATGGGCCTGGCACTGATCCTGGGTGTGGTGCTGTCCACCGCCGGCATTCTGGCCGCGCCGTGGCTGGCCTCGGCGCTGGGCGCAACCGGGGAGGTGCACCGGTATGCCGTGGATTATCTGCAGTATTCCATGCCGGGACTGACCGCCATGCTGGTGGTGCTGGCCGCCACCGGCGTGCTGCGCGGGCTGCAGGACACCCGCACGCCGCTGGCCGTGGCCGGTATCGGCTTCGCTGTGAACATTGGCCTGAACTATCTGCTGGTCTACGGCTTCAACCTGTCGGTGGCCGGTTCGGCGCTGGGCACGAGCATCACCCAGTGGGGCATGGCCGCGGTGTACCTGGTGCTGGTGGGCCGGATGGCGCGGCGGGCCGGCGTGTCCCTGCGGCCTTCCCCGGCGGGGATCCTCGCCACCGCACACGTGGGTTCCTGGCTGATGCTGCGGACGCTCAGCCTGCGGCTGGCCGTCCTGGCCGCGGTGCTGGTGGCGACGGCGCAGGGGCCGCAGTCCCTGGCCGCGCACCAGCTGGTGATGACCGTCTTCACCTTCCTCGCCTTCGCCCTGGACGCCCTGGCGATCGCGGCCCAGGCGCTCATCGGCAAGGAACTGGGAGCCGGGAACCGCTCGCTGGCCCGGGAGCTGACCCGGCGCATGATCCGCTGGGGTGTTGGCTTCGGCGTGATCACGGGGGTGCTGCTGGCTGCCGCAGCGCCTTTTGCCGGCTGGATTTTCACGCCCGACGCCGGGGTCCAGTCCGCGCTGACCGCCGGTTTGTGGGTGCTTGCGGTATCGCAGCCAATCTGCGGACTGGTGTTTGTGCTGGACGGCGTGCTCATTGGTGCCGGTGACGCGCGGTACCTGGCCCTGACCGGAGTGCTGAACCTGCTCGCTTACCTGCCGCTGCTGTGGTGGGTCCATGCTTCGGATCTGGAAGGGCCCGGCGGAATCGCCTGGCTGTGGGCGGCTTTTGCCCTGGGCTACATGGCGGCACGGGCAGCCACACTGACCTGGCGGATCCGGCAGGATGCCTGGATGGTCACCGGGGCGGCACCCCGGGCCGCAAGCGACTAAGCTGGTGGGTGGCCAACCGGCCATAGGACTCGTTATATGAAAGCGGAGGCTCAGCAGTGGGAGATTCGAACCACGGCACCCCGTGGGTACCCATCCTTCTGCGTTCAGCCACGGCGGCCGCATTCGGCATCCTGACCATCTTCTGGCAATCTCCGGGCGTTAACGTCCTGTCAGTCGCGGGTGGCCTGTACCTGCTGCTCACCGCCGCCGCCGTCTGGCGCATGGCCGCACTGGCCGGTGCAGGCCGGCAGGCGCAGGTCCGCGGCCTGCAGCTCCTCGAAGCCGCCGTTTACGCCGTGGCCGGCCTTGCAGTCCTGGCGCTGCGTTCCGCGGAGGCCTTCTGCGCCGCCGCCGGTGCCGCGTTTCTCGTGGGCGGTGTTGTGGAGCTTTACCTGTGGGGCAAGGCGCGGAATTCTTTCCTCCCCGCGCGGGACTGGCTGATCACCGGCGTGGTGAGCCTGGGAACGGCCGCGATCCTGGTGGCCGTCCAGGCCATGGGCCTTGGTGCGCACGCAATGCTGGGCGTCAGCGGCGGTGCGGCAATTATCGTTGCCGTTGTCCTGGCCACGTCCGGGTTGGGAGCCCGGTGGGACGCCCGGCAGCAGCCGGGATCACACCCTGCAGCGGCAGCCCGCGAAAAGCCGTAAACTGAACAACTCCGGGTTCTACGTACTGTAGAACCCGAGGACATCAACGCAGCAGGAGGAAAAGACAGTGGCGAACAGCTCATCCGGTGGGCCGCAGAAGCGGAACTCCGTGAAGGCCCCGCTCATTTTTTCAGCCGTGCTGGCGCTGATTGCGGGTGTTGCCACCTTGATCTTCGCCACCGGCGGCGCAGATAAGGAACTGCGCGTGGATCTGGCCTTGATTGCGGCCGGGATTGCCTTCATCGCTTCGCTGCTGATCTGCTCCCTGCTGCTGATGACGGAAAAGCCCAACCCGGACCACCTCAGCGAGGGGTCCGGCGTTAACCGCAGCTCAGCCAAGATTCCCGGCGGTGCGGGCAGCGTTGGAGGCGGCGCCTCGCCGCAGGCCGACAACGCCCCGCAGGCCGGCAGCGCCCCCTCACCTGCCCCGGGCAGCGCCCCGGACGCAGCCGGCGAGGGCTCCCGCCCCACGGACCCGACGGCCTGAGCAGCCGGTCCGCGGGGCAGCAGAAACCGCGGAATCAGTCGAAGATCTCCTTGCTGATATCCGTCGGGGCGTCGTACTGGCGCTCCGGCAGGTTTCCCAGCGCGTCCAACACCGACGAATCGGCCTTCGCGCCCTGGGCCTTCTGCACAATGTCTTCCTTGGACGCCGGGTAGTCCAAGCCTCCCAGCGCCTTCTGAATGTCGATCGGGCTTGGTTTGTCAGCCATAGTGCTCCTTCGATTGGTGTGATGACCGGCTGTGTTCACTGTCCGAACATTTGCTCGGCAGCGTCTGTGGAACGGTCCGGGACCGTTGTGGGTGATTCCAGGTGCACGGCGCCGGAGGGAACCAAACCCGCCCCGCCGTATTTCTCCATGACCCGCCACTGCGCGGCCACGTCTTCACCGGAGTGCCCCGGCGGCAGATCCTCCCAGAAGGTGAAGCCGCCGCAGTCCAGCAGCTTCCGGCGGTCAAAAAGCACGCATGCTCCCACCCAGGCCACTTTGTACAGCTCCCAGGAACCGGCGGGAACGTCCAGCCGTGCGGCCAGATGGGCAAGATTCGCGGCGTTGTGCAGCGGCCAGCGGTCAAATCCCGGTGATCCCCGGCGGATCCGCTCCGGCTGGACCGGCCCGGACCAGGGTTCGAAGGCCTCCTGCTCCCCGGGACGGCGGTCCTGCAGGTATGACAGGCCCTGCACCGCGGCCCCAATAAACCCGCAGCCGGCCTCCGCCAACGCCCCGGCCATCCGCCGCAGCATGTCCGGCTCCAGCCAAACGTCATTGTCCAGATAGAGCACCAGCGGGGCACGGGCCATATCCAGCAGGTGCTGGCGCTGCTGGGCCATGCCGCGCACCGGCATGTTCCGTTCCAGCCGCACCGGCCGCCCCTGGGCACGGAGAACCCGGACCATCGCAGCCGCCGCGGGATGCTGCCAGGAGGGTTCCCCGGAACTTTGGTCACTGACCACCACGCCGAATCCTGGTTCGTCCTGGGCGGCCAGCCCGGCCAGGGTTACGGCGAATTCCGCCGCGCGGTTCCGGGTGGGGATCAGGACCTGCAGGGGAACAGGCCGTCCGCCAGCGTCAGAATTGCCCGCAAGCCCCCATTCGCCGGACCACTTCCGGCTCACGGTCCCGCCCCGGCTTCCTCCCCGCCTCCGCTCCCGGCTGGAGCCGGTCCCACCGGCTGCTGGGGGGCCGTGCTCTGCCGGGGGCGGACTGGATCCGGGCGGAGTGGGGACGCCTGGATCCGCTCCACGACGGCGGTGGTGGAATGATCCGCCACGTAGTCCAGGATCCGCACCTGGCCGCCGAGGCCGCGCACCACCGGTGTTTCCTGCAGCATTTCGGGGGAGTAGTCCCCACCCTTGGCATAGATGTCCGGACGCAGCGCCTCGATCAGCGGAATCGGGGTGTCGGTGTCGAAGACCGTCACGTAGTCCACGCAGCTCAGCGCGGTAATGACTCCAGCGCGGTCGTGCACCGGATTGATGGGCCGGCCCGGCCCCTTGAGCCGGGTCACCGAGTCATCGCCGTTGAGCGCGACCACCAGGATGTCGCCCAGGGCCTTGGCCTGCTGCAGGTATCGGGTATGCCCCCGGTGCAGCACGTCGAAGCACCCGTTGGTGAGCACGATCCGCTTGCCCGCCGCCCGGTCGGCCGCCACCCGGGCTGCCAGTTCCTCCGGCGTCAGCGCAGTGTCCGCCAGTGCGGTCAGGTGCAGCGCCAGGTCCGCCGAACTGCAGACCGAGGTGCCGGCCCGTTGAACCACAATATCCGCGGCATTCTGCGCCAGGTCAGCCGCGGTACTCAGCGGCAGCCCGGCTGCGCGGGCCAGCGTCAGGCAGGCCACAAAGGTATCCCCGGCCCCCGAGGCGTGTTTCTCCGAAGCGGGCCTTGCCCAGGTCCGGTGCACTGATCCGTCGCCGGTGAACAGGACGGTGCCCTCGCTGTCCAGCGTCACGACGGCGGACCCTGCACCGGCAGCGCGCAGCAGGTCCCGCCCGTACCCGGTGATCTGCCTGGCCCGGTCCGCCTGCGGCTGCAGCGTGATGCCGAGGAGGCGGGCTGCTTCCTGCGCGTTGGGCGTGACGATGTCGGCTCCCAATCCGGCCCATAGCCCGGGATCATGGGCGTCCACCACGGTGAGCACGCCGCCGCGCACCGCTTCCAGCGCCGCACGCACCGGCCCGTGCAGGAGCCCGGTTCCGTAGTCGCACACCACCACCGCGTCCGCGTCCTGCAGCCAGGCTGCCAGTGACGCTGCCAAATGCTCCTCCGCCTCGGCCGGGACAGGATTCCCGCCGTCGTCCATGCGCAGCAGAACCTGCTCCCCGGCCTGGACACGGTATTTGGTGGCCGTGCGGGCGGCGGGGTGCGAGTGCAGCTGCCGCAGGTCGATGCCTGCCTCCGCGAGGAGGCCGCGCAGCCGCTTGCCGGGCTCGTCCTCGCCCACGAGCCCGGCAAGCCGCACCCGGGCCCCGAGGGACTGCAGGTTCATGGCGGTGTTCGCCGCACCGCCGGGAGCGTAATCACGGCGGGAAATGTCAACCACTGGCGCGGGCGCCTCGCGGCAGAACCGGTCGGAGGTGCCGGACCACCAGCCGTCCAGCATGACATCACCAATCACCGCGATCCGCGGCGCGCCCTCGGCCAGCCGGCCGGGCAGCCACGGGGTCAGGCTGCGCAGCCCGGCCAGGTCCCCGGGGATGTTCATGCGCGCCCCCGCACCCGTGGAATCCCTACGTGGACGACCTTGACCAGGCTGAACTCGTCCAGCAGTTCCGGGCCGTAGCCGAAACCGGCGCCGCTGTCCCCGCGGGGCTGGGCCGAACCGCCCGGAGCGCCGCCGAACACCGCGTTGATCTTCACGGTTCCCACCGGCAGCGCCGCCACGGCGCGGTGCGCCGAGTCAATCGACGGAGTAAGCACTGTGGCAGCCAGGCCGAACCTGTCCCGAGCCGCCAGCGCCAGTCCGTCGTCGAAGCTGTCCACCACCTGCACCGGGGCCACCGGGCCGAAGGTCTCCTCGGTGAACACCGTCATGGTCTGGGAGCAGTTCAGCAGTACGGTGGCGGGATAGTGGGCGCCTGCTCCGGGAGGGATGACCCCGCCTTCGGCGAGCACCGCTCCGTTCCGTACGGCGTCCACCACCTGCGCGTGCACCTCCGTCCGCAGCCGTTCATCAACCAGCGGCGCGAGCGGGGCGTCGCGGTTGCGGCGGCGGGCTTCGCGGACCAGGGCTTCGCAAAACGGGCCGGCCAGGTCCCGGTGCACGTAAATGCGCTCAACCGCGGTGCAGATCTGTCCGCTGTTGCTGAAGGCCCCCACGGCGGCCTGTTCGGCGGCCCACTCCGGGTCCACCCCGGCGTCGATCAGCAGCGGATCATTGCCGCCGTTTTCGCGGATGACGTGTGCGCCGGTCAGCGCCGCCGCACGGGTTATCCGGGCGCCGGAAGCGCTGGAGCCCACGTGCCCCAGCACGTCGACCCCGGTCTCCATGGTCAGCAGCATCCCGGTTTCGGCGCCTCCGGTGAGGGTTTCCAGGACTCCCGGCGGAAAGCACGGTGACAGCAGGTCCCCGAGCAGGACTCCTGTGTGCGGGGAGCGTTCGCTGGGTTTGTGGATAACGGTGTTGCCCGTCACCAGGGCGGCGCCGATCAGGCCAGCGGCCACGGCCACCGGGTCATTCCACGGCGTCAGGAGTGCCGCCACGCCGCGGGGCTCCGCGACGGTGTAGTCCGCCGCCAGGCCCGAGCCGCGCAGGCTCAAGCCGCGGTGCACCGGACCCAGCTCGGCGTACTGTTCCAGGGTTGCGACGCCGGCAGCCACGCCTTCCAGCGCCTCACCGACCGGCTTCCCGGTTTCCCGGTTGTTGATCTCAGCCACCCTGCGCGCGCCGGCGGCGAGAGCTGCGGCTGCCGCCCGCAGGGCCTTTCCCCGGACGGCGGGGTCCGTGGCGGCCCATTCCGGTTGGGCCAGGCGGGCCGTCCGGACGGCTGCCCCGACCTCTTCGCGCCCCGCCGCGGTCAGTTCTCCCACGAGTATTCCGTCGGCCGGATTCCGCACGGACAGGAGGATCGGGGTGTCCGCGCCGAACGGGGACGAGGCGGAAGCGACGCTGGTTGACATGGAACTCCTCGGTATCGGGAAGCCGGCTTCTTCGTGTGTAGGTTTCCTACCCGTTTGGCGGCCGTTTACACCGATTTGCGGCCGAAGATTTTTCTTCGCCGGCCTCGGTTGGGATAGGCCGGACGAAGCCCTAGGGTGGGGCCAGCAGAGCATCCGCAGGGAGGGGAAGCATGGTGCGGAAGACACAGGTGCAAGAAGCGGCAGGGGACGGTTCCGTGCAGGGGGAAGAGAGCGTGCGGCCCGGGGTGCCGCAGGTTCCCGAGCTGCCCGTGCGCCGCGGTGTGGGCCCGGTCCTGGACCCCTTTGAGGGGGTGCGGCGGATTGCAGTGCTGCGCGGCGGCGGCTTGGGAGACCTGATGTTCGCCATGCCGGCCCTGGACGCGCTCGCCGCAGCGTATCCGGAAGCTGAGATCACGCTGCTGGGAACGCCGCTGCATGCGGCCCTGCTGGCGGCCCGGCCCGGCCCGGTGCACCGGACTGAGGTGCTGCCCTATGCCCCGGGGATCCGGCCCGGCCACGGGGACCCGGCAGCGCGGGCCGCGTTTTTTGCTTCAATGCGCGCCCGAAGCTTCGACCTGGCCGTGCAGGTGCACGGAGGCGGCCGCAACTCCAACCCTTTCCTGCTGGAGCTCGGAGCGGCGCATACTGTTGGCACCCGGACTCCCGACGCGGTGCCGCTGGAACGCACCATTCCGTACGTGTATTACCAGCATGAGGTGATGCGGGCACTGGAGGTGGCGGGCCTGGCCGGCGCGGTGCCAATATCCCTGGAGCCGCAGCTGGAGGTTCTCCCTGTGGAGGAGGAGAAAGCGGCAGCATATTTGGCTCCCGGCCGGGACTTGGTGACGCTGCACCCCGGCGCCACGGATCCGCGGCGCCGCTGGCCGGCGTCGGCCTTCGCGGCCGTGGCTGCGCGGGCCGCGGCGGACGGCTGCCGGGTGCTGGTGGTGGGCGACGACGGTGACCGGGACGTGGCTGAACAGATCGTTGCACTGAGCCAAGCTGTGGCCGGGCCGGGGGCCGACGTCGACTCCGTGGCCGGGAAGCTGGACATCGGCACCCTGGCCGCGGTGCTCAAGGCCAGCGCGGTGATGGTGGGCAATGACAGCGGCCCGCGGCACCTGGCCCAGGCGGTGGGAACGCCCACCGTGGGCATTTACTGGTTCGGGAACGTCATCAATGCCGGCGCCCTGGGCCGCACCCGGCACCGGGTGCACATGTCCTGGGTGTCCGCCTGCCCGGTGTGCGGCGCGGACGTTACGCAGGTGGGTTGGACCGCCGAGCGCTGCCCCCATGATGATTCCTTTGTGGCCGCCGTCGACCCGGACGCCGTGTACGCGGACGTGGCCGAACTGCTGACGGCGCCGCCGGCCTAGCGGGTTCGATCAGGGCCAGGAATCCTCCTCCTCGTGGCAAATGACCATTTCCCGGATTTCGCATCCGCGTGGCTGGTGCAGGGCAAAGAGAATAGCCTCGGCCACGCGCATCGGGTCGTTGAGCCGGGAATCGTCCTGCGGTTTGTACTGCTCGGTCCGGTCATCGAAAAAGTGCGTTTTCATTCCGGACGGGATCATGGTGGTCACGCCCATGCGGCCGCGGGTCTCGGCGGCGAGGGCACGGCTGAAACCGATCACGCCGAACTTCGAGGCGCAGTATGCGGTGGCGTCGGAGACGGCTTTGATGCCAAGGCTGGAGGCCACGGTCACCGCCCGGCCGTGGCTCTCGAGCAGGTAGGGGAGGGCTGCGCGGACCACGGAAACGGTGCCGAGCAGGTTCACTCCAATCACCTTTTCCCATTCCTCGGCGGCCACGTCCTCCAGCCGGCCGCAGCGGTCAATCCCCGCCGCGGTCACCACTGCGTCCAGGCCGCCCAGGGATTCGGCGGCCTCCCGGACGGCCGCTTCAACGGACTCCCGGTCCGCCACGTCCACTTCAATGGCTTTGGCCGCGCTGACGGAGCTGATGTTCCGGTCCAGCACGACGGCGGTTCCGCCGGCGGCGGTGACTGCCTGGACCACGGCGGCGCCCAGGCCGGAGCCGCCGCCGGTCACGAGAACCCGGCCGGGGTTGGAGAGTTGCAGAGTCATGGGTTTCCTTTCGTAGATGTCCGGCTCCGGAGGGTGCCGGGGACAAACCGGATGTATGCCCGGCGGACCGGGCGGGCCGCTAGCCCACCCTCGCCAGGGCCGCTGCCAGCGCGGTGGTGGAGCGTGCTGGATGGTAGGGGACAGTCACCGTTTCTCCGCCCCAGGCTTTGATGAGCCGGGCTTCGGGCAGCTGGTCTTCGCGGTAGTCGCCGCCCTTGACCCAGATGTCCGGCCGCAGCCGTTCCAGCGCCGCTTCCGGGGTGTCCTCCTCAAAAATCAGGACTCCGTCCACACAGCCCAGGGACAGCAGCAGCTCGGCCCGGTCCTCCTGGGCGATGATGGGGCGCTGTTCGCCCTTGAGCCTGCGGACCGAGCTGTCGGAGTTCAGGACCACGATCAGGCAGTCGCCCAGGCGCCGTGCCGCGGACAGGGTCCGGGCATGTCCGGCATGCAGCAGGTCAAAGCAGCCACCGGTGGCAACCACCGTTCCGCCGCGCCCGCGCACCGTCCGGGCGGCGGACAGCGCATCCAGGCTGCCGCTGTGCAGCTGGACCGGCGGCTCATCCCGCTGCAGGGCTGAAACTCCGCCGGCGGCGAGGAATCCTGCGGCCGCCTGCACCGCCTGTCCGGCGGCCGGTTCCAGGCCGGAGCCGCGGGCCAGGGCCGTAATCAGCGTCGCGGCGAACCGGTCACCGGCGCCGCAAGTGTCTCCGGCCTGCACGTCCGGGGCTGGAATCACCTGGGGCAGGCCGGCGGCTGGAAGCACGAGTGCTCCCAGCGAGCCCAGTGTTACCACCACTGACCGGCTGTGCCAGCGGGCCAGCAGCGTTTCGGCGGCGTGCAGGGCTGCCGGAATTCCGCCGTTGGTGCTGCTCCCGGCCACGCCGGTTCCAGTGCTGCCGCCGGTGCCGGCACTGCGCAGTGCTTCGGGCAGGTTCGGGGTCACGGCTGCAACGCCGGGCACCGGCTCCGCCCCGGCCGGATGCGGATCCCAGATCACCGGCACCCGCCCGGCCAGCTCCGCGAGGGCACCGCGCAGCCGGGGATTCGAGGTCAGTCCCCGGCCGTAGTCCGCGACCACCACCGCGTCCGCAGCGGACAGGATGGACAGCATCTGTGCGGTCACCGCGGGCACCGGCGGGGTCGAGCACCCCTCATCGAAGCGCACCACCGCCTGGGCGCCGGCACGGATGCGGGTCTTAACCGGTGTCGGGGCACCGGAGGGCCCGGCGGTGACGGGAATGCCGGTGAGCGAGTCACGCAGATCGGCGGCCGCGGCGTCGTCGGACAGTACCGTCACCAGTGCCACGTCGATGCCGTCACGGGCAAGCATCCGGGCCACCAGTCCGGCTCCTCCGGCGCGCCTGTGGGTGCTGTCCACATCCACCACCGGAACGGGAGCGTCCGGTGAGAGCCGCTGGGCGTTTCCGGTGATGTCGGTGTCCAGCAGTACGTCGCCAACCACCACGATTTTCACGGCTGCTCCTTTCCGCCGCGGCGGAACACCTCGGCGTCAAAGGCCCGGCACAGGGCATGCAGGGCAATCAAATGCGCTTCCTGGGCGTTCGCGGACCGCGCATCGATGCTGACGGCGTCGTCGCAGGCATCGCTGAGGGGATTCGGTCCGCGGCCGGTCAGTGCCCACGTCGTGATGCCGGCGGTTCGGGCGGCCTCGGCGGCGCGCAGCAGGTTGGGGCTCCTGCCGCTGGTGGACAGCAGGATCAGCACATCACCGGGACGACCATGGCCCAGCACCTGCCGGGCGTAGAGCTGATCGAAGCCGTAGTCATTGGCGATGGCCGTCACCGCTGACGTCTCCGCATGCAAAGCAATGGCCGAAAACGGCCTCCGCTCGCCGTCGAACCTTCCAACCAGTTCCGCCGTCAGGTGCTGGGCCTCCGCTGCGGATCCGCCGTTGCCGGCGGCCAGCAGGCGCTGCCCGGCTAGGAGACGGACGGCGAGTTCCACACCCCACCGGGTGAGCCGGGGGGCCTGCGCTTCGACGGAGGCAACCGCCGGACGCAGATCGGCCAGGTGCTGCAGGACAGCCAGGTGAGCGCTTTCGTGAGCCGAGGGGCGGGCCGGCTGCCGGGTGTCAGCCACCAGGATGCCGGCCGCCGCGGTGTCCGGGATCTTAGGCTTCACAGTGCTTTCCCTCCCAACGGCTGGAGGCTGCCCTGCCGGACGGCCGACGTACTGTCGATGGCCACCTGGTAGGCCTTTTCGGTGTCTGCGGCCACCCTGTCCCAGGAGTATCGCGCCCGGGCCCGCTGCCGGCCGGCCGCACCCAAGCGGTGGGCGTACTCCGGGCTGCGCAGCAGTTCAGCCAGGGCTGCGGCCAGCGCCCGGGGGTCTCGCGGCGGCACGTGCAGCCCCGTTTTTCCATGAACGACGGTGTCAATCAGCCCGCCGACGGCTGACGCCACCACCGGAACGCCGCAGGCCATGGCCTCCAGCGGGACAATGCCGAACGGCTCGTACCAGGGCGCGCACACCACGGCGTCGGCGCTGCGGAGCACCGCAGGCATCTGTTCGCGCGGGACCTGTCCGCGCAGCACCACGCGGTCCGCCACGCCCAGGATGCGGGCCAGCGCCAACAGCCGCTGGGCTTCCGGATCGGACGCCATGCCGGCGGAGTCGGTGGCGCCGCCCACAATCAGCAGTTCGACGTCGTTCAGGCCCTTTTCCGCCAGCAGCGCCAGTGCCTGGACCGCCAAATCCACACCCTTGCGCGGCACAAGGCGGCCGACGGCGGCAATCCGGAAGCGCCGCCCCTTCGGCTCGGCCGGTCCGCCGGCTCCGAAAAGCTCCAGGTCCACACCGCAGGGGGCCACTGAAATCCGGCCCCCCGGCACGCCCATGGCCTTGAGCTCAAACACCTCGTCCGAGCAGGTGGCGATGACCCGGTCCGCCGTGCGGCCCACTGACGGTTCCAGCCAGGTGCGCTGCGGGGGACTGGTGTCCTCGGTCCCCTGATGGCGTTTTTTCACGGTGCCCAGGGCATGGAAGGTCTGCAGCACCGGGACGGGATACCCCGGGGCTTCGACCCGCCGGGCGGCTTCCAGCGCCGCGACTCCGGACATCCAAAAATGGGCGTGCACCACGTCCGGCGGAGCGGCGCCCCAATCAGCGGAAATGCCCTCGGCCAGTTCCCGCATGTACGGCAGCAGAAGATCCTTGGGCAGGGCACGGGCCGGTCCGGCGTCCACATGGACCACATCCAGTCCCTCGCACACCGGAACCACCCCGGGCAGGCCCGGGTCGTCGCGGCGGGTGTAGACCCGCACGGAATGCCCCCGCCGTGCCAGCGCCACTGAGAGTGCGGCCACGTGGACGTTCTGGCCGCCTGCATCCACGCCGCCCAGTGCGGCCAGCGGACTGGCGTGTTCGGACACCATTGATATTTTCACTGCATTCCCCCTCCGGCAGCTCCTGACAGTTCCGTTCGCCGCTGCAGCGGCAGTTCCCCGGTGGCCACCGGGTCGCTCAGCACGGGGAGCGTGCTGCCGCCCCGGGTGGTGATGTCGGACAGCGTGTTGTCCCACGCCGCCAGGAAAGCCGCCAGCCCGTAGTGCTCCAGCGCGAACTCCCGGGCGGCCATGCCCCGCGCCCGTGCTTCGCCCGGGTCGGCGAGCAGCTCGGCGGCCGTCTTCACCAAATCCGCAACATCCGCCGAGATCCGCCCGGCTTCCGGCGGAACAGCCCGGACGGCCTCGGTGGCGGCCAGCGCCAGGACCGGGAGTCCCAGGTGCATCGCTTCGAGCAGGGACAACCCCAGGGATGTCCAGCGCATGGGGTGGACATATGCGCGGCATCCGCTCAGTTCCGAGTGCAGCTCCTGCGCCGGCAGGTCTCCGCGGACCGTCAGCTCATCGCCGCCCAGGCCGGTGGCGGCGGCCAGCTCCCCGGTCCCCATTCCGAACACTTCCAGCCGGCCGGCGCGGGCAAAGCGGGGCAAAAGGTCGGTGCCGGTGACCCGCCAGCGACGCACGGGTTCATTGATCACCACGCCCAGATGCTCCCTCTCGCCGGTATACCGGTAGCCCGGGTCCGGAATGCCGTGCTCGATGACCCGCACGGGGGCACGTCCGCTGTCCCAGAACAGCTCGTTGAAGTGGGTCACGTGAACAATGGGGATGCTGCTTTGGTCCGCCAGCGGGTGGACGGAGGCCGGCACGCCGTCGCGGGGAGTGTTGTGTTCCAGGTACACGGCGGGCAGGTCCCTGCCGGGGCGCCGGCCCAGCAGGCGCTCGCAGGCCGCGATTTCCTCCGGGCGCTGGAGCACGACGGCGTCGATCCCGGCATCGCGCAGCTTCCCGGGCGCGCATTCAATGGCCGAGGCAGGCCATGTCCGTCCACCCCTGCCCAGTCCCCACGGACCGCCGTCGTCCGTGGCCGGCAGGATGTACTCGTGCTGTCCGCGGACGAATGCTTCCATCCAGCCGCCGTGCACATGCCAAAGCAGGATCCTCATGCAGTCCTCGTTTCTCTGCGCGTTCCCAGGGAAGTCACGCCGGTGGTCAAGCGATGCACGGCTTCCACCACCTGTTCCGGCGTCACGCCGGACAGGCAGGGGTGCCCGGGCACAGGGCAGTCGCGGGCGCGGCTGAGCCGGCAGGGGGCGTTCTGGTCGCCCAGCAGTTCCAGGGGAACCCGGTGCGGCGCCCACCGCACGGCCGGAACCACGGGGGCGAAAAGGCTCACCACGGGAGTTCCGACCGCCGCCGCCAGATGAGCCGGTCCAGTGTTGCCGACGACTACGGCCGAGGCTCCCGCAAGGACGCCGGCCAGAGTGCTCAGGTCGGTGCGTCCGCCCAGGTCCAGGCCGGCCACGCCCGCCACCGTGGCCGTGAGCCTGGTTTCTCCGGGCCCGCCGGTGACTACAACCCGGTATCCGGCCGCGGTCAGCAGCTCCACCGCGGCGGCGTGGTGCAGCGCCGGCCAGGCACGGGCGGGAACCGCGGCCCCGGGATGGACCACTACATAGGGGCCTTCACCCACCAGGTGCCGGACGTCGCCGGTGCCGCGCAGGCGCAGGCGTTTGTCGTCGTCGGCGGGGAGGCGGTAGCCGGCCGCCGCGGCGATCTGCAGGGCCCGCTCGGCTTCGGGCTGGTCCTCGGGAAAGTCCTCGCCGGGCCGTAGCCGGACATCCAGGAGGGAACCGGCATAGTCCACCGAGGCACCGGTGATCCGGGATACGCCGGCCAGGCGCAGCACCATGGCGAGGGGCAGCGGGGACTGGTGGAAGGAGGTCAGGATCACCGCTTCCTCGATCCCCGCGCCGCGGATGTCCTGTTCCAGGCTGTCGAGTGAGGCTTCGGCAACCGGTGGTGCCGGATCGCTGATCCAGGGTGCGTTCCAGGTGATGACGCTGTCCGCGCCGGGCAGGAGGCGGCCGGCGTCGGCGCCCCGGGGCCCGCAGAGCAGGATGACGCGGGTTTGCCCCCCTCCGGCAACGGCGCGCACGGCCGGACCTGCCAGCAGGACATCTCCGGCACTGTCCAGCCGGGCCACCAGGACGCCGCGTGTCACGGGCGGTCCAAAAGCAGTGCGACGGCGCCGGCCAGGTCCCGGGCCACCAGCGGTGCCGCGGCGGTCTCCTCGGGGCGGGTGACGGGTGTGGGGACCAGGACGGCGCGGGCACCCGCGGCTTCCGCCGCGGCCATGTCCGCACCAATGTCCCCGATCACGGCCACCTCGGCGGGCTGCAGTCCCAGCCGGGCGCAGGCGCTGTGAATCATACCCGGCTGCGGTTTGCGGCAGGCGCATCCGTCCCCGGGGCCGTGCGGGCATATTTCCCATACGTCGAAGCGGCCCAAGAGGTGTTGTATCCGGGAGTTGACGGCGGTCACCTGGGACGTTGTGAGCAGGCCGCGCGCAACCCCGGACTGGTTGGTGATGACGCCGGTCCGAATGCCGCGCCGGCGCAGCTTCCGCAGGACGGCGGCCGCCTGCGGAAAGGGATCAACGAGGGCTGGGTTGCCGTTGTAGGGGACATCACGGACCAGCGTTCCGTCACGGTCGAAGAGCACCGCGCGCGGCACGTCCATTTTCCAAGGTCCCATACGGAACTTTTTCCCCATCTGCATCGGACCTAAACACTTTTGCCCGTACTTCTTCTCCTTCTCCTCCTTCTTCTCCCCGCTTCGCTTAGCCTGCCGCCGGCACTCTGGCAGGATGATGACCACTCGGTCCGCGGCGGCGGACGGTTCGACGGCGGGAGGACTGGAATGGACGGTGGCATGGAAGGGGTCGGCGCTCTGGAACAGGACGGCGGTGTGGAACGGGACGGCGGGGGCCGGGATCGGCCGGAGCTCCTGGCCCTGAGGGCCCTGAAGCTGGGGGACCTGCTGGTGGCGGTTCCGGCGCTTCGGGCGCTGCGGCGGGCCTTTCCGGACCACCGCATTTCCTATGCGGCACAGGAGTGGCTGCTGCCGGTGGTGAAACTGGTGGGCAGTGTGGACGCGCTTCTGCCGCTGCACGGCCTGGACGTTCCCATTCCGCTGGAACCCGGACGGATTGACGTGGCAGTGAACCTGCACGGCAGCGGTCCGGAGAGCACCGGACGGCTTGAGGCGCTGATGCCGCGGCTCCTCCTCGGACACGCAGGGCCAGGGCTGGCCGGGCCGCAGTGGCGGGACGGCGTCCACGAGCGGGAGCGCTGGGCGGACCTCATGACCTGGCACGGAATCCCCGCCGATCCGCTGGACTATCTCCTGCTGCCTCCCTCCTCGCCCAGCCCGGCGCCGGATGCTGTGGTCATTCATGTGGGTGCTGCCTACGGCAGCAGGCTGTGGCCGGTGGAGCGCTTCGCCGCGGTGGCCGCCGAACTGCACCGGACCGGCCGGGACATACTGTTCACCGGCAGCGCCGGTGAACGCCCCAGGGCACTGGCGGTTGCTGACCTGGCGGGCATCCCCTCCGGTGCAGTTGCCGCCGGGAAGCTGGGACTTGACGAGTTTGCCGCCGCCGTGGCGGGAGCCTCGCTGGTGGTGTCCGCAGATACCGGTGCCGCCCATTTGGCCTCGGCGTATGCACGGCCGTCGGTGGTGATTTTCGGCCCGGCGCCCGTCGCGGAGTGGGGTCCGCCGGAGGGACCGCACATCGCCCTGACGGATGAGAGCCGGCGGCTGGGGGATACGTTCGCGGTGGAACCCGATCCGGCACTGCTGGCCGTTTCGGTGGAGGATGTGCTCGCGGCCGCCGAAAAACTGGATGTTCTCTAGGCGGTCCCGGGCCGTCAACTAGGCGCTCACAGCTTCGGGGCCCGCACCGGACTTCGCCGGCCGGCCAAGAATCTCGTGCTGAAGCTTGACCAGGATCCTGGCCAGTCGGCGCGACACCTGCATCTGGGTCATCCCCAGCCGCTCACCGATGACATGCTGCGGCTCCTCGTGAAAGTAACGGCGGAACAGGATGTCCCGTTCGCTGTCATCGAGCGTGCGGATGGCGGCCGCAAGAATCACCAGGTTTTCCGCCTGCTCCAGCCGGTTGTCGAGGCTTCCGTGGAACTCCGCCAAATTGCCGCCCTCAAAGGGAGCGTCCAGGGAGTCCGGCTGAAGGCTGCTCTGGCAGTTCAGCGCCTCGGATACCGTTTTTTCGTCCACTCCCAGCTCACTGGCGAGTTCCGGCACCGTGGGCTCCCGCACCAGCCGCTGGGTCAGGGCGGGATAGACCTTGGCAAGGGTGGTGCGCAGGTCCTGCACCTCCCGCGGCGGCCGTACCACCCAGGACAGGTCCCGCAGATAGCGCTTGATCTCGCCATGGATGGTTGGAACGGCAAAGGCCGGAAAGTGCCGCCCCACAGCGGGATCAAACCGCTGTACCGCCTTGATAAGCCCGATGTAGGCCACCTGGCGAAGGTCGGCGCGGTCGCGCCCCGGACCGCTGTAGGCCCCGGCAACGCTGTCGGCCAGGTCCCGGTGCGCCAGGATCAGTTCATGGTGGAGGGCCTGTTGCAGATCACCGCGGGCACTGCGTGCTTTCGTGAAATGGGCGAGGGAATCCAGCTCGGGAGGCGTCATGGGGCAGCATTTCGTCGTTCCTATGTAGCCCCCTGCTGGACTGCTACCTCAGGAAAACAGAAGTGCCCTTAGTAATCAAGGCTTGCGGCGTGAAAAACTCCAAAGGACGTCTTTACTTCTCCGCTGAGCAGAAGGTATACGAGAAGAAGTAGGGCGAAATGCAGCAGTTAGCGGCGCCGAACCGGCAGCAACTGGCGGCCGGCCGGGTGTCAACGACGCCGTGTGCGGCGTTTGCGGTGCGGTGTCTTGCGCGTCTGGGCCGGGGGCGAGGGCGGAGATGATGCTTCCGGCACCGCGACAGGGGATGCAGCAGTGAGGGAGTCGCTGCGCTCCGCCTGGTTTCCGGGGCCATCCAACATGCGGCCCAGCCCCGCCAGCTGGTCGGGTCCGCTGTCAGCGGCCGTTGCCGGGGCGGTCGCCGGATCGGCGGCGCCGGCCCGCACTCCGCCGCGTTTGAGCACCAGAACGGCGGCGGCACCGATAACGGCAAGGCCGGAAGCCAGCACCAGCATGAGCATGGTGTAGAACCACATAAGGGTAAGGCCGGGCGGGGCCGAAACCGGCGGAGTCAGGACGCCGGTGAGGCAAATGAGCCAGAACGCGGCGCAGCTGCCGACAATGATCCAGGCTGTCCGGGTTGGCAGGGAATACAGGAGGTTGTGCAGCTTCTGTTCCATGTGGGAGTCCTGGGAAGAGGCCGTGTTGCCGTCTGCTCGACGTCCCCAAGTCTAGGCAGCACCCGCGACGCCCGGACAGCTTATGCCCCCTTGTGGGGCCCTTATGGAGCGTTTGTCCCGAGGGGGGTTGCCGGACCGCTGGACTCCTCGACAATGACCTTGACTGCACCGGTGGGCTGCTGCTGGGCAACGGCATCGTTCAGCGGCTGGACCTGCTCGGCCGGGACCCGGACGTTGATGCTGCCGGTGCGCCCGTTTGTCGCCAGCCAGTGCAGCTGCACCTGCGGAGCCGCGTCGGTGCCGAGCCAGGCCTTGAAGGCATCCGCCGCTTCACGCAGCTGCTGGTCGCTGAATTCGGTCTTGGCGGGGATGGCTCCGGCGCCGGAGACCACTGCTTCGGCCTCCGGCGTGGTGACGGCGACGTGGAGCTGGCCGTCCTCAATCCACGCATCGGAATATTCGTCCCCCAGGTCAGTTTTCAGCTGGGCATGGAGCTGGAGGAGATCCGTCATTTGGTCTTCCGTCAGTGAGGTGGGGTCCGGGGCCGACGGCGTCGCTCCCGTATGTTCCGTTGGTTCAGGGCTGTTGGCTGACGTGCCGGCTGCGCTCTCCCCGGCGGTGTCCGGCGATTCGGGCGAGGACGAGGAGGCGGCATCCGGCGACTGCGCCGTCGGCGACGCGGCTTCCTGGCCGCAGCCGCCCAAGGCCAGCAGAGCCGCCAGCGAAAGGCCGGTAAGCGCCACCGGCACGGCGGGCCGACGTGGGGAAACCGGCCGGAAGCTTGTTGATAATGCGGTGCTGTCATTTGGTCGGAAGAGCGGGGCCATGGAGCCTCCTGATATCGGTCCAATACATGCACGTAATACCAAAGCGGGCCCCGGTACAAGACCAGGACCCGCTTCGGTTATGTCACGCTAGCTGCGGATTATGCATCCTGCATCTGGCGGCGGCGGTTGATCAGCAGGGCGCTGATTCCACCGGCGGTGAGCAGTGCGCCTGCTCCGGCGAACAGACCCATACCGGCTACACCGGTGTCGGGCAGGCCGTCACCGTTGTTGTCCGGCGCCGGGGTCGGCGTCGGAGTCGGGGTGGGGTTGCCCGGCTGAGGTGCCGGGGGCACCACCGGAGGAGCCTGCTCCTCAACTTCAACGGCAGTAACCGTGAAGTTCACCTGCGGAGACCATGCGGACTCTGCTCCGTTGAGGGTCTGGATCGAGCCGACTCCGTAGGTACCCGGAGCGAGGACCGGGAAGCCCGTGACCGTCCACTTGCCGGTGTCGGCAACGGTGGCCTTGAGCGTGGTCTCGCCGATGGTTACTGCTACCTCTGCGCCGGCGGTGCCGGTACCCGAGACGTCACTGGGGTTCTCGCCTTCAGTGAAGTCCTGGCCCTCGGTGATGGAGGTGATGGCCGGAGCCTCGAGGATAACGCTGAATGCAGCGGTGGCCTTGGGGGACTCAGACTTACCAGCGATGCCGTCCTGAGTTGCACTCACGGTGTATGCGCCGTAGGTGAGGGCCTCGTCGAGCTTGAGTTCCCATGTTCCGTCAGTGCCGACAGTGGCCGTACCGGTCTCTTCAACAGCAGCCAGCATGCCGGCAGTGTCTTCCTTGGCCTCTTCTGCGGTGTTGTTGCCGGTTACGGAGACGGTGACCTCAGCGCCTGCGTCGCCGGTGCCGGTGATGGTCGTGAGCGAGTCAGCGATCTGCGCACCATCTGCCGGGTTCGTGATGACCGGAGCTGCCAGCGGAGCTTCCTTGACGGTGAGCTCGTAGGAGACAGTCTTGGACTTGTTGAAGCCGTTGACAGCCTGGACCTTGAACTCCAGCTTTCCGTCTGCGGGAACGGTGGACGGAGCCGGGAAGCTCCAGGCGCCGTCTGCAACGTCAATGTTGACGGTGTCGTCGCCGCGGGTGAGCTTGACCGTGCTGCCGGCCGGAGCCGTACCGGTGATGGCCTCGCCCGTGAGAACGGTGCCCTTGTCCTCGTGCGAGGTCAGTTCCGGAGCAGCAACAAAGATCGCAACTGAATAACCCTTGAGGTAGGAGAGACCGTCGGAAAGCGAGGTGGAGAACATGCGCTCCACACCCTCGCGGACGCCGACGGCACTGTTGATGCCCATGGCGTTGTTACCCGAGATGGTTGATCCACCGGAGTCGCCCGGCTTAGCGTTCTCCGTCAGAGTCGACTCGAAACCGAAAACGCCGCGGATATCTTCCTCGGTGCCCTTGTGGCCACCCACGTAGAAATCACCGAGTGCGGTGACTTCACCGCAGCTCCAGCCGGTGGTGCGGCCGGACTTGCAGACTGGCGCGCCGATAACCGCATCCACGGTGCCGGTGATCTTGGTGGTTGCCGCGGTGAGATCCTTGGCGTCTTCCCACTGAGTGACCTCGGGCAACAGATCGAGTTCGCTGTTGATCTCGTTGATGACGGCAACATCTGTACCAACGTTGCCGCCGGTTTCCAGATCGATAGGTGAATTCTTCGCGCCGCCGAACTGGGAGAAACCCCAGGTGCCGAGCTCAGCAAGGAGGGCAGGATCATCCGTTCCGCTGGCCGGGTCGCCTGTGGGATCGGTGAGGAGTGCTTCAGTGACGTCGCCGTCCTGTGCACAGTGACCTGCAGTAATTACTGCGGCGTCGCCGTCTGCGTTGAAGCCGTTGAAACCAATGGAGCACAGTGCGGCCCCTTCGGGAACGGGGCTGGCGTAGCCCTGGCCGTTGACGACGTCTTCAACCGGAGTCGCCGTGCCCGATGCGTCCGCCACAGTCACATTGGCGTACTTTTTGGCGATGGCTTCGGCCGGAGATCCGGCGACCTCAGCCAGATTCTTCGCGAGAACGGAGTCCCCCAAAGTAGCCGCTTTATCGACACTGATGACGTAGCCCGAACCGTTCCACATGATGGACTGCAGGCCCTGCACACCGACGTTGGCAATGTAATCGGCGCGGATCTTTTCGATGTTCGCCCGGTAGTCTCCGGAGAGGCTGACCGGGGCTGCGGTTTCTTCCTCTGCAGCCGGCTCTTCGGCGGCTTCGGTAGCCTCGGCGCTCGGAGCGTCGGTGGCTTCCTCGGCGGGTGCCTCTGTTGGCTCGGCTTCTTCGGCGGGAGCCACCAGGGTGGCGTCCAGCTCGAGGGCCAGAGCCTCGAGGGCATCACCGGAACCGGTGATGACGATCTTCTCGTCTTCGATGGCGATGCCTACGAAGCCTTCGGTTGCCTGAAGCTCGGGAAGGGCATCCGCTGCCTTCTTGCCGAGCTCGCCGGCTGCTTCAAACTCTTCGACCGTCATGCCCAGGTCACGGAGGAGTGCCTCGGCCAGGCCGGGATCCACAGTTCCGGCTTCCTCGGAAGCCTCTGCCTCATCGGCAGCGGTCTCTTCCGGAGCAGCTTCCTCGGTGACGGTTTCGTCAACGGCGGGCTCGCTGGCCGGGGTCTCGGTGGCTGTGGTGACAGGTGCTTCAGTGGACGCGACGTCCGGCTCCCCTGTCGGTGAAGCAATGGCCGGGGAAGCAATGAATGCTCCGCTCACCGCCAGTGCTGTTGCGGCGCCTAGAGCGCCAACGCGTTTGTAAAACGCGCTCGTATTGTCCTGCATTGAAACCCCCATTTATGTGCTGGCACAGACCCCATCCCCACACTGGGCACAGGTGTACACCTGGCCGAAAAAATGCAGAGTCGAGACTGAGTGGAATGGCCGTCCACCAAGAAGGCAGACAAAGCTCACCCAGAGCATAGCCGCACGTGAGAAATCTAACAAGAGTACTTACTTGTTTCCGCTCACACCCCGGCGCAGATCCGCCTGTCTGTTCCGATACGAACGGACATGCTCCCTATTGGCGCAGTTTCCCGTGTCGCAGTAGCGCTTGGAGCGGTTCCTCGTCAGATCCAGGAGGACGGCGTCGCAATCCGCGGCAGCACAGGTTCCCAAGCGGTCAAGCTCCCCGCCGCGGAGGGCGTCGGCAAAGGCCATCGCCGCTTCGGTGGCCATTCGGTCCTCCAGTGGAGCCGCCGGCGAGGTGCAGTGCAGGTGCCAGTCCCATCCGTCATGGCGAACCACCTGGGGCAAGGCGCGGGCATTGCGCAGGAGCTGGTTGGCTCCGGCCGCAAGACTTTCCTCATCTGCGCTCCACAGCTGGTTCAAGCGGGCGCGCAGGTGGCGCACTGCCCGCAGTTCCCCCGAAGTGTGGGTGCGTGACCCGCTGAACCCCTGCTCGGTCAGGAATTCATCGAGGTCGCCGACTGTGAGAAGCCCGTCGACCTGGGCCACGCCAGTGTTGATCAAGGCGGCCACAGCCTGAAGGGCAATCTCCGTGTCATGTGTAAAAGCCATAATGACCCCTGACATCTTTGGAAAAAGTCTTTCCAGTGTAAGGCCCTATGGCACACAATGAACCTGACAGGTCCTCAGGGACAGGATCCGAATCCTCCAAGAGGTGCCATGAGACGCTCCGTGCAAAGCCCCCGCCCCCGGGAACGTAACCCCCTTGGCTCTTCCGGACAGGGAACATCCGCCCTGGCGGTGGCACTGCTCTCATCCGCGGTTTTTGGCCTCTCCGGATCCTTCGCCAAGTCCCTGTTGGAAACCGGCTGGACCTCCACCACCGCCGTCGCCGTGCGGATGGGTGGAGCTGCCCTGGTGCTGCTGGTTCCCGCTGTGATAGCCCTGCACGGCCGCTGGCACCAGGTGCGCGACAACTGGAAAACTTTACTGGCCTTCGGGTTTATCGGTGTGGCGGGCTGTCAGTTCTTTTACTTCAACGCGGTGGAGCGCCTGTCTGTTGGTGTGGCGCTGCTGCTGGAATTCCTCGCGCCGGTGCTGATGGTGCTGTGGATCTGGGCTTCGACGCGGCGCCGGCCCGGAGGAAAGACCATTGGTGGCGCGCTTGCCGCGATCGCAGGCCTGGTGCTGGTCCTGGACGTGACAGGTGACGTGCGGGTGGATCCGATTGGCGTGCTCTGGGGGTTGGCCGCCGCGGTATGCCTGGCCATCTACTTCTTTATCACCGCCCGGCAGAATGACTCCCTGCCCCCGCTGGTGCTGGCCACCGGAGGAATGCTTGTGGGAGCGGTAACCATGCTGCTGCTGGGTGCCACCGGGGTGCTGCCCACCGGGTTCAGCACCGACGACGTCGTGTTGGCAGGCTTTGTGACCTCCTGGTGGGTGCCGCTGGCCGGACTGGTGCTGTTGTCCACGGTGCTTGCCTACGTCACCGGAATTGTGGCGGCCCGCAGGCTGGGTTCACGCGTGGCGTCCTTCGTGTCCCTGACCGAAGTGCTCTTTGCTGTCCTCTGGGCGTGGCTGCTCCTTTCGGAACTGCCGCGTCCGATCCAGCTGGTTGGCGGCGCACTGATTGTCCTGGGTGTGATCCTGGTGCGCGCCGACAAACGGGCCGGCCTGCCGGGCGAAGTTTCGGTCGATCCCGGCCCCACCGCCTGAGCTCCACCGCCTAGTTCCACCGCCTGAGTCGCAGCGGCTGCGGCCCCGCAGGAGCGGTCCGGGCCGCCGCCGGCCGGGACCGCTGTCCTACCCCTGCGGCTCGGTCTGTTCCACCCGGTCCACGGGCGCCTCCGGAGCGGATCCGGCATCCACGCGGATCTCCCGCTTGAGGATTTTCCCGGTCGGACCCTTGGGCAGGGCATCGGTCAGGACCACCCGGCGCGGGTACTTGTAAGCCGCCAGCCGATCCTTGGCGAAGTCGCGGATCTCCCGCAGCAGCGACTCGCGGCCGGCGTCGTCCCCCGGCAGGATGTCCTCCTTGAGGCCCACCACTGCAACGATTTCCTCGCCGTGAAGTTCATCAGGCACGCCGATGACCGCTGCCTCGGCCACAGCCGGATGCTCGTACAGGACTTCTTCGACCTCCCGCGGATACACGTTGTAACCGCCGCGCAGGATGACGTCCTTTTTGCGGTCCACGATGTACAGGTTGCCCGCTTCGTCCGCACGGGCCAGATCCCCGCTGCGGAACCAGCCGTCCGGTATGGCGGCCTGCGTTGCTTCGGGGTTGTTCCAGTACCCCTTCATGACGCCCGTTCCGCGCACCGCCAGCTCCCCGACGTCGCCCACCGGCACTTCGGTCCCCTCCGGATCAACGATCCGCACCTCCATGCCCTCCACCGGCTTTCCGATGGAGCCTGCCATGCGGTCCGGCCCCGGAAGGTTGAAGGAGACCACCGGCGACGTTTCGGACAACCCGTAGCCTTCCAGCAGCTGGGTGCCGAACACCCGCTCGAATTCATGCAGAACCTCGAGGGGCATCGCCGAGCCGCCGGTGATGGCACCTCGGAGGGTGGACACATCGGTGGAGGACAGGTCGGGATGCCGCAGCATGCCCACATACATGGTGGGCACGCCCTCAAAGATGGTCACGCCGTCGCGCTCAATGATCTCCAGCGCCTTGCCGGCGTCAAACCGCGGAAGCAGGCTGATCGAGGCCCCCACCATGACCGCGGAGTTCAGCGCCGACGTCTGGCCGAAGACATGGAAAAACGGCAGGCCGCCGAAAATCACGTCGGATTCCAGGGTGTGCAGCAGGTTCCGCGAGATATCGGCATTGCTGCGCAGGTTGTTGTGCGTCAAGGCTGCACCCTTCGGGCGGCCGGTGGTTCCGGAGGTGTAGAGAATGACGGCGATGTCCTCGCCGTCCACTTCGGCAAGCCCCGGAGCCGGGTCCGTTTCAGCCAGCAGCTGCATAAACGCGCCGGAGTCCACGGGAATGACGGGGACACCGCCGGCCTCTTCGGCCCCGCCGAGTGCTTCGGCGAGGATGCCCTCCCAGGCGAAAACCAGCCGGGAGCCGGAATCGGAGAGGTGATAAGCCACCTCACGGGCCTTGAGCAGCGGATTCATGGGCACCACCACGGCGCCGTACCGAAGCACCCCGTAATACACGAACGCCATCTGCGGGATGTTGGGCATGATCAGCGCCACGCTTTCTCCGGGGGCGATGCCGCGGTCCCGCAACACTCCGGCCACCTTGGCGCTCATGGCGTCGAGCAGCGCATAGGTGATCCTGGTGTCGTCCAGTTTCAGGACCGTCCGGTCCGGAACCCGGGCCGCCGTGTCGGTGAGAATGCCGGCGAGGTTTTGCATGAAGATCTCCTTTGATCAGACATGGAACGAACGTTCAGCAGCAGGCGCCGGCTATGACCGGGCGGTGACCAGCATCACATACTGAGCGGTATGTATGCAGTGTAACCCCGGCCAGGCGCGTTCGGACGGGTGTTCGGTGGGAATTTCCCGCCCACCGCGTGCCACCAACTGATGAGGACAAACCGGAGGGTCTTCATCAGGGGGCCGGCCCGCCTGCGCGCCGTGCCGCCCCGCCCGCGCCCCGGTCCCTCCCGTTCATGGTCCCGCCTGCAGCTCAGCCCCGCACGCCGCCCGCCCCGGCTGCTGCGGATCAGGAGAGTAATCTGGAATCGGATTCTCCCGCAGCCCTCCGGGCGCCCCGCCGGCGGAGTGGATCCGCCCTTCGAAGAAGCCAAAGGAAACCTCCATGCCCTCCTCCGCGGCACCTGTCCTTACGCCTGCCGTCCGGCAGTCAGTGCTGGGCACCCTGAAGTCTCCGCGCCTGCTCAAGACGGAGGCGCTGGCCGGTTTGGTTGTGGCCCTCGCACTGATCCCGGAAGCGATCGCGTTCTCCGTCATTGCCGGGGTGGATCCCCGGGTGGGTCTGTTTGCCTCCTTCACGATGGCCGTCACCATTGCCTTCGTGGGCGGACGCCCGGCCATGATCTCCGCCGCCACCGGCGCCGTCGCGCTGGTCATCGCCCCGGTGGTGGCTGAACACGGCACCCGGTACCTGGTTCCCACCGTGATCCTGGCCGGTGTTTTCCAGATCCTGCTGGCCGTCGCCGGCGTTGCGAAGCTGATGCGGTTTATCCCGCGCTCGGTCATGGTCGGTTTCGTTAATGCCTTGGCCATCCTGGTGTTTTCCTCCCAGGTTCCCGAGCTGCTGGGCGTGCCATGGCTGGTGTATCCGATCACCGCCGTCGGGCTGTTTATTGTCTTCGGCCTGCCGAGGCTGACGACGGCGGTGCCCGCACCGCTGGTGGCCATTGTGGTCCTGACCGCCGCGGCCGTCCTCCTGGGCTGGAACGTGCCGACGGTGGGGGACAAGGGCGAGCTGCCCCAATCCCTGCCGGCACTGCTGTTTCCGGACATTCCGCTGACCATGGAGACCCTGCGGATCATCGCCCCGTACGCTGTGGCGATGGCGTTTGTGGGGCTGCTGGAATCACTGCTGACCGCCAAGCTGGTGGATGACATCACCGACACGCGCTCCTCCAAGGTCCGTGAGTCCTGGGGCCAGGGCGTGGCGAACATCGTCACCGGGTTCTTCGGCGGCATGGGCGGCTGCGCCGTTGTCGGGCAGACCATGATGAACGTGAAGGCCTCCGGCGCCCGCACCCGGATCTCCACCTTCCTCGCCGGCGTGTTCCTGCTGCTGCTGGTGGTGGTGCTCGGCGATGTGGTGGCCCTGATCCCCATGGCGGCGCTGGTGGCCGTGATGATCTACGTGTCCATCGCGACCTTCGACTGGCACAGCATCCGCCCGTCCACGCTGAAGCGCATGCCCAAATCGGAAACGTCGGTCATGGTCATTACCGTGGCCGTGGTGGTCCTGACGCACAACCTGGCCATCGGCGTCGGTGTGGGAGTGCTGGCCGCGATGGTGCTCTTCGCCCGCCGGGTAGCGCACTTTGTCACCGTCCGGCGAACGCTGGACGACGACGGCGCCGCCGTCACCTACGCGGTTACCGGCGAGTTGTTCTTCGCCTCCTCCAATGACCTCTACACGCAGTTCGAGTACGCACTGGACCCGGAGCGTGTGCTGATTGACATGAGCGGTTCCCACGTCTGGGATGCCTCCACCGTGGCGGCCCTGGATTCCATCACCGAGAAATACCGCACACACGGCAAAACGGTGCGGATCACCGGCCTGAACGAATCCTCCGAAACCATCCGGTCCCGGCTCAGCGGGCAGCTCGGCGGCTGAACGGGTTAGGCTCTTCGACCATGACCGCTGTCCACGCCGTAGTTCCATCGCCGATCGGCCTCCTGACCCTCGTGGCCGACGGTGGAGCGCTCACCGCGGTCTACATGGAAAACCACCAACGCGGTCCGGCCGCCGGAAGTCTCGGAACGGCGATTCTGCTGGACGCCTCCGCACCGGAACAGGCCCCGGCCGACAGCGCGGGCGGGGACGCCGCCGTCCTCCTCCGGACGCAGGTCCAGCTGGGCGAGTACTTTGCCGGCGAACGGCGGGCATTCGATCTGCCGCTGGCGCCGGTTGGCAATCCGTTCCGGCAGCGGGTCTGGTCACTGCTGCGCGAAATCCCGTACGGCCAGACGCGCTCTTACGGGGATCTGGCCCGGCAGCTGGGGGACCGGAACCTCGCGCAGGCGGTGGGGGCGGCCAACGCGCGCAACCCGATCTCGGTCATCGTGCCGTGCCACCGCGTGGTGGGATCGGCCGGCCAGCTCACCGGGTATGCCGGCGGGCTGGACCGCAAGCATTTCCTGCTGGGGCTGGAGGATCCGCGCCGGGTCCAGGACGCCCTGTTCTAATTCGCTGGCGTCATTCCACGCGCCGCGGATAAGCACTTCCGCTAGCCAGCGGTCGGCTTATGCTGCCACGGTCACAGGCCCTGCCACGCGGGTTTCCGCGTGAAGGTATCCAGATAGTACTCCCGATGGTTAAGCAGTGAAGCGGCAGCCTCGTCAATAATGACGGTGACGTGGGGATGGAGCTGGAGGGCCGAGGCCGGGCACACCGCCGCAACGGGCCCTTCCACTGCAGCGGCAACAGCCTCCGCCTTGGACTCGCCCACGGCCAGCAGCAGAAGGTGCCGGGCGCTGAGGATGGTCCCGAGGCCCTGGGTCAGCACATGGTCCGGAACAGCCTCACCGTCCTCGAAAAAGCGGGCGTTGTCCTGACGTGTCCCCTGAGTCAGGGTCTTTATCCTCGTCCGCGAAGCAAGCGAGGACATCGGCTCGTTGAAGCCAACGTGGCCGTCCGTACCGATCCCCAGAATCTGGATGTCCACGCCGCCCGATGCTTCGAGGACGTTTTCGTATCGCTCAGCTTCGGCTGCGAGATCCGCGGCAGTCCCCTTCAGTCCGTGCACGGCGTCTGCGCGGAAATCCACCCTGCCGGTGAATTCCCGTCGAATAACGGAGTGATATGACTGCGGATGCGTGGCCGGCAGGCCCACGTACTCGTCGAGAAGGAACGCCTTGGTGTTCGCGAAACTGAGGCCGCCGGTGCGGTGGCGCTCAATGAGTTCCTGATAGGTGGCCAGGGGCGTGAGCCCCGTGGCGAGCCCCAAGTTCGTGGGGCCGCTGCGGACCTGCTCCTCTATGGCGTCCGCTGCTTTCCCGGCGACATCCAGGTCGGTGGGAAGAATGATGATTTCCATGCGATAGCCACACTTTCAGCCGGGGTGTCAGGAAGGAGGACTGCTGGCCCGTCCGCGGGTGGATCGCTGGTTGTCAAACGTCCGGGCCGTCGGATCGCAGACATGTGAGGAAAAACACTTGCCAGGCGATAGTTAGTATAGTTTACTAACAAACATGACGAAAGTACCTGAAGGTGTCCTCAGCGCCGGTTCCGGAATCGGGACAGTCCCTTCGGACGGACGCGCAAGGAACCTTTCGGTAGTGCGTCAGACGCTCCACACACTGGGTGCAATGAGCCGCGCCGACCTCTCCCGCGCACTGGGCTTGACCCGCGTCACCGTGTCGGATCTGGTGTTGGACCTGATTGAACGCGGCCACGTCGTGGAGTTGGGGCATTCGGACAAAATCCGCCCCGGCAAACCGGGAATGCTGATTGATCTGAACCGCCGTGGACTGCAAATCGTTGGAATGGACCTCGCTGAGACCAGCGTGATGCGTGCCGCCGTCCTGGACCTTGACGGCAACATCGTTTCCCGGCTGGAGCGTTCTTTTACCGAGGAAAGCGGGGAGGCCTTAATCGGCCAAGTGCTGCAACTGGCCAGGGACGCCATGGCGCTGTCCACCGCCCCGCTGCTGGGGATTGGTGTTGGAACGCCGGGAATCGTCAGTCCTGAAGGCATCGTCGTCGAGGCCTCCAATCTGGGCTGGAAGAACGTCAACCTTCGCGACCTGCTGCAGGATCACACGGGTATGCCCGTGCTGGTGTCCAATGACGCAGCGGCGGCCGCCCACGCCGAGTACACCTTCGGCGACGGCGGCGACAACATGATCCTGGTGAAGATTGGCCGTGGCGTCGGCTCCGGAATTATCGTCGGAGGCGAGCGTGTCCGGGGTGCCCACTCCGGGGCCGGAGAAATCGGTCATGTAACTGTGGGCACTGATGGCGGCGCCCTCTGCAAGTGCGGGAAGACCGGCTGCCTGGAGACCTGGATGTCGGTTCCCAGCCTGGAGAAGAACCTGCGCGAGGCTGCGGGATCATCTGATCCGGAAGCATCCGCCCGCGCCATGCTGCAGGCCGCCGGGGACCGCCTGGCAGTGGCTCTCGCCCCCGTGGTCGGCGCCCTCGACCTTTCCGAAGTGGTCCTCAGCGGTCCGGCGCAACTTCTCGACGGAGTGCTGCTTGATGCCGCGCGCAGGACTCTGCTCTCCAGGCTGCTCCGGCAGGAGCCGGCGCCGGTGAGCGTCAGGCTTGCCGCGGACGCCCACGACATCGTTCTGCGTGGCGCCTCCGCGCTGGTACTCGGGAACCAGCTGGGTGTGGCATGAAACTTGGACTGGATATTGGCGGGACCAAAACAGCTGCAGCAGTACTGGGTGATGACGGCTCACTTGTAGTCCTGCGGACGGCACCCTCCGGGTACGGCGCGGAGGGCATCCTGCGTGTGGCATCCGCGTTAGCCCGGGATGCGGTGGCGGGAGCTGGTGGCCAGAGGATGGACTTTGTCGGCGCCTGCATGCCCGGACTTGTAGACCGGGAAAGCGGTGTCGTCCGCCATGCGGTCAACCTTGGCGTGGACTCGATCAACCTCGCAGCAGAGCTGGAGAGTGAGCTCGGCATGCCGGTCGTTGTCGAGAACGATGTGAAGGCCGCGGCTCTGGGCGCACATGGGATTGTCAGCGCCCGCGCCGGCGAACATCCAGCTGCCGGATCCAGCCATGGCCCGGAGTCAACGCTCGCATACCTGAACCTTGGCACCGGCATGGCGGCCGCCGTCGTCCTGAACGGTGAGGTCCTCCGCGGTGCGGACGGGATGCAGGGAGAAATCGGTCATTTTCCGGTCGGCGGAAAAGCTCTTTGCCCCTGCGGCCAGGTGGGTTGCCTTGAGACCCTTGCCTCAGGATCGGCGCTCTCCCGGATGTGGCCCAGGCCCAAGGACGCGGAGAAAGACCCCTTCGCCGCCGCCCTGTCGGGGGACGAGACGGCCCGGCGCGCTGCTTCTGAACTGTGCCGCGGCGTTGCCCTGGCGATCCAACTCCTCGCGCTTTCCACGGGAGCGGAGCGAATCCTCATCGGTGGGGGAATGGCCGCCCTGGGCGCCCCGCTGACAGAGGGAATCCGCAGCCACCTGAGGCGGCGGGCGCGTGGTTCCCGATTTGTGGAGTCCCTTGGCCTTCCGGAACGGTTTGAACTCTTCCCCTCCGACATCCCCCTCGCCGCCCTCGGCGCTGCTGCCCTGCCGCCGCACTCACGGGCACCAACGGCTGTGCCTGCCGGGCGACTATCGGCTCTCACCGCTATCCCCTGACCGGTAATCCCGCCGGCCAACCGTCAGCAATTCCACCCACCCTTGGAGGACTCTTGAAACTCGCACGCACCGTCGTGGCAGTCGCCCTGACCGCCCTCGCGCTCAGCTCCTGTGCCCCGCCCACCTCGAACAACGCAGCTGCCACTGAAGATGAAACCAGCGGAACAATCAGGGTCTGGCTTTTCTCCGAGGTGAACCAGGACCCCAAGTCCGCCGTGGTGGAAGAAGCCGTTACGGAATTCGAGGCTGCGCACAGCGGGGCTTCTGTCGACATTCAGTACATCCCGGTGGACAGCCGGGCGGAACGGTTCAAGGCTGCCTTCAATGATCCTTCCAGCGCGCCGGATGTTGCTGAATTCGGCAATACGGACCTGGCCAGCTATGTGGCTTCCGGCGGCCTGGCTGACGTAAGCGAAGACATCAAGAACTGGGACGAGTCCAAGGACCTGGACAGCAAGATTCTTGCCACCACTGAGGTGGACGGCAAGAACTACGGAGTGCCGTGGTTCGTTGGCGTCCGCGCCCTCTACTACCGCACGGACCTTCTGCAGCAGGCAGGCCTGGAGGTGCCCAAGACCCTGGATGAGGTGGAATCCGCTGCCCGCGCCATGCGGGCGGCCAACCCCAATATGCTGGGGATTTCCGTTGGTGGCGCGGCCCAGTTCGCGGCCATGCCCTACCTCTGGGCCCACGGTGGCAACATTGCAACCAAGGAAGGCGAAACGTTCGTCTCCGGCCTGGACTCGGCTGAATCCCGTGAAGGAGTGGCCGCCTACACCCGCCTCCTCCAAGACGATATTTGCCCCGCCCAGACCTGTGCTGAGTTCGGCGGCAATGCCAGCGTCCAGCAGTTTGTTGCCGGCACTTCTGCCATGACCATTGGCGGCGATTTCAACTACAAGGCTGTGGCGGAGAGCGCCATCAAGGACAACTTTGCCGTGGTGCCGCTCCCCGGCACCACCGAAGGAACCATTGCCCCCGCCTTTGCCGGCGGCAATAACCTGGGCGTCTTCAACAGCAGCACCCACCGCACACTTGCCACCGATTTCGTGAAGCTGCTGGCCAGCAAGAAATACCAGCAGAAGATGTTTGATGCCATGGGTAACCTGCCCACGTTCTCCGACGTCCAGGATGAAGTGGCATCGTCGAACCCGCAGGTGGCACCCTTCATCGAGACCCTCGGCGCCGGAACCAACTTTGTCCCGGTCACGGAAGCCTGGTCCACCATTGATGCCCAGGGCTTCTTCACCGGCATGTACCAGAAGATCGTTACCGGCAAAGCTGACGTGGAGACTGCGACCACCGAGGCTGCCAGTGCGATGAATGCAGCGTTCGGGTCCAAGTAATGAAAAATCCTCAATCCCTTAGGACTGCGCCGGGGTGGGCAGCATGACAGCCCTGGCCCCGGTGCAGGCCGGCGGCCAGCCGCTGAACACCCCAGAGCGAAAACTGGTTCGCCGCTCCACGTTCAAACGCCGGCTGGAGCCGTGGCTGTACCTGGCACCGGCGTTCATCGTGTTGATCGCGCTGTTGGGGTACCCCATCTTCCAGCTCATCAACATCTCGCTGTATGACTACCGTCAGGCCCAGGTCAGCGGCCAGGCACCGCTGCGGTTCACCGGCATGGAAAACTACCAGAAGCTCTTTGCCGACCCGCAGTTCTGGACGGTCCTGGGCAACACGGTGGTTTTTGCCACCGTCTGCGTGGTGCTCACCCTGCTGGTGGGCAGTGCGCTCGCGGTATTGGCCACCCGGCTCCGTCCCTGGGTCCGGACAACGCTGTTTGTCGTCTCCCTGGGGGCTTGGGCAACACCAGCCGTCACGGGAAGTGCCGTTTGGCTTTTCCTGTTCGAACCCACGCTCGGATTGGTCAACAAGACCCTTGTGTCCGTCGGCCTGACACAGTTTGCCGGCCACTCCTGGACTTACGACAAATGGTCCGGGTTTGGACTGGTGGCCAGCGAAGTGGTGTGGTGCTCGTTCCCGTTCGTGCTGATCACCGTATATGCGGGAATTCAGGCGATTCCCACCGAAGTCATTGAAGCAGCCCGCATCGATGGCGCAAGCATGCCGCGGATCGCCCGAAGCATCATGTTTCCCATGCTCCGTCCCATCGTCATGGTGGTGACCATCCAGTCGATTATTTGGAACTTCAAGATCTTCTCCCAGATTTACATCATGACCAACGGCGGAGGCATCGCCGGACAGAACCTGGTGCTGAACGTCTACGGATACCAGCAGGCGTTCGCAGCCAGCCTCTATGGACTTGGATCGGCTCTGGGCGTCATCATGACCGCCCTGCTGATGATCATTACCCTCGTGTACCTGCGCATCCTTAAGAGAACGGGCGAAGTACTGTGACCGCGATCGATATCTCCACCCGCAGTAACGAGGCATCCCCCGCAGTGCGCCAAAAGTTCCGTAAAAGCGGAAGGAAGCGTTTCGGCGCCGACGGCGCGGCCCTGGTTATCGCCTTGTGCGTCGCCTTTCCGCTGTTCTGGATGGTGCTATCTGCCCTGAAGCCCAAAACTGCGCTCGACTCGGGCGACGCGGCTCCGTTTACGTTGGAACCCTCCCTGGATTCCTTTATCCGGGTACTGTCCGTCAACAACTTCGCCCAGTACTTCCTCAACAGCGTCATCGTGGCCCTGACAGTGGTGGTCCTCTCCACCGTTCTGGCCTTTCTGGCAGCAGTTGCGCTGACCCGCTACGACTTCAAGATGCGCACCAAGCTCCTGATCATCATCCTGGTGTCGCAGATGGTGCCGGTGGAAGCCCTGACCATTCCGTTGTTCTTCCTGCTCCGGGACGCAGGCGGGGCGATCCCGCTGGTGGGCCTCAATCAACTGGGTTCACTGGTGCTGGTACACGTGTGTTTCAGCATTCCCTTCGCCATCTGGATGCTCCGCGGTTTCGTAGCCGCAGTGCCGGTGGAGATCGAGGAAGCGGCACGGCTGGACGGCGCCAGCAGCTTCCGGTTTGTCCGCTCGGTCCTCTTTCCGCTGGTTGCTCCCGGAGTGGTGGCATGCTCCGTTTTCTCCTTTATCTCCACCTGGAACGACTTTCTGTTCGCGAAGACTTTCATCATCTCCGCGCAGGAGAACCAAACGCTTCCCATGGCACTGTTGACCTTCTTTAAACCCGACCAAAACGATTGGGGTGCCATCATGGCCGGCTCCGTGATCATGACCATCCCGGTTCTGATCTTCTTCATTGCAGTGCAGCGCAAGCTGGTGTCCGGACTCGCCGGGGCGGTCAAGGGATGACGGCGCGAAGCCACAACCTGGTGCCCCAGCCGTGGACCGTCAAGGACGGCACCGGCGATCTTCAGCTCGGCTGCGCCACCACTCTGGGCTCTGATGCCGGGCTGGGCAGCGCGCGACGCTGGTTGGCCCGGGCGCTGGGTGCCGCTACCGGTTGGGATCTTCACCCTGCGCCGGCAGCAGACGCGACTATCCGCCTCCAGCTGGACCCGGAACTGGATGCCGAGGCGTACCGGCTGGACGTGGACACATCAGTGGTCATCCGTGCCGGGGGTCCGGCCGGGGCCTTCTACGCTGCGCAGACTCTCCTGCAGCTCATGGGGCCTGCGTCCTTCCGCCAAGCACCCGCAGTACCCTCGGGCCAAGCGGAAAAGCCGTGGAATGTCCCGCGGACGACTATCGAGGACCACCCCCGCTTCGGATACCGCGGCGCAATGCTTGACGTCGCCCGGCACTTCATGCCCAAAGAGGGCCTCCTGCGTTTCATCGAAGTGATGGCAATGCACAAGCTCAACATCCTGCAACTGCACCTCACCGATGACCAGGGGTGGCGGATCCAGATCCACCGCTATCCAAAGCTGACGGAGATCGGAGCGTGGCGCCGGGAATCCTCCCTTGGATCCTGGCGGACAGGTATCTACGACGCCCGCCCGCACGGCGGCTTCTACACCCAGGACGACCTGCGGGAAGTGGTGGCGTTCGCCGCGGAAAGGAACATCACGGTTATTCCGGAGGTGGACGTTCCCGGCCACAGCCAGGCTGCAATCGCGTCTTATCCGGAACTCGGCGCCGGCGGGACAGAGGTGGAAGTGTGGACCCGCTGGGGGGTCAGCGAAACGGTCTTGGAAGTTACCGACACATCGCTGGAGTTCTACCGGAACGTCCTTGACGAGGTGGTGGAGATCTTCCCGTCGCCATGGATTAGCCTGGGTGGCGATGAGGTGCCACTGACGCAATGGCAGGCCAGCTCCCAGGCGCACGGTAAGGCTGCCGAGCTGGGGCTGCCGGATGTTGCGGGGTTGCACAGCTGGTTCATTGGGCAGCTCGCCCTGCATCTCCAACAGCACGGACGTTCCACCTCGGTATGGGACGAAGTTGGAGACGGACAGCTGCCGCACGGAGCTCTCGTGACATCATGGCGGGGCTTCGAAGGCGGAATCGAGGCACTCCGAAAGGGCTACGATGTGGTCATGTGCCCTGAGCACCGCCTCTACCTGGACCACCGGCAGGCGGAGGGCGACGACGAACCCATACCGGTTGGGTTCGTGACCACGCTTCAATCCGTCTATGAGTTCGAGCCCCTCCCGCCGGAGGTCGAACAGGAATTTCCCGGACGGCTGCTGGGAGCCCAGGCCAATATCTGGACGGAGCAGCTGGACACGGCGAGGCGCGTGCAATATTCCGCGTATCCACGGTTGAGTGCCGCCGCTGAGGTCTTCTGGTCCCGCCCGGAGGACCGCGACTACCACGGGTTCTTGGCCCGGATTCAAGGAGGGCATTTGGCACGGCTGGACGCCCTGGGGGTGGAGTACCGGCCGTTGGACGGACCGCAGCCATGGCAGCAACGGCCCGGGGTGGAGGGCTGGAAACGCGACTACGAGGAAGAGCAGGCTGCGGTTGCAGGGGAGTCTGCAGGCAGCCTCTAGGAGCGCACCGCGAAACTCGTCGTGCCGAAGACGTGGAACCCGATAGCGGGTGAGAGCATGGGAGCGTAAACCGGCAGCTCACAAACCAGTTGCGCGAAACGTCTACCGGGTGTGGAAGTGAAACCGTTCGAAGCCATTGTCAGGGAGCACGGACCGGCCGTGCTGCGGGTCTGCCGTGCCGTGCTGGGCCCCCAGGACGCCGAGGACGCCTGGTCCGAGACATTCCTGGCCGCGCTGCGCGCATACCCCGGCCTTGATCCCGCCGCCAATGTCCAGGCGTGGCTGGTCACGATCGCCAAGCACAAGGCGATTGACCTCCACCGCGCGGCGGGGCGCCGGCCCGTTCCGGTCGCCGAGCTGCCGGAGGCCGCGGACGGGAACACCAGGGTCACCGGTGGATTCCGGAACGCACCAGCGGCTGTCAGCATCGAGGGGGATGATCCGCTGTGGGCGGCGTTAAAAACCCTTCCGCAGCGCCAGCGCGAAGCCCTGGCCTACCATCACCTTGGCGGTCTGCCCTACGCGGAGGTGGCGGTGCTGCTCGGCGGCACCGAGGCCGCATGCCGCCGGTCGGCCGCGGACGGCATGAAAAAACTGCGAGCCCTGAACCTGGAGGATTCCCGATGAGCGTGCCTCTTACGGAACAAACCCCGGACCAAATCCTGCCGCCGGGTCTGCTGTTCGCCCCGGATGGGGACGACGACGCCGTTTTGTCCCGCCTGCAGCGCCGTCTGGCCGCCGCGGCGGCGGACACCGGGATCCTGGACGTGGCCTACACGGTGGTCAACACGCCGGTGGGTGAACTGCTGCTGGCAGCCACCCCTGCCGGCCTGGTCCGGGTCGCCTTTGCCTGCGAGGACCACGACGCGGTGCTGGCCGCCCTTGCCGCACGCATCAGCCCGCGCATCCTCAATGCTCCGGACCGGCTCCGTGACGCCGCGGATCAGATCGGGGAGTACTTTGCCGGAACCCGCCGCCGCTTTGACCTGCCCCTGGACCTGCGGCTGACCGCCGGCTTCCGCCGCGCCGTCGTCGAGCACCTCCCGGACATTGGCTATGGATCCACAGCCAGCTACTCGGCGCTGGCGGCCCTGACCGGGAATCCCGGCGCGGTCCGCGCCGTCGGAACAGCCTGTGCGCTGAACCCGCTGCCCGTCGTCGTGCCCTGTCACCGGGTGGTGCGCTCGGACGGGACCACCGGAAACTACCGCGGGGGACCCGACGCCAAACGGCTGCTCCTGGATCTGGAGGCGGCAGCGTGACCGGCGCGCTTTTCCCACCCGCCAGGGCTGAGCTTGGCCCGGGAGCGGTCCATGTTCCCGGATGGCTTGATCCCGCCGCGCAGAGTGAAATTGTGGCGGCGTGCCGGCAGTGGGCCATTGGTCCGGTGCCAATGCGGGCCGCTGTCCTCCCCGGCGGGCATCCGATGTCCGTGCAGACGGTGTGTCTGGGCTGGCATTGGCAGCCCTACAAATACACCCGCACCGCCGACGACGCCGGGGGAGGGCGGGTTGCCGACGTCCCGGAGTGGCTGGTGCAGCTGGGGCGGCGGGCGCTGACCGAGGCCTACACCCTGCCCGGCGAGCCGGGCTACGCTCCCGACATCTGGAAGCCGGAGGACTACACGCCCGACACCGCGCTGATCAACTACTACGCGCACGGCGCCCACATGGGCATGCATCAGGACAAGGATGAGAAGTCCAGCGCTCCAGTGGTGTCGCTGAGCATCGGCGACACCTGCATATTCCGGTTCGGGAATACTTCAACCCGGACCCGCCCGTACACCGATGTTGAGCTGAATTCCGGGGACCTTTTCGTGTTCGGCGGGCCATCCCGGTTCGCCTATCACGGCGTCCCCAAAACATTGCCGGGCACAGCCGACCCGGACTCAGGCCTGCCCGCGGGACGGATTAACATCACCCTGCGGATGACCGGTTTGGCCTAGCCTCTCTCAGGCACCGGGCTTCTTAGGCACCGGGCGGTTCAGGCCCCGAGCAGGGTGAACGCGAGGCACACGGCGGGCGGACCGCCCTGGATAAGGGCCGGCCGGATCATGCTGCGGTTGCTGGCCGCCAGGACCAGGGCCGCCAGCACCATTGAAGCGGATGCAAAGCTCATCAGGGTCAGTCCGGCCACCCGGCTGCCGGCTGTCAGCAGGACCACACCCAACAGGACTCCCACGGCCAGGAACAGATTGTAGAAACCCTGGTTATAGGCCAGCGCCTGCGTGGAGGCGGCCTCCTGCGGTGTCGAAACCCGGAAAACCGCCATGGTTGCCGGCTCCGTCCAGCGCAGGGATTCCAGGATAAAAATGTAGAGGTGCACGGATGCGGCAATGACCGCGAAAACTGCTGCGGTGATGAGCATATTAACTCCTTATGCACCGGGTAGACCTCATCCTGTCACCCACTGTGCCCGCGGCCAAGGCTGGGCAGGCCTTTGAGTTGGCGGAGGACCGGGATCGGCGGCTAGCCTTGAAGAGGCGTCCGGTCTACCCTCCGGCGCCCCTCGGGCAGCCCGTCGTGCCCGCAGCCACAGTCCCCGGAAGGACCGCCTCCGTGCCCAAACCCCGTCCCGCACGCACCCTTGCCCTGGTTGCCGCCGCCGCCCTGGCACTGTCTGCCTGCGGCTCCGACTATCCGCTGGGCGATGAGCAGCGCCAGGCGGCGGAGAACAGCACCTCCACGCTGTCCGGGATTCTGTCCGGTTCCGGTTCCAGCGCCCAGGGGCCGGCCATGGATGCATGGATTGCCGGGTTCGGCGTCCTGCATCCAAACGTTCAGCTGCAGTACTCACCGGATGGCTCCGGTGCCGGCCGCAGCGCCCTGCTGGCAGGGGCAGTGCAGTTTGCCGGATCCGACGCCTATCTGCAGGACGAAGAGATCGCGGAGGCCAGGGAAGTGTGCGGTCCAGGCGGGGCCCTGGACATTCCCGCCTACATTTCGCCCATTGCCGTCGCCTTCAACCTCCCCGGCATCGACTCCCTCAACCTGGATGCAGCGACAATCGCAGCGATCTTCCGGGGCGAGATCAAGACCTGGAATGATCCGGCGATTGCCAGCCAGAACCCCGGAGTCGAGCTGCCGGACACTCCCGTCACAGCTGTCAGCCGCGCCGATGATTCCGGCACCACCGAGAACTTCACCGAATACCTGCATGAAGCGGCTCCGGATGAGTGGCCGGACGGCCCGTCGGGCACCTGGCCCGGCGGCCTGGCCGGTGAAAACGCGCAGGGAAACTCCGGCGTGGTCAGCACCGTGACCCGCACCGAGGGTGCCGTGACCTACGCCGATGATTCAGTTATTGACGACTCCATGGGCACCGCGAACCTGCTGGTGGGCGAGGAATACGTGCCAATCAGCGCCGATGGCGCGTCCATCGCCGTCGAGCAGGCAAAACGGGTCCCTGACCGTGCACCCCATGACATTGCCCTGCATCTGGACCGCACCACCACCGTCCCCGGGGCCTACCCACTGGTCCTTGTCTCCTATCAGATTTTCTGCAGCGCGTACGAGGATCCGGACACGGTTGAACTGGTGAAAACGTTCGGTGAATACGTGGTCAGCGACGAAGGGCAGGCGGCCTCTGAGGATGCCGCAAAGAGTGCTCCCATCCCGGGATCCCTTGCCGAGCAGGCCCGCGCTGCCATCGACAGCATCACCACGATGCCCTGACGGCAGCTGCTGCTTCCTGCAGAGTCCCCCTTGCGCGGCCCGGACAGCGGTGGCACCGTGGATCTACCGCAGATTTAAAGGGGGCGTTATGCAACCCATCCAGATTGAGCGCTGGTGGCCGTATCTCGACGCATCGGCCAAGACATGGTTACGGGAGAACCTCCGCGACGAGGGGATTCCGGGAAAGGTCCAGGACCGGATCGCCGAAGCGGGCGGCCCGGTGATGGAACCCATCCTCGAGGAACGGGACTGGGTTTTCATCGAAGGGCAGCCGCAGTTCGCTGAATAGTTCCCCTCACCCTTGAGGCAAGATGGAAGGGTGAACACGACCGAATCCGCACCCGCACCAGCCGCCGCCGGTCCCACCGGCCGTTACCCAGCGGAGGCGGGCGGGACCGGAACCTCGAGTCATCTCAAACCACGCGGAACTTTTGCCCGCGGATTGGCCGCATCCTCCGTCTGGGTGGCCCGGGGCCTGATTGTCCTGGCGGGCCTGGTGGTTCTCTGGTTCACCATCCGGTCCCTGTGGTCGATTGCGCTTCCCGGCCTTTTGGCCCTGCTCCTGTCCTCCATCCTGTGGCCGGTCAACCGCGTGATCCGCAAGGCGCTGCCCAAGGCCCTCGCCGCACTGATTTCGCTGGTGGGGCTGCTGGCCGCCATAGCAGCGGTGTCCACGCTCGTGCTGCCTTCCATTTCCTCGGGTTTCAAGGAACTGGTGGGCATGGCGGGGCGAAATCTGGAGGAGCTGACGGACTTTGTTGCCGGGCTGCCCTTCAGCGTCCAGGCGGTGGACTTCAACGAACTGCTCGACGCCGGTGTGGCTCAGCTGCGCGAGCACAGCAGCGACATTGTTTCCGGGATCACCGCAGGCCTGGGTACCGTCACCTCGGTCACCGTGGTGTTCCTGCTCACCCTGGTGTTCACTTTCTTCTGCCTCAAGGACGGGGATAAATTCCTGCCCTGGGCCAGCCGCTGGACCAATAACCGGGCGTTCGTCCACGCCGTGCGGGTGTCCGAGGAGGCTTGGCAGACCCTGTCGGCCTACATCCTGGCCCAGGCCACCGTTGCACTGGCCGACGCCGTCCTTATCGGCCTGGGCCTGCTGCTGCTGGATGTTCCCCTGGCGCTGGCACTGATGGTCCTGATCTTCTTCGCCAGCTTCATCCCCATTGTGGGCGCCGTGGGCACCGGAATCCTAGCCACCCTGGTGACGCTGGTGGCCCACGGCTGGGTGACGGCCCTGGTTGTCCTGGGCCTGGTGCTGGTGGTCCAGCAGCTCGAGTCGAACATCCTGCAGCCCTTCCTGGTGGGCAAAACGCTGAAGCTTCACCCCGCCGTCGTGCTGGGCTCGGTGACTGTGGGCAGCACTCTGTTCGGAATTGTTGGCGCTTTCCTTGCGGTCCCTGCCACCGCCGTCGCCATTGTGGTGCTGCGCTACCTGCGTGACCAGTCACTGACTTCGGCCAATGCCGCTGTTTCCGGAACGGTCCCCGAGTCGGACGACGAGTTTGAGCCGCCGTCCGGAGATGAGGCAGAGCTGCCGCAGCCGGTTCCAGCTGGGGGCCATCCGCCGGCGGGTGCGTCCCAGCCAAGCAGCGGTGTCTAGTCAGGCAGCGGCAAGGCAAAACAACGGGGCGCCTCCGGTGGTCTCACTTCCGGAAGCGCCCCTCGCGTTGCCCTATTAGTATTACCAATTGACCTGAAAGGATGCTGGCAACGGCCGCCTGCCACGGACGAACTCAGGCTATTCGGTGAAGTGAGTCTTGACCTTTGCCGTGGTCACGGACTCGACCACTCGTTCAGCCAGGCTCCGGAGTTTCACGTTCTGGTTGCTCGAAGCTCGGCGGAGGATGGAGAAGGCCTGCTCCTGGGTGCAGCGGTTCTGCCCGGCAACAATCCCCACTGCAACGTCAATTGCGGTTCTGGACTGCATGGCCGATCTCATATCATCATTTGTTTCCCGGTATCCGGCGATCTGGACGGCTACCCGAAGAGTGACCGCGGCTTCGGCGGCATAGTCCAGGACGCGGCGCACCAGGTCCTCGTCAAACGCCTCGGCATCCCTGGCGTACAAATCCAGGGCGGCTCCGCCGTCGTCGCCAATGATCAGGGGGACGGCCAAAACAGAGTAGTAGCCCCGATCCTGAACCGCATCGAAATACTCCGGCCACCGGGGGTCGGTGCGGGTGTCGGCAACCAGCGTCACATCACCCGTCAAGGCCGTATGCAGGCAGGGGCCGGCCCCGAAACCATACTGGACTTCATCCAATTCCTTGGCGGCGGCGCTGCTGCTGGCCACTGTTGCGCCGTGCCTCCCGCGCTTGAGGGTGATGCCGCAAAGGAGCTCGGACGTATCGCTGAAAACCTCCGCGGCGTGTCCGGCAAACGCCTCCAGGAACAGCTCCATGCTCTCTGTGCCGAGTATAAGCTGCTGAAGCTGCGCAGCCACTGAGGTCCCGCTGAGGATTGCCGTCATTAACCGAGTCTAGGCGTCTTTGCAAGGCCTGAACCGGGTTGCGGGCCGCCAATGTCCGGCCGCTGCCACCAGGCCTGACATCTCCGGCCGCAATGCCGGGTCACTGCGGCACCCGCGGCCGGTTCCGCACCAGGGGTCAGGTGTGGAACCGGCCCGGATTACTGGGGTGCCATCTTCAGGAAGTCTGCTTCCCGTTCCTTGCTCCAGGACCGTGCATAGAGCCCCAGCCCGGCCTCGTCGCGGACGGAGATGCCGAGGCGGTTCAGCATCAAGCGGCTTTGGTAAACCGTCAGCTGCTGAGCGCTGCGGCTTGCCCGTACTTTATCCGCCCTATACAGGTAGGTGTCGATCGCCCGGGACCAGCGCTTGCGCCAGTTATCCACAGCCGGTTCCGATGCGGTGGCGGCCATAAGGCGGTGTGCGGGAAGTATCCGGGGTGCCAGTTGGGACGTCAGCGCGTTACGCATGTGCGCGGCCTGCGGTCCGGAGGCGGCCGTGCAGCTGCGGAGATGGCTGTCCCAGTAGTAGTCCCAGGAGATGGCCCTGCGGTCCGCCCAGACCGGTGACCTGGGCCCGCGCATCATGGCGTAGCTGGCATCAAAGAGGAGCAGTGCCGCCAGGGAGGACCGGCTGTTGACCTTGGGAAAGCGTGAGGTTGCCCACGCCGCGAGGTCAGACGAGAGCTCGAAGACTTCCTCTGCCAGGGCAAGGCCGTCTGCGCCGCCGTACTTTGCCAAGTCCGATTCAGCCCGTGCGGATACCGGGCCGTAGTCCCAGCGGCTGGGAATCGGCTCTTCCCGGTATTCGGAAGTCTGCAGTTCCCCCAGATGTGGAACGGCTTGGTCCACAAGGGCCCGCATCAGGGATTCCAAGCGGTCCAGGACCCGGGGGGAGCCGAGAATGCGGACCTGGATAAAAGGATGTAAGGGGTCCATGCAGCGGGTATGAAACCATCGCTGCGCACCCCAAGAGCGGGCCTGGGCCGCCAGCGGAGTCACGACATCGCCAATGACTCCATCACATACGTCCTTTTCAGCGGGCTGGATGGTCAACGACCACCACTCTGTTCCCGTGGTTAGCGGCTTGGTGGGGTTTGCTGCAGCTAACTGGCTCATTGCGAGGTCCCTCCCGTTGGTGACGTGCCGACCGGTGACTTTCGGCAACGAAGAAATGAAAACCGAAGTGCTGTGCTGCCCTCAAGGCCGCGGGCTGGCGGACCGGAATCCGATGCGGCGGACCTGCGAAGACTGATTGTTGGGGGGAAAAATGTCATGGTCCGGCGGCCTTCTGCCGTGCGGGGTAGCCACCCGGCGGCAGTGGGTGAACTCGCACTCTGCCGCCATGAGATGGAGACTTGAAAGGTGTGCGGTGCTGATGCTGGCTCTTCCGGCGTCTGGGTGATGCCGTCAGGCTCATATACTTCCAGCAGACACGCCGTGAATACCAGAGGTTTACAGAAAACCCCTCGAAAACCGAGTTACTAGTTGCAACTGAAAGATTTTGGGGTATTGGTGGAGAGTGAGGCTCTTTCGGTTCAGTGCCGGGAAGCGTGGGGAGTTCACCTTTTCCCCACATCTTCGGCTGTACTCTGGCGGAGCGGACGGCAATGACCATAGAGTCTAATTCGTTGCCGACGGCGACAATCCATCGCCCTGGCGGAGCAGACCGGCCCGGGCAGCACCTGTCCCAATGACCGATCCACGGTCAGGGAAGGGCGAATGACAGATCACCTGTGGCCCGCTGAGGTCGCGGAACGGCTCCGCGAGTTCTTATCGGAGGCCTTCCCCGGCATACACTTCCAAGCTGTCCCGCTGGTTGCCTACGACATCGCCACCATTGACGTGGCGTGGACCGATGGGCCGTCCCTGCATGAGGTGGATCTCCTGGCGCTGGAATTTGTCCTGCGCATCCACCTGGACACCTGGGGGACGCCGGTCCAGTCGAGGATTGACCGCGTATCCAACCGACGAACGATGAGCCCCGTTGTCGAAGGAATGCTGCTGGAGGCGCTGGCGGCAGACATGGCGAGTGAGGTGCGCGAACTCGACATGGACCAGCTCTATTTACTGCCTCCAATCCTTGCCGCTTCGCGCTACCGTCCGGAAAAAGGCACCGTCCCCGAGTTCCTCGACCTTTTGTTCGAAGCAACCAGCTTCAGCATGGTGAGCCCGACCGGCAAACCGTCAAATCTCACCTGCACCTGCGCGTTGTGCGCGTGAGGCCCGGCCCGCAGACGGCGGCCTTCTGGGGGCGGGGTTGTCCTGCGGGCGGGATTAATGGCTGAAGACGGCTCTGTTTCCGGACGCAGAGCGTCCGGAAGCAGATGTCCCATGACTTGAAGGTGACTGGGGTGAGGGGATTGTTGGTTACGGGTGCAAAACCGGTTCGGCTGCCTTCCCGCGCAGCAGCTCGCCCTCCGGGCCTGCCGAAACGGCGGGCTTGCGGGTGAGGGTCAGGTAGGAAACTGCTGCCAGGACCGCAAACACGACCATGGTGATACCCATGGGCACCGCGGTGTCCTCTCCACCCAGGCCAACGATGGGAGCAACCGCAGCGGCCAGCACATACTGCAGGCAGCCCAGGAAGGCGGACCCCGTGCCGGCGTGGTGGCCGGCTTCGTCCAGGGCCAGTGCCGTCGCATTTCCGAAAATAAATCCGAGCGATCCCTGGAAGAGGGCAAACAGGACCAGCATGGGAACCATGGGGGTGGCATTGAGGGCGAAGGTCAGCAGTCCCGCGGCAGCCAGCACGGCCACAACCAACCCAATGGAGATCATGCGGCGGTAGGACACCCTGCCGGCCAGCGCCGCGGCAATAACGCTGACGATGGTGATGCAGAGTGCGTTCATAGCGAAGATCAGGGAGAACCGGGTCTCGGACAGGCCCATGATGTTCTGGATGATGAACGGTGAAGCGGAAATGTAGGCGAACAGCCCGGCAAAGGCAAAGCAGAAGGTCAGCAGGTATCCGGTGTAATTCCGGTTGCTGAGAACTACCTTGGCAACGTGCAGGGTGGTCTTGATTCCACCCTGGTTGCGGTCCCGGGCAGCCAGGGTTTCCCTGGCTCCGAAGACGGCCCATACGAAGAGAGCCAGAACCAGGACGGCAAGAACCCAGAACACGGCGCGCCATCCAGCTGTAGCGATAATTGCGCCGCCGGCCAGTGGAGCGATGACGGGGGCAACCACGCAGATGATCGTGAGCACGCCCAGAAGCTTGGCGGCGGCGGCACCCCGGGCGGTGTCGGAGACAATGGCGCGCGCGAGGACAACGCCGGCGGCGCCGCCCAGTCCCTGCAGGAAGCGAGCCGAGGCCAGAATCTCGACGTTGGGGGCAACCGCGCAGACCACGCTGGCTGCGGCGCAGACAAAGGTGCCGATCAGCAGGGGCTTGCGGCGACCGATGCCGTCAGAGAGCGGGCCGATGAAGAGCTGGCCCAGACCGAGCCCCACCAGGAAGGTCGTCATGGTGAGCTGGATGCCTGCTGCAGTGGTGCTCAGGTCTCCCGCCACGCCGGGGAAAGCCGGCAAGTACAGGTCAATGGACAGGGGTCCCACGGCCGTCAGCAGGGCCAAAAGGAGGATGAGTTGTCCGCTGGTGCGTTGCGCGGCGGATGGGGGTGTGGCGGTGGAATGGGGCATTGGAGCTTTCCTCGACGTGTCAGTGAGCCGTTAACTATATATATGAGAACATATGTATGTCAACATATGCGTTAGGATGGTCGCATGACGGAAGAAAGCGAAACAGCGGCCCGACGGCGGGAAGTGGCCGTTCTGCTTCGTGACCTCGCGTGGACCATCCACCGCAGGGTCCCGGATGTCACGGGCATAGATCCGCTGCCGTCCACGGAGCTGGCGGTGCTTAAGCACATTCTGGAAGCCCCCGGAATGACGGTTACTGAGCTTTCGCGGCGGATGGCGCTGAAACAGAGCAACACCAGCGCGGCTGTCCGTGTCCTGACGGAGCGCGGACTCGTCACGAGGGAAAGCAGTCCCTCCGACCGCCGGATCAGCCGGGTGGTTCCGACGGATGATGCGCTGGCGAAGGATGAGGCCATCGAGGATGCCTGGGCCGGTCCCATCCGCAGCGGACTCGCGGGGTTGAGTGAAGAGGAAGCTGAAGCCATGAATGCCGCTGCTTCGGCGCTGCAGTCACTCAATGCGCTTCTGCGCTCGAATCAGGGCGGCTGAGAGCTACCTCGGGTGCCGCTCGGTCCCTGCGGTCCGGCGGCCCCGGCCGCGGAACTTGCGGCAGCTGTAGATGATGAGGCTCAGGGCAATGAGGCCGGAGATGATTAGGCCGGTTCCGGTGCCCCAGCCGCCGGGAAGCCACAAGGCATCACTGTACGGCCACCAGCCCGGAGCCCTGGCCCAGACTCCCCAGACAACTCCCACCGCCATGATGGACATAGCCCCGATGATGCTGGCGCCGATCCGCGGCCAGGTCTGCACTCCCTTTTCCGCCGTTTCAAAGGCCTTCGCCCTGACGGGCCGCAGGAAGCGGCTGGCCCACCGGTAACGGAGCGAAAGCACCGCCAGTCCGGCCACCAGGGCCAGCAGTCCGGGGCCGGGAAGGATGAGGGCTGCCAGCCCGAGGACAATCAGCGTCCATCCAACGATCTCGATGCCGGTTCGCCGCAGCCATGGCGGGAGCGGGGGCATTTTCATGGATGCCCGTTGAGGTGCTCGTCCGCGGCTGCGCCGGCCGGGATGGCGACTGGGGGCGGTCTGTGGGGCGTTCCCGGAAGTATTGGCATAAAGTCAGTTGCCGAGTCCGGCCTTATCGACGCGGCGGTGGAAGCGCATGCCCGCAAGGCCTCCCAAGATGGCGCCGCCGAGAGCGACCAGGGCGGCAATTACTGCTGAAATGATGGCAGCCGCGGTGTTGTCTCCGGATAGCTGGGGGTATGTGTTGAGCTGGGCATTGATGTTGAGCTGGCTTCCGGCGATGGCGCCGATGACGGCCAGCACGACGGCAATGACGATGCCCCAGGCCCACACCGCCACTCCCTGTTTGACGCCGTTGAAGCGGGCCATGCGTCCGGCGACGTAACCGCCGCAGAAGTATGCAACGAAGAGGATCACCATCAGGATGATGACGCCTGCCAAGCCTGCCCCCTCCGGATTGGCGGTGGCCTCACCGGCTACGTCGACGTTGTTGGCGATCAGTGCTGCACCGAAGGCTGTGGCTATCGCACTCAGGAGAACAGTTGTTCCGGCGGCGGCGAGCCAGCCAAAGAAAGCCGAGCCGATCTTGACTCCGCCAAACTGTTCCTTTTGCCGGCCGACAATCTGTTCACGGCTTTCCGTGCCGCTGCCGGTGGTTTGATCTGCCCTCTGTTCGGGTTGGCCTGCCAAGCCCCGGTTTGGTTTGCGGGCTGGCTGTCCGGCCGCTCCTGCGCTGGTACTCATCAGAGTCTCCTTAGCTTCGCCTAATCTCAGATTTGGGAGACTGGACCCACAAAGACAGTGTACTTAGTAATTTTCCGAATTAGCTAGGCCTAGGACGAAGCCTCAGCATCGGAGGCGGGGCTGTCCTCGTCGGTCTCGAGGGCAGGCTGCTCCTCCCTCTCTTCCTCGCGTTCCTTGGACTTCGCCTCATTGATCAGGCGTGCGGTCACTTCGTCGTTGAATTCATCCCGCGTTCCGGCCAGGTTGTTGGTTGTGGCGTCGGCTCCGGGGTTGATGCTCTGGTCCTGGTTGCTCATGTGGTGCTCCTGTCCTGGGTAAACGGTCCGGTGGAAACCCCGCCCGAGTGGGGTCTTCGGTGTTCCCACCCTTGCATATTCGGTGCAAGCGGCGCACCCCGTTTTCACGCGTGCGGCACTGGGCCTGGGCACCGGACCGGAAAGGGAAGTGAAATGGAGCGAACCGCTGAGCGCCGTGCCGTTGGTCACACCCCCGGAGGGTTGCCCGCGGGCTTCCTTTTGGCAGCTTCCGGCTTATTTGCGTGCTGTGTCCCCGGCAGGGCGGGCAGTCGAACGGCAGGAGGCGCATTAACGGAAGGCTAAACCAGCACGGAAAGGACGGCTTTCGCGCTGTGAATAAGCGCAGTGGAAGTACTCCGCTCCTGGCCGCTGTTCCTTTTCTGTTAGATTTCGAAGGGAGTCACACAGCGCCGTAGCCTTCGTTCCCCCAGAACCGGTAACCGCCTGTTCGTCTTATCTTCAAAGGTCTCTCTCATGCTTGTTAATGTCTTTTTTTCTCAGGTTTCACGTCCATTCCGGACAGCAGTAATTCCCGGCGGTCCCCGCGCCGCCGCATCCGGCCGGATCTGAGGGCGGAGTGGAACAAGGAAACGTCCTGGTCCGGAATAATGTCCGCCTGCTGGGTCCAGCCAAAGGTCCGGTGCTGATGCTCGCTCAGGGTTTCGGCTGTGACCAGGTGGTGTGGCACCGGATTCTTCCCTTTCTGCGGGACTGCCGGATTGTCCTTTTCGACCATGCAGGGACGGGAGGTGCCGATTTAGCCGCCTATTCTTTCGAAAAATACTCCTCGCTGACCGGCTATCTGGATGATCTGACCGAAATCCTGGACGTCCTGGACCTGCGGGATGTGACGTTAGTGGGCCACACGGTGGCCGGAATGATGGGTATCTCCGCCGCTGCGGCCGGAAATCCCAGGATCAGCAGGTTGGTGCTCATCGGAACGTCTGCCTGTTACCGGAACGTCGTCGCCGATGGGTACATCGGTGGGCTGGCGGAGGGGGACATCAAACAGGTCCTGGACGCCGTCAGCATGAACTTCCCCCTGTGGGCGGCGGCCATGGCGCCGTCCATGATCGGACAGCCCGCCGGATCCGTCCTGACCGAAGAGTTCACTGCCAACATCTGCCGGCTGCAGCCGGAATACGTCCGTGACTTCCTGCAGGTATCGCTGCAAACGGACATCCGCCATCTGCTGCCCAACCTGCAGATCCCGGTTCTTTTGCTGCAGACGCCTGACGACCCGCTGACCCCTGCCTTCGCCGCCCGCTACCTCCACGAGCACCTGTCCAACAGTGTGACCCTCCATCTCCACGCCAAAGGCAACATGCCCCACGTCACTGCGCCCCGGGAAACCGCCGAGGCAGTTCTTCGCTATCTGTACAGCTCCACTCATGTCCTCCCCTGAACCGCGCAGGGAGGAAAAGCCAAACCACCACGGCCAGCCGTCTATCCACCTGGACTATGAAGCCCACTTCCATGCGTCCCCTTCGGGCTATTTGGTGGTGGAACCGGGCGGCAGGATCCTGGACATCAATGCGACCCTCGCACGCTGGCTGCGGCGCTCCCGCGAAGACGTCATCGGCTCAACGGTGCTTGATCTGATGCCGGCCGCCGATCGGGTGCTCTATTCCGCCTTCGCACTGCCGCAGCTGGGAGTTTCCGGCTCCTTTAATGAAATGGCGCTGAACCTCTCCGACGCGGACGGAGGTGTCCTTCCCATGCTTGTTTCGGGGGTCCGGGAACGCACGGGGGAGAGCACGGGGGAGAATACGGGGGAGAACGCCGGGGAGAACACCGGGGATGGAATCGACCGGCTGGTGTTTTTCAGTGCGCCCAAGCGCACCCGTTTTGAACGGGACCTGGCAGCGGCCCTGCAAAAGGCTGAGGCCTCGGAAGCCGCCAGAGTGCAGGCGGAGGAAGTCCTGCACGAGAAGCAGCGCGCCCTGGAGGAAAAGGACCGCACCCTGCAGGAGAACCTGAGAATCAGCCGGGAACGCGAGGTGCTGCTGGAAACGGTGCTTAACACCGCCGACGTCGGACTGCTGGTGGTGGACGGGGATGGCACCGCGATTCTGGCCAATTCACATTTGGAAAGCAGCTGGCACCGGGTTGCCAGCCGCCCCGGCGTACCGCTTGCCCCCGTGGAAGCATTCGGCGCGGACCGCGTTACGCCCATACCACCGGAAAGACTTCCGATTCCGCGGGCTGCAGCCGGTGAGACCTTTACCAACGAGGTGATGTGGGTTGGAACGGGTGAGGACCAGATGGCGGTGAGCGTTTCCGCCCGGCCGGTTCGCGGAATGGGCGAAGTCTTCGGCTCGGTCCTGTCCTTCTCCGATGTCACCCGGCTGGTGCGTGCAGTGGCCGCCCAGGATGATTTCGTGGCAAACGTTTCGCACGAACTGCGCACGCCGCTGACCTCGATCCTGGGTTACCTGGATTTGGCGCTGGATGCCGAGGAGCTGCCGGAGCATGTCAGCAGCGCGCTGTCCGTGGCCATGCGCAACGCTGAACGGCTCCTCGGACTGGTCTCGGATCTGTTGTCGGTGGCTTCGGGAACGAAAAAGCTGGAACCGAAAATGACCGATGTGGTGGAAATCGTGCGGGCCGGCGTCATTTCCGCTGCGCCGCGGGCGGCTGTCAGCGGCGTCGATATCACCGTGGATGTCCCCGTTTCCCTGCCGTGGGAGGTGGACCCCCAGCGAATGGCTCAGGTGGTCGACAACCTGCTGTCCAACGCCGTGAAATATTCGCCCGACGGCGGCACCATCGTGGTCCGCCTGCGGCACGACGGCGCGTCCCTCCTGCTCGAAGTGGAGGATACCGGCGTGGGGATGTCCAAGGACGAGCAGGAGAAAGTCTTCACCAAGTTTTTCCGTTCCCGCGCGGCGATTACCGCCGCAGTGCCGGGGGCGGGGCTGGGACTGGTCATTACCAAGAACATTGTCGAGCTGCACGGCGGGAGCCTGACCTTCCGCAGCAGCCTGGGGGAGGGGTCCGTCTTCACTGTCGTGCTCCCGGACGGATAATCGGATAACGGCGCCCGGATGCCCCTGCCCCGGCGGCGTCCGCCGCCTACGGCCAGCCCCAGCCCAACTGTCCCCAGCCCAACAAATTGCACTAAGTGCATGCCTGCACTTAGTGTAGAAACGTGCTTCAAGAACCCGCCATAGACCGACGCGCTGCCCTCAAGAACCGCCACCGGCAGGCAATCGTCGATGCTGCGGCTGCGCTGATGGACGAGCGGTCCGGCACTGACTTCACGGTGGAGGAGATCGCTGAACGCGCGGATGTTTCACGCCGCACCGTCTTCAACCATTTCGCCTCACTCGATGACGTGGTGGTGGAAGTGTGCAGCGGCGCCTTGGGTACTGTCATCGAAAGTCTGGCCAACGTCGACCTGGGCGACGGCACCAATGTCTCGACGATGGAGGAAATGGCGGACGTTCTCCGCGCCGCGGACCTGGTGGGGCCGCTGGCCTACCTGACCCGTGTGCTTGGACTTCCCCACGGCCAGCCCTCTCCGCGCCAGGCCCTGATGACTCTGCGCGTGTTCACGGAAGTCAGCAGCCTCCTCTCCGCTGCCATCCTGCTCCGCCGGCCGGGAGCGGACAGGCTTGCCCTGGACCTGCTGGTTGGATCCCTTGCCGGCGGTGTTGGGGTCCTCTATCACCACTGGGCCACGGAAACGGGCGCCATTGACACGCCCGGGTCACGCCAGGTCTGGTCCAGGCATCTTGAGCGGCTGATCCAATCCGTCCGGGACGGCCACTGCAACGAACCCCCGGCACAAGCCACCGCTTAGACCGACCAAACTTCATTTTTTCCTTCCCCTCCCTGTTAGGACTCTCATGGCTGAATTCCTCTACCGTCTAGGCCGGGCAGCAGCGCGCCGGGCGCGCACCGTGCTCGCGGTGTGGATAGCGGTGCTTGCGGTTGCTGGAGTAGCGTTCGCGCTCTTTGGCGGCACGCTTGCCACCGCATTTTCCATTCCCAATACGCCCACCACCCAGGTCACTGAGCGGCTGCAGGAAAAGCTTCCCCAGGCCTCCGGTGGATCAGGGTCAGTCATTGTCCAAACCGAGGACGGCTCCCGCTTCACGCAGGAACAGCAGCAGGAGATTTCCGCGCTGGTCACCAAGGCGGCGGAGGTCGACGGCGTGGAAAACGTCATCGACCCCTTCGCCACCGAGGCAGAGCGTGCCGCCCAGGCGCAGCAGCTGACTGAAGGCCAGGCGCAGATCGACGCCGGCCGTGCCCAGCTTGAGGAAGCCCGGGCACAGCTCGACGCGGGACAGGCCCAGCTTGATGCCGCCCGGACACAGGCTGAAGCCGCCGGTGCGCCGGCGGAAATGCTCGCCGGACTCGACGCGCAGCAGGCCCAGCTGGATGCCGGCCGCGCGGAACTGGAGGCAGGAGCCGCAGAGCTTGAAGCTCAGGCAGTGCCTGCCGAGCAGGGCGCCGAGCTGCTGGAGATGGCCAAGGAAATCCGTACGGTATCCGAAGACGGCAGCGCCGCAGTGGTGAACGTGGTCTTCAGCGAAACCCAGATGGAAATCACGCAGGAAACCAAGGACGCCCTCGTGGCGGCCTTCGAGGACTCCCCGATCGACGGCGTGAAAGTGAACTTCTCCGCGGACATCGCCGCCGCCGTCCCCAACCTCTTCGGGATTGGCGAGGTGGTGGGCCTGGTGGTCGCCGCCGTCGTTCTGGTGGTCATGCTTGGCAGCTTCATCGCCGCCGGCCTGCCCCTGCTGACTGCACTGATCGGCGTCGGCATTGGCGCCCTGGGCGCGCTGGCCTTCTCCGGCGTCGTCGAAATGGCCTCGATTACCCCCGTGCTGGGGCTGATGCTCGGCCTGGCCGTGGGCATTGACTACGCCCTCTTCATCGTCAACCGGCACCGGCGCCAGCTGAAGGCCGGTTACACCCTGCAGGAATCCATCGCGCTGGCCAACGGCACCTCCGGCAACGCCGTCGTGTTTGCCGGCGCCACGGTGTTCATTGCCCTGCTGGCTTTGAACGTCACCGGGATCCCGTTCCTGGGCCTGATGGGCACCGTGGGCGCGGCCTGCGTGGCCATCGCCGTACTGATCGCCGTCACGCTGACCCCAGCACTGCTGAAGATCGCCGGAATGCGCGTCCTCAGCCGCAAGGAACGCGCGGCCCTTGACGCCCACAACGCCGCCCATGCTGCTGCTGACGCTGCCGCCGGAAGCGGCCGTCCCGAAACGGTAAAGGCCAAGGCCATGGGGACCGGCCGTGCCGTCCTGACCGTGGTTGCCTCCATTGCTGCCCTGCTGCTCATTGCCATCCCGGCACTGGAACTGCGGCAGAATCTGCCGGACGGCTCGGCGGAAGCGCATGACTCCAGCCAGTACCAGGCCTACGCCGCCGTGTCCGAAAAGTTCGGCGAGGGACAGAACGGCACGCTGCTGGTGGTGGCCGAGCTGCCCGGTGAGCCCACCGAGGACGAAGCCCTGTCCGCGCAGGCGGAGATTGCCCGGACGCTCTTCGACCAGGAGGATGTGGCTGCGGTTGCTCCGATCGGTTCCTCCGAGGACCGGACCGTGTCCGCCTTCCAGGTCGTTCCGAAAGAGGGCCCCACCAGCGAATCGACGGAGGCCCTCGTGCACACGCTGCGCGACATGTCCCCGCTGAACGGTGAATACGAGATTGGCGTGGCCGGATCCGCCAGCGGCAACATCGACATCTCTGACAAGCTGTCCGACGCACTGCCGATCTACCTCGGCGTTGTGGTGGGTCTGTCGCTGCTGATTCTGATCCTGGTGTTCCGGTCCATCTTTGTGCCGGTGATCGCCACCCTCGGCTTCATCCTGTCCTACTTCGCGGCCCTTGGCGGCGTGGTGGCCATTTACCAGTGGGGCTGGCTCTCCGCCGTCTTTGGCGTGGAGACTCCCGGCCCGATCCTGAGCTTCCTGCCGACCATCCTGGTGGGCATCCTGTTTGGGCTGGCCATGGACTACATGCTGTTCCTGGGCTCGGGCATGCGCGAGGCGTACGCCCACGGCGCGCCGGCGCGCCTCGCCGTCGCACAGGGTGTCCGTGCGGGACGCTCGGTGGTTACGGCCGCCGCGATCATCATGGCCGCAGTGTTTGGCGGCTTCATCTTCTCGCACAGCACCATGATCCGGCCCATCGGCTTTGCGCTGGCGTTCGGTGTCCTTCTGGATGCCTTCGTGGTCCGCATGCTGCTGATCCCGGCGTTGATGCACCTGGCCGGGGACAAGGCCTGGTGGCTGCCGAAGTGGCTGGACCGGATCCTGCCGGACGTGGACGTTGAAGGCGCATCGCTGGAGCGCCGCCATCCGCACGCTGAGGCTGCGGCGGCCGAGGGCGAACCCGGCACTGAGGACGACGCTTCGGCGGAAGGTGGCGCCCACGGCGCGCATGACGCGCGTAATGGTGCTGCCACGCGCTGACGCCGCCGCAAAGGCGCTGACGCCGACGCGAGTCCGGCTGAACTGAAGGTGCCGCCTTTCTCCACACTGGAGGAGGGCGGCACCGCCCGTTAACCGTGGTTTACTCCTGGATTCCGGTGGGGGTTCCGGATGGGGTGCTATTTGCCGGCTGAAGTTTCCAGATGCGCCGTAATGCAGTCCAGGAGCTGGTCTGGTTCATTACAGGAAACCAGGACGGCAGTTTTCCCCGTCTCAATCCGCACCGACGGCCCACCCACCAAATACCCCGTGCCATCGGGCAGGATCCGCAGGCCCATGCCCTCCCTAAGGCCGGTCACCGGACCGGCGGTGACAGCTGTAATCTCCCGATAGGGGATCTCCGTGGCGAAAACCCCGGCCACCCGGATGCCGATGGCTTGCCCGCGGACGGAAACTTTGGCGCTCATCAGCAGGACGGGCACAAAAATGGCCGCAATCGCGGCTCCGGTGACCAGTGCAGCAGCTCCGCCTTCCAGGGCGCCAACCGCGCTTCCGCCCACGGCCGCAAATCCCAGGCCGCCCAGAATCATCCGGTATCGCGGCGGTATTGCTGTGCGGAACTCTGTCTTTGTTGTGGCTTCCCCCGGAGTCATGGCCACCAGCTTTCCATACGCCGGGTCCTGATCGAAGTGCGGTGCCTGCGGGCTTGGTCAATCCCGTTATCCCTCCACAGCCGGTTCTCCCGCCAAAGCCTTCGCGCCCCTCCCGCCCGGACGGGTGTCCTTCTAGCCTTGATCACAGGAAGCCGTACCGGATGCCTTCGCTGGACTCCGGAACCAGCCGCGGCACCCCGGAACAACCAGGAGGAGACGGTCATGCGCACAACCACGCTGGGAACCAACGGACCCGAGGTGGGCGTCATTGGGCTGGGCTGCATGGGCATGAGCTACGCCTATGACATGGATGCGGAGCACGACGACGGGACGTCCATCTCGGTGATCCGCGGCGCCATTGAACTGGGGGCCACTCTGATCGACACGGCTGATGTTTACGGGCCGTACACCAACGAGGAACTCGTGGGACGGGCGCTGCGGGACGGGTACCGGGAGCGTGCGGTGCTCTCCACAAAGGTGGGCCTGGAGGTCAGCACCGCACCCAAGGGAAGCGGCACCATGCCCGGCCTGACGCCCAACGGGCGCCCCGAACACATCCGGGAGTCCATCGACGGCAGCCTGCAGAGGCTGGGTACCGACCACGTTGACCTGTACCTGCTGCACCGGGTGGATCCGCAGGTTCCGCTGGAGGACTCCTGGGGCGCGATGGCCCAGACGGTGCAGGACGGCAAGGCCCGGGCCATCGGGCTGTCGGAAGCCGGCGTGGAGCAGATCCGGCTGGCGCAGGCGGTGCATCCGGTAACAGTGGTGCAGTCCGAGCTGTCGCTGTGGACCCGCGACCGGCTCGCCGACGTCGTGCCCTACTGCGAGGAACAGGGCATGGCGTTCCTGCCCTTTTCTCCGCTGGGACGCGGGTTCCTCACCGGACGGTTCACGTCCTTCGATGACCTGCCCGCGGGCGACATGCGGCGCAGGCTCCCGCGCTTCCAGCAGGAGAACATGCAGGCCAACCTGGCGATCGTTGAGCGGGTGCGCGACGTCGCGGAGCGGGTGGGTGCCACCCCGGCGCAGGTGGCACTGGCCTGGGTGGTGGCCCAGGGGCGGCGGGTGATCCCCATCCCGGGGACCAAGTCGCCAAAATACCTGCGCGAGAATGTGATGGCCGGGGACCTGGTGCTCAGCGATGAGGACCTGGTCATGCTGAACGGGGCGCCGGCGCCGGAGGGCAGCCGCTACTGAGACTCAGCGGGCCTGGAAAGCGCCCGACTGGCGGTACAGCGCGAAGAGCCGCAGCACCTCGATCGTCGGCGGATGGGTGGGCGCGGGCACCCGGGTCAGCGGAAAGAACCCGATCTCCGCGCCGCGGGTGCCTTTACTGTGGTGCCCGTCCGGCGGCGTGGCTACGCTATGGAGCAGTCAGCAGCCCCTCTGAGGAGAATGACATGCCACGTCTGCCTTTGGTCAGTACCGTCGACAAGCTTGAAGGCGCGGCATGGCTGGATCCCGCCGCCGGAACCGTGTCCCGCCTGGTTCGGAAGGCCCTGCCATGGCGGCGGGTCACGGATGCGCTGCACGGGGTCCCGCTGGGGCATCCGCTGCATCCGTTGATGGTGATCGTGCCGCTGGGAGCCTGGGTGTCCGCAGCCGTCCTGGACCTGCTGCCGGGCAACGAGCGGGCCGCCAAAACACTGGTGGGCCTGGGTGTGGTGACGGCGGTGCCTACCGCGCTGACCGGGGTTACCGATTTTTCCCAGCTGGACACTCCCCAGCAGCGGACCGGTGTGGTGCATCAGGGGGCCAACGCGGTTGCCACCGGGTTGTTCCTTGCTTCGTGGTTCGTCCGAAGCCAGGGAAACCACGGCCGCGGAAAGATCCTTTCCTTCGCCGGGCTGGGCATCTCAGGCATCGGCGGGTTCCTGGGCGGCCACCTCTCGTACCGTCAGGGAGCCGGTGTGAACCGCAATGAGGACCTGCCCGAGGAGGTGCAGGAGGGCTGGCATCCGCTGGGACCCGTGGACAGCTTTCCCCTTGGCCAGCTCAGGCGGGCCATGCTTGGCAGTGTTCCCCTGATGGTGCTGCGGCAGGCGGAGCAGGATGCCGGCGGCAGCCCGTCCTCACCGGACGTGTCGGTGCTGGCGGACACCTGTTCCCATTTGGGTGGCCCGCTGCACGAGGGGCATCTGCAGCAGGTCCGGGGAGAACTGTGTGTGGTGTGTCCCTGGCACGGCAGCACGTTTTCGGTCCGGCGCGGGGAAGTGATGCACGGGCCGGCCACCGCTCCGCAGCCGGTGTTCTCCACCCGGGTCCTGAACGGGCAGCTGGAGGTGAGCCTGACCGGAGCGCCGGAGTAGCCGGGCACCTGAGTGCCGACGCCATGGCTGTTTGGTCCGCCCTGCAGTCCGTCTGGCCGGACTTGGACTGGCGGCGGATGGAACTCCGGAGCGGCGCCTTCCACCAGGTTGCCGTGTTGGGGGAGACCACCGTTGTGCGCGTGGCATTCGGAGCCGGCCATGCCGAGCGGACCCGCACGGAAACGGCTAACTTGGCGGCCTTTGCCCAAGCGGGGCTGCCGTTCCACATCCCGGCGGTACTGTGCGAACCATTTCACGGGGATGGCTGGTCCGCTCAGGTCAACAGCTTTGTCCCGGGCGAGCATCGGCTGCTGGAACGCTGGGAAGCAGTCCGTGTTCCCCTGAAGCTGGTGCTGTCGGCCCTGGGGGAGATGGTTCCACCCGCCGGCCGCACCCTCCGCCCTGTGCGGCAGTGGTGCGGGGCAGGAGAATGGCCGGCCGTGGTGGCAGGGATCACCGCAGGACTGGCTCCCCGGGAGGCTCGGGCAGCAACAAAGGTGGTATCGCAGGTCCTGGCGGCCGAGGAAATGGTGCCTGCCGCCGTCGTGCACGGGGATTTTGGGCTGCACAATGTGCTCTGGTCGGGATCGGAGATTTCGGGGCTGGTGGATTTTGACAACGCATGCCTCGGAGACCCCGCAATGGACCTGGCGCCGCTGGTGGGTGCGTTCGGCGCCGCTGCCGTCATGGACATTGCCGGCCCTGAGCTGGTGGCACGCGCACAGCTGCACCGGGCATCGCTCTCGCTGCAGGTGGCTGCCGCGGGCCATCTGGCCGGTGATCATGAACTGCGGGAGTTCGCACTGGGTAACTTCAGCGACCGGTTCCGCCGCGGGACCCTCTATGATCCCGGACTGCGCCGGGGCGTCCCGGGACCATGAACCAGGGACCCCTGCCGGCCAGAGGTGGCCGACAGCGCCGGCGGAGGGTCAGTCCACCGGATGGGCACCTGGGTCCATTACCGTGGGGGCATGAAGAAGCTGCCCCTGTCACTGAGCGTTGCCGCGCCCGCCGGAGACCGGGTCTGCGGCCGTACATCGGATTCCCGGTAGCGGCATGCCGGCCCAGCACCTGAACTTCACGCTGAGGACGCCGGCCGCGGCGGATGCGCCGGCGCTCGCCGCCGTCCACCACCGCTGCTGGGTGGAAACATACACCGGACAGGTGGGCGGCAATTTCTGGAAAGATTTCACTGCTGCTTCCCTCGTTCCGATGTGGGAGCGCGCTGCCGCCAATGACAACCCGCTGCGCAGTGTTGCCATGGCCGAGACAGGCGGGGAAGTCGTGGGTCTGGCGCTGGCCGGGCCGTCGTCGGTCAGGGAACATCCGGCCTTCCCTCCGGTCCGCGAGCGTCAGCTGTTTATGCTCTATGTCCTTGCCGCCCACCACGGAACCGGTGCCGGACAGGCGCTCCTGGAAGCAGTGGTGGGGGAGGAGCCGTCCCAGCTGTGGGTGGCGGCGGAGAACCCGAGGGCGCAGGCCTTCTACCGGCGCAACGGATACCTGCCCGACGGCGCCCGGGTGGCCGGGAGCCCAACGGCGGAGGACATCCCGGTGCTCAGGATGGTTCGCTAAAGACGCGGCGGGCGGAACACGCCAGGGATCCCTCATTTACCTATTGTTATAGTTCAAACATAATAATAGGATGAGGCTATGTTGATCCGGCTGACCCCCTCCCACGACTCGCCGCTGCACGAGCAGATAGCAGGGTCCGTGAGGCAGGGAATTCTGGACGGATCACTGCGCAACGGGGAACGCCTTCCCGCTGCGAGGGACCTCGGGGAGTCACTCGGGGTAAGCCTGCACACCGTGCTGCACGCCTACCAAAACCTGCGCGATCAGGGGCTCATTGAGCTGCGGCGCGGACGGGGAGCGGTTGTCATTTCGCCGGCTCCCGCCGTCCGGGCGCACGCGCTGCACATCCTCGATGACGCCGCTTCGCAGCTGGCCGGACTCGGGCTGTCCACCGAAACGATCCTTGCCCTCTTCCGCCAACGTCTCGACAAGGAAACCTCCTCATGACGACGCACCAGCCAGACCGCCGTATCCCCGAGGACCCGGACCCTCGATTCTGGCTGGGGGTTTTCCTGCCGACTGCCGCTGCATTTTTTGCTGCCCTGGCGCTCGTTGCCGGCTGGAGTCCGCAGCTTCCCGCAGAGGTTGCGCAGCAGTGGGATTGGTCCACCGGGCAGGTCAGCACAGTGGGCCCGTTGTGGCTGATCGTGCTGTCCCTGGCCCTGCCTGCTGCGGCGGTGCTGTTTGTCCTCGCGGTGTTCAAATGGTCCGGCAAGCTGAACGGGTGGGGCCGCCGGCTCTCCGTTGCCCTTCCGGCAGGCATCGCCGTCTTCCTGTCCGCAGCACTCCCCGCGATGCTCAGTGGGCAGCTCGGGATCGCGGACCCGGCGCAGGCCCCGGATCCGCGGTCTGCAATGGCCCTCGCTGCTCTCCTGAGCGTCGGCTACGCGCTGCTCGCCGCTCTCATCGCCGGCAGCCGGCCGCTGGCGGCCCCGGATTCCGGCGGCACCCCGGTCCCGGCACTGGATCTGGCTCCGGGTGAACGCGCCGTATGGACCACCGCGGTCACCGCTTGGGTGTGCCTGCTGGGCGGCGGCATCCCGGGACTCACGCTGATCCTGCTTGGACTGTTCACCCCGCTGTGGGGGCTCACGGTGGCGGGAGCGGTTTTGCTGGTGCCCGCGGTGATTACCGGCCGTTGGAGAGTCACGGTGGATCACCGGGGACTGACCTGCACCACCCTGCTGGGGCTGGGCCGGTTCCACGTCCCGGCCGGGCCGGGGGCCACCGCCGAGGTGGTAAACGTCCGGGGGCTTTCCGAGTTCCTGGGGTGGGGAATCCGGGTTGGCGGAGCGGGCTCCGTGGGATTGATCTTCCGCAACGGCGAAGCCCTCCGGGTGTACGGGCGAGGCGGAAAGAGCCTGACCGTCACGGCACGGGATGCAGCGACGGCGGCGTCCCTCTTCACTGCAATGGCTTCCCGGGGCACCGCGGCGGGCCACTGACCACACAGAAGCGGCGGAACACTGGTTAGGGCAGCCGCAGCTCGATGCGCAGCAGTCCCGGGTCCGGATCCGTGGCCAGCCTGGCGTGGGTTTCCACATCGAAACGGTCGACGCCGTACCGCAGTTTTGCCCGCTGGATGCCTTCGGGCACAAAGCCGGCAGAACCCGCCACGCGGCAGGACGCCGCATTATTGGTGCGGTGCCCCAGTTCCAGCCGGTGCAGCTGCAGATCTCCGAACGCCCAGTGCGCCAGTGTGGCAAGGGCCTGCGACGCGAGGCCCCTCCCGCGCGCCTGCCCGGCCAGCCAGTAGTACGTCCAGGCGGTGCCGTGCCGACGGTCAATGCTGCTGATGCCGGCATTGCCCACAGCAACACCGTCCCATACGAGGGCCAGATTGCAGGCGCTGTCAACATCCCAGGCCAGCTCCTCGGCGATGATGCGCTCCGCGCCGGCGGCCGTGGCAGCATCCGCACCGAGCTGCCGCTCCAAGTCGGAACTGCCGCGGTAAGCCGCGGCCAGGGCGCCGGCGTCGGCGCTCTGCCAGGGCCGCAGGAAAACGGAAGTCATGCGCCGACGCTATCAGGAGGCCAGCAGCGTTCCGCGGCCGCGTGCGCGCGCGTAGTCTCCAAGGATGAACCCGGTCATGGTTTGCCTGTGGATTCTTGCCACTGTCACCGCCGGCACGTGGGTGCTGTCGCTCCTGACCCGCGAATACTCCTGGACCGACCGCATCTGGTCCCTGGTGCCGGCCGTCTACGTGTGGGTCTTTGCCGCGGCGTCGGGCTTCGACGGGCGCCTGCTGCTCATGGCGGTGCTGGTGACGCTCTGGGGAGCACGGCTGACGTTCAACTTTGCACGCAAGGGTGGGTACGCGCCGGGCGGCGAGGACTACCGGTGGGGCATCCTGAAAAAACGGATGAAACCGTGGCAATTTGCCGTCTTCAACCTCCTCTTTATCAGCATCTACCAGAACGCCATCATCTTCCTGATGACCCTTCCCGCCCTCACGGTGTATCAGAATCCCGGTCCGCTGACCGCCGGAGACTGGGCCCTGGCGGTCCTTTTTGCCGCAGCTCTGGCCGGGGAGACCATCGCTGACCAGCAGCAATGGGACTTTCACCGGTTCAAGGCCGCTGAGCAGGCGGCCGGGCGCACTCCGCACCCCGATTTCCTGCAGTCCGGGCTGTTCCGCTTTTCACGTCACCCCAATTTCTTTTTCGAGCAGGCGCAGTGGTGGCTGTTCTACGGCTTCGCCGTCACCGCCACCGGAACATGGCTCCACTGGACGGTCCTGGGGGCAGTGCTGCTGACACTGCTTTTTGCCGGATCCACGGTCTTCACCGAGAGTATCTCCCGCTCCCGGCATCCGGGTTACGCGCAGTATCAGCACCGCACATCGCCCATCATTCCGCTTCCTCCCCGGCACCGGGCGAGGACCGTTGAAGCCGGATAACCCCTGGATGGAAGGGCGTTACCCCGGGCCCGATTTGTGCCTCACCGGGGGGTCTCCGCTAGAGTCTCTTCTACAGGTGTTGAATAACCAAGAACACCATCCCAGCGGCGTCCCCCAGCGCCGCGCATGTGAGGACCCCGCTTCGGCGGGGTCCTTCCGTGTATCTGGGATGATGGAATCTATGCCAACACCGGAAACGCCACCGCACCCGGGCCGTCCGGCTCCGGATGAGCCGCGGACCGCGCGCACCCGGGAAGCACTTGAATCCGGTCTGTGGGAGCTGTTGCGGGACAGCGAGCTGTCCGAAATCAGCGTTGCCGCGCTGTGCCGGCAGGCGGGCGTGCACCGCACCACCTTCTACGGCCATCACCGCAGCATTTTCGAGTTCGCGGAATCCTTTTATGCCGACGCCGTGGACCGGCTGGGCGCCGTGGATGTGGATCTGGGCGGTGCGGGCCGGACCCGCGCGGAGGTGGGGCTCCTGTATGTGGATGCCGTCCGCCAGATCCTCCGGCACACCCGGGCGGAGCGGCGGGTCTACCGGGCACTGTTTTCCACCGGTTCCTTTCCCGGAGTTCTTGCTGATGGACTCCGGTGCCGTTTCCGCATTGCCCTGAAGGTCTGGGACGCACACGGGCTGGTGCCCGCTCTTGACCTGGATGTGGTGGCAGCCTTCCTGGGCGGCGCCTACGCGTCCTGGTTCGAACAGTGGGTTGCCGGGGAGGACGACGACGTCGAGGCCCAGCTGGCGACGCTGGTCCACCTGCTCCCGCCATGGTGGCCGCGGGACGGCTTCCCCGGGCGGTACAACAACGAGTAACCGGCAACCTGCTGCGTTTTTGGACGCCGGGCCTCGGAAGGGTCTCGCCCCGGCAAGGCCCCTCCGCGTGTCCGGGCCGACATTCCAAAGTGTCTGCAAAGATGAGTCATGCCTGGAACCACCAAGCCCCCGCGGCGCCTCCCGACCGATGAACCGCGGATGGCACGTACCCGGGAAGCGCTGGAAGCCGGTCTGTGGGAGCTGCTGCGGGATCATGAGCTGGCGGACATCAGCGTTGCGGCGCTTTGCCGGCAGGCCGCCGTCCACCGCACCACGTTCTACGGGCACTATCGAAACATCTTCGACTTTGCCGCGGCGGTGTACGCCGATCTCGTGGACCGGCTGGGAACCGTGGAACTGGACCAGCGCGGAACCGGCCGAACCGTCGCGGAGATCGGGGATCTGTACGTCGAGTCCATCCGTCAGATCCTGCAGCACACCAAGGCCGAGGAGCGGGTCTACCGGGCGCTCTTTCACACCGGGGCCTTCCTGGCAATCCTGGCCGAGCAGCTCAGGATGCGGATCCTCCTGGCACTGCATGTCTGGCAGGCCCACAAGGTGCCGCCCGACATAAACCTGGACACCACGGCCGCCTTTCTCAGCGGCGCCTACGCCTCCTGGTTCGAGGAGTGGGTTCTTAGTGACGACAACGACGTGGAGGCGCGCTTGGGCACCCTTCGGTATCTGCTGCCCGAGTGGTGGCCGCGGGACGGCTTCCCTCCGGCGCCCTAGACTGCTGTTTCCGCCCGGCGCTCCAGCCGGCTGAAGATCAGGAACAGCGTGCTCCACAGGACCGCCCCGACGGCCAGGAACATGCCGATCACCTTCAGGATGTCCACGGGCCCGTTGAGGGGAAACCAGCCGCTGAGGAACAGTGCCGGCAGCACCGTTAAGGCCATCACCGCGAAGTGCGCCACGGATTGCCGCCACAACGCCCAGCGCTCGATCCGGTAAATGGTTGCAGCCCCGGCCACTGCCCCGATAATCACCCCCATAGCCAGGGTGCTGCGGCCGTTCGCGGCATCCCCCTGGGCGTACAGTGCGCTTCCGATGGCGGTCATCGCCAGGACGGGAAGACCGGCCTGCAGGATGGCACGGCGTTTGAGACTCATGGCCACAGGCTACCTGCAGCCGGCACCGGACGGGAGAACCGGGCGGGCACACAAAAAATCCCGATCCGGGAACCGGATCGGGATTTTTCCTGAGTTGCGGGGGCAAGATTTGAACTTGCGACCTCTGGGTTATGAGCCCAGCGAGCTACCGAACTGCTCCACCCCGCGTCGTACTTAGAACTGTACCCCCATGTGAGCCCGGATGAAGAATCCAGTGACGGCTGTCACGATGCCAGGCCGAAATCAGTGGGTAGGGTGGGCTTGTGAGCCTGCCTACTGAACATACAACAGTCACCTATCCGTCCGGGGCCTTGGAATCCACCGGTACCGTCCTGCATGTCCAGGACATGCCCGACGGCGCCCGCGCGGTCCTGCTGGACACCACGGCGGTCCATCCCGTGGATGCCGGCTGGCCGGACCAGGGAGCGGACCGGGCCGTACTGAAGACCGCCGGGGGCGGCACGCACGAGGTGCAGGACGCCGTCGTCGCCGCCACTGATGGAACCGCACTGTTTATCGGCGCGGACATTCCGGTGAAGAAGGGCACCGAGGGGTGGGTCTTCACCGTCGCGCACATGCTTCCCGCCGACGCCGGGGTCAAGGAGGGGGACTCCGTGCGGATCGAGGTGGACGAGGCGTACCGGGCTGCGCTTTCCGCCGGGCACACCGCGTGCCATCTGGCTTCCCTGGCACTGAACCGGCAGCTCGCCGGGGCCTGGAAGAAGGACGTCCTGCCGGATGCCGCCGGCAATCCGAACTTTGACGCGCTGGCGATCGAGACCTCCACGATCACCGAACACGGTTCAACCGACGTGTACCGGCTGGGCAAGTCGCTGCGCCGGAAGGGTTTCCGTCCGGAGATCCTGCTGGATGACCTGCCGGCGGTCGAAGCCGGGATCAACGCGATTCTCGCCGATTGGACCGCCACCGGAGCCGAAGTGCGGATTGAGCGCGACGGCGACCGTCTGACGGACCTGCGGCGCTGGTGCGTGGACCTGCCCGAAGGAACGGTGAGCATCCCCTGCGGCGGAACCCATGCGGCCTCCCTCCAGGAAACCGGAGGCATCCAGGTCACCCTGACCGCTGTGGAGGGCGACGGTGCGGTGACCCTGACCATGGACACCATCTGCGTTTCTCCGGCCGGATAACCGGAACAGTCAGCTCCCCACGTAGGCGGCGAGGTGCTCACCGGTCAGGGTGGAGCGCCCCGCCACCAGATCCGCGGGGGTGCCTTCGAAAACGATGCTTCCGCCGTCGTGCCCGGCGCCCGGACCCAAATCGATAATCCAGTCCGCGTGCGCCATCACCGCCTGGTGGTGCTCGATGACGATCACCGATTTTCCGGAGTCCACCAGCCGGTCCAGCAGGCCAAGCAGCTGCGCCACGTCGGCCAGGTGCAGTCCGGTGGTGGGCTCGTCCAGGACATACACGCCGCCCTTTTCGGCCATTTGGGTGGCCAGCTTCAGGCGCTGCCGCTCGCCGCCGGAGAGCGTCGTGAGTGGCTGACCCAGATGCAGGTACCCGAGCCCGACGTCGGCCAGCCGGCCCAGGATTTTCTGCGCTGCCGGCAGGGAAGCGTCACCGGCATCGCTGCCGCTGAAAAAAGACTCAGCCTCCGTGACGGACATGCCGAGCACCTCGGCGATGTTCTTCCCGCCCAAGGTGTACTCCAGGACCGCTGCCTGGAACCGCTTGCCGCCGCACTCTTCGCAGGTGGATTCCACGGTGGCCATGACGCCCAGATCGGTGAAGATGACTCCCGCTCCGTTGCAGGCCGGGCATGCGCCCTCCGAATTGGAACTGAAGAGCGCCGGTTTGACGCCGTTTGCCTTGGCAAAGGCCTTGCGGATCGGCTCCAGCAGGCCGGTGTAGGTTGCGGGGTTGCTGCGCCGGGAGCCCTTAATGCCGCTCTGGTCAATCACCACGACGCCGTCCCGGCGCGCGACGGATCCATGAATCAGCGAACTCTTGCCGGAACCGGCCACTCCGGTCAGGACGCAGAACACCCCGAGTGGAATATCGACGTCGACGTCCCGCAGGTTGTTGGCGGCGGCGCCGCGCACCTCCAGTGCTCCGGAGGGCGCGCGGACTGTGTCCTTCAGGGTGGCACGGTCATCGAGGTGCCGCCCGGTGATGGTGCCACTGGCACGCAGGTCCGTTACGGTGCCCTCGAAACACACCGTCCCGCCTTCGGCGCCGGCGCCGGGGCCCAAATCGATGACGTGATCGGCAATGGCGATGGTCTCGGGTTTGTGCTCGACAACGAGCACGGTGTTGCCCTTGTCCCGCAGCTGCAGGAGGAGCCGGTTCATCCGCTGGATGTCATGCGGATGCAGGCCGATGGTCGGTTCGTCAAAAACGTAGGTGACGTCGGTTAAGGATGAGCCGAGGTGGCGGATCATCTTGGTCCGCTGTGATTCTCCGCCGGATAGTGTGCCGGAGGGCCGGCCAAGGCTGAGGTAGCCCAGCCCAATGGCGGCAAACGAGTCCAGCAGGTGCTGGAGCCCGGCCAGCAGCGGCGCCACCGACGGCTCCTTCAGTCCGCGGACCCATTCCGCCAGATCGGTGATCTGCAGGGAGCAGGCGTCGGCGATGTTCTTGCCGTTGATTTTCGAGGAGCGGGCTTCGGGGCTGAGCCGGGTGCCTTCACATTCGGGGCAGGTGGTGAACGTGACGGCGCGGTCCACGAAGGCCCGGATGTGCGGCTGCATCGCTTCCGGATCCTTGGACAGCATGGACTTTTGGATCTTCGGAATCAGGCCCTCGTACGTGATGTTGATGCCGTCGACCTTGATTTTGGTGGGTTCCTTGTACAGCAGGTCGTGCAGTTCGCGCTTGCCGAACTTGGCGATCGGCTTGTCCGGATCCAGGAAGCCGGTGCCCGTGTAAATCCGCCCGTACCAGCCGTCCATGCTGTAGCCGGGAATGGTGAGGGCTCCTTCGCGCAGTGTCTTGCTGTCGTCATACAGTGCGGACAAATCGAAATCGGTGACGGACCCCATGCCTTCACAGCGCGGACACATCCCGCCGAGCCGGTTGAAGGTGGCCTTTTCGGCCTTGCTCTTGCCCCCGCGCTCCACGGTGATGGCACCGGATGCCTTCACCGAGGGGACATTGAAGGAATAGGCGTTGGGAGATCCGATGGACGGTTTTCCGAGGCGGCTGAACAGGATGCGCAGCATCGCGTTGGCATCGGTCGCGGTTCCCACGGTGGAGCGGGGATTGGCGCCCATCCGCTCCTGGTCAACAATGATCGCCGTGGTCAGTCCCTCCAGCCGGTCCACCTCCGGGCGGGCCAGGTTCGGCATAAAACCCTGCACAAATGCACTGTAAGTTTCGTTGATCAGCCGCTGCGATTCCGCGGCAATGGTGCCGAACACCAGTGAGCTCTTACCTGAACCGGACACGCCGGTAAAGGCTGTGAGGCGGCGCTTCGGGATCTCCACGCTGATGTCCCTGAGGTTGTTTTCCCTGGCGCCCAGAACCCGGATGGCATCCTGCCGGTCCGCCGTGTGAAGGGCCTCCGCCGAAGTTTCGGTTGGTGTTGCCATGCTCTTTTGTCTCCATCCCTTGCACCGCCGGCCGTGACGGTATCTCTGATTCTCCGTCCCGCCCCGGCGGCGCACAACGCCTGTCCGCGGGCTGCGCCCACCGTTGTAGCCCGGGGATCCCGAGCGTACCCTGAAGGCGCTTTATCCCCATCCGATCGGAGGTGCACCATGGCAACGGGAGAGACCGGTTTTGACGATGTTTCCTTTGACCTGATTTCCGTGCAGTACCACTGCCTGAAAGCGGGCCACGATTACGGGCAGTATGTGCGGGATGCCCGCAATGCGGGAAAGGAAAACATCGCCGCATTCTTTGAGCAGATCATGGCGCAGGATTCAGAACGGGCCAAGCAGTGCCACGAATTCCTGAGGGAGCTGTCCGGTTCCGCGGAGTCCGGCCCGGCCATGTCCTAGGCTCGGCCGGATGCAGCTGTGCGGTTCGGGACGGTCCGGGCCGCGCAGCTGCTTTCGGTAACCGCCAGACGCAACTCCGCGCTCACAATCCGCTGTCCCCGCGGTCGCTGTCCAGGCACAGGAACTCCCAGGGGTGGCCGTCCGGATCGGTGGCTGTGCCGGAGTAGACCCCGTGCCTCCGCACCCGCGCCCGCGACGTGACAGCACCGCCTCCGGGTGCGCAGGCGGAGAGGATGTCATCCACGTCGGCACGGGTGGGAAAGGCCAGGGCCAGCCGGATGGCCGGCCCCAGGGGTTCGGGCACCAGCAGGAGCACAATGGCTGCCGAAATGTTCATGGCGGATCGTTCCGCCGAACTGAGTTTCTGGTTAAGGGAAAATCCCAGTTCCAGGTAGAAACCCGTGGACCGGTCCAGATTGGTGACCGGAAGGCGCGGATAGATGACCGGATACAAGCGCACCTCCCGTCCCTGTGGTCATTCCGGAATGGATGGATCCATCCAGAAGAACTCCCAAACGTGTCCGTCCGGGTCCGCGGCGGAACCCGAATACATGCCCGGCATTTGCTCTTTCGCCGGCTGGTACAGGGCGCCGCCGCCCTTGGCGCAGTTTGCGAGGAAGGTGTCCACCTCTTCGCGGCTGTCGCAGCTGACCGCGTTGAGCACCTCCTTGCCGGAGGAACCCAGATGCGGGGTGTCGCCTTCAGGGAGGAAGCCCTGAAAGAAATCCTGCCGGAGCAGCATCACTACAATGCTGTCAGAGATGACCACAGCCGTGCAGTCGTCGTTGCTGAATTGCCGGTTCTGCTCAAAACCCAGCCCCAGGTAGAACTCCGTCGCCTTGCGGAGATCGGAGACAGGCAGGTTGGGGAAAATCATGCGGGCCATGATGGCCTCCTTTCGATGAGGTGCTGCAGAGCCCGTGCAAGTGAGACCTGGATCACACTGTGTGCGCTCTTACATTAGACCTCAGCATGTCGGTGCTAGTCTCGTGACGCCTCATTCGAAGCTTCAAGGAGTTGCCGATGCCCACCACCGATGCAGATTTCCTGGCCCGCGCCCTGTCCCTGGCAACGGCCAACGTTGCCGACAACGGAGGTCCGTTTGGCGCCGTTATTGTCTCGGCTGACGGGCAGGCGTTTGACGGCGTCAACCGTGTTACGGCCGCCAACGATCCCACCGCGCACGCTGAAGTCAGTGCCATCCGCAACGCATGCGCGGCACTGGGGACTTTCAATCTCAGCGGAGCCGTCCTGTACACCAGCTGCGAACCGTGCCCGATGTGCCTCGCGGCCGCGCTGTGGGCCCGCGTGGAGCGGGTGGTGTTTGCCGCCAACCGGCACGATGCCGCCGGCGCGGGCTTTGACGATGCAGCGTTCTATGAATTCTTCGAAGTGCCGGCCCGCCGCAGCATGCTGCCCGTGGAACAGCTGGGCATCAATGAAGGCCAGGCCATGGCTCCGTTCAACGCGTGGAACGCCGCGGATCACCGCACCGATTACTGACAGCGGCTACTGATACCGGCGGACGGCGGCGCCCGGCGCCGGCCGAACGGTGCCTGCCGGCCCTGCACCGGGTTGTCGCCGATGCGCTTGGCAAAACAAACGGATTCCTCCCGTCCGGCATAGGGGCCGAAGTTCGGCACCACCGCATATCCGCCGTGTTCGTAAAAGCGGCGCCCGTCCGGCTGCGCTGATCCGGCCTCTGCCGTGACGACGTCGTAACCGGCGGCCCGCGCCCGATACTCCAGGGCCGTGAGGATGGCGGTGGCGACACCGGACCCCCGGGCGTAGGGCAGGACGTAGATGCGCTTGATTTCCGCGGCGCCGTCGTCAATCCGCCGCAGGCCGCCGCAGCCCAGCGGCTGCCCGGAACTCTTTTCATAGGCGACCAGGAACACCGCCGTGTCTTCGGCTGAGGGAGGCGACGGCTCGTGGTCCGTGGTGCCGAACCGGGAGTCGAGTTCGGACTGCTGGGCCGCGCGTAAATCGGCGCCCACCGGGTTGCTCCAGGGAACTTCACGGATGGTGAGGTTCGGCGGCTGGTCGGCAAGCATGGGAGACCTCCTGTGCGGTTACCCGGAGCGGGCTTTCCCCTCAACCTAGGGTCCGGCCGTTTCATTCGTGTTTCAGCGCCGTGGCCAGTTGGCTAACAGAAAGCAGAGCGGGCGGATGCATGCAAAAATGGAAGGGATGACTTCCCTCGATACTTCCTCCGCAACCCCGTCCAAGCCGGTCGGCACCTCCAAGGCGCAGCTGCAGGCGCGGAAGGCGCAGGTCCGCCCTGCCACGGAGGGCTGGGAACAGGCCAAGGAGCCGGACGGCCGTCCGCTGCTGCAGTTCAAGTCCCCGCGGGTTTCCCAGCCTCCGGTGCACCTTGCGGACCTGACCCTGCCCGAACGCCAGGCGAAGCTCAAGGAGCTGGGACTGCCGGCGTTCCGTGCGAAGCAGCTCTCGGTGCACTACTTCCAGCACTACACCACGGACCCCGAGGCCATGAGCGACCTCCCCAAGGAGCGCCGCGATGACCTGGTCAAGGAGATGTTCCCGACGCTGCTCACCGAGGTAAAGCGTCTGACCACCGACAACGGCGACACCATTAAGTTCCTGTGGCGCCTCTTCGACGGCTCCCTCGTGGAGTCCGTGCTGATGCGCTATCCCGGCCGCATCACGCTGTGTGTCTCCAGCCAGTGCGGCTGCGGCATGAACTGCCCGTTCTGCGCCACCGGCCAGGCCGGCCTGACCCGGAACATGTCCACCGCCGAAATCCTGGACCAGATTGTCCAGGCCAACCGCGTGATTAAGGAAGGCGGCCTGGGCGGTAAGCGCCGCGACGGCGGGCACGACGCCGAGCGCGTCACCAATATTGTCTTCATGGGCATGGGTGAGCCGCTGGCCAACTACAAGCGCGTCATGAACGCCGTGCACCGGATGGCCGCCGACGTACCCGAAGGCCTGGGGATGAGCGCCCGAAACATCACAGTGTCCACCGTGGGCCTGGTGCCGGCCATCAACAAGCTGGCCGAGGAAAACATCCCGGTCACCTTCGCCCTGAGCCTGCACGCCCCGGACGATGAACTGCGTGATGAGCTGATCCCGGTCAACAGCCGCTGGAAGGTGGACGAGGCCCTGGACGCCGCGTACAACTACTACCGCGTCACCGGACGGCGCGTATCGATCGAGTATGCGCTGATCAAGGACATGAACGACCATCCGTGGCGGGCCGACCTGCTGGCCAAGAAGCTCAACGCCCGCGGCCGCGGCTGGGTCCACGTGAACCCGATTCCGCTGAACCCCACTCCCGGTTCCATCTGGACCTCCCCGGAACCGCATGTCACGCGTGACTTCATCAACCACCTGATCGACGCCGGCATCCCCACCACGCTGCGCGATACCCGCGGCAAGGAAATCGACGGCGCCTGCGGCCAGCTGGCCGCCGCGGACTAGGGTCCGCCGGGCAATACGCAGAACGACGGCGGGAGGCCGGGTTTCAGAACCCGGCCTCCCGCCGTCGTTATCTGCTGGACGCTACTTGGTGACGTGATCCACCAGGGCATCGGCAATACCGATGTACTTGCCCGGAGTCAGGGCCAGCAGGCGCGCTTCGGCCTCGGCGGGAAGGCCCAGCCCGGAAACGAACTCGCGCATCCGTTCGGCGTCCACACGCTGCCCGCGGGTCAGGTCCTTCAGGCGTTCGTACGGGTTTTCCATGCCGGGGGCGCCGGCGATGGCCTCGGCGCGCATCACCATCTGGATGGCCTCGCCGAGCACCTCCCAGTTGGTGTCCAGATCCGCGGCCAGGACGTCGTCGGCCACGTCCAGGCGCTCAAGGCCCTTGGCCACGTTGGAAATTGCCAGCAGGGAGTGGCCAAAGGCAACGCCGATGTTGCGCTGCGACGACGAGTCAGTGAGGTCGCGCTGCCAGCGGGAGGTCACCAGGGTGGCGGCCAGGGTGTCCAGTAGGCCGTTGGAGATCTCCAGGTTAGCCTCGGCGTTCTCGAAGCGGATCGGGTTTACCTTATGCGGCATGGTGGATGAGCCGGTGGCGCCGGCCACCGGAATCTGCTTGAAGTAGCCAATGGAGATGTAGCTCCACACATCGGTGCAGAAGTTGTGCAGGATCCGGTTGAAACGGGCTATGTCGGCGTAGAGCTCGGCCTGCCAGTCGTGGGATTCGATCTGGGTGGTCAGGGGGTTCCAGGTCAGGCCCAGGCCCTCCACGAAGCTGCGGGAAACCTGCTGCCAGTCGGCACCGGGCACCGAGGCATAGTGCGCGGCGTAGGTGCCGGTGGCGCCGTTGATCTTGCCCAGATACTCGGTCTTTTCAATGCGGCGCAGCTGCCGGCCCAGGCGGTGGGCGGTGACGGCCAGTTCCTTGCCCAGCGTGGTGGGGGTGGCTGGCTGGCCGTGGGTGCGGGAGAGCATCGGAACGGCGCGGGTTTCCTCGGCCATGACGGTGATCCGGTCCACGAGGTCGTGGGCGGCGGGCAGCCACACGTTCTCCACGGCGCCCTTGACACCCAGGGCGTAGGAAAGGTTGTTCACGTCCTCGGACGTGCAGCCGAAGTGCACGAGTGCGGTCAGGCCCTCAATGCCGATCGCTTCCAGCCGACGGCCAATGTAGTACTCCACGGCCTTGACGTCGTGGACGGTGACCTGCTCGATCTCGGCCAGCTCGGTGATCGAGGCGCCGTCGAAGCCGGTGACGATCTCGCGCAGCTGTGCCTTCTGCTCCCCGCTGAGGGGAGAGGTTCCTGGAAGCACTGCGTTGGACGTGAGATGGATCAGCCACTCGACCTCAACGTGTGTCCGGTCGCGGTTCAGCGCGGCTTCGGAGAGATAGTCCACGAGCGGTGCCGTGGCGCCGCGGTAGCGGCCGTCCAGCGGGCCCAGCGCGATTGCGGGGGTGACGGATGCAAGGGGGACGCGGGGAGCAGCGGTTTCAGCCATGCGGCAATTCTTTCACGCTCCGGCGGCTTGTCCTGCTCTGTGACTTGTCCTCCCCGCTGGCTTGTCCTCCACAGCAGGGCCGTTGGCCTCCATGACCGAACTTTGTCCCCAGCCGAGCCGCAGCAGGGGCCGGAAACCGGGTGCGGGTGAAAGAACGGAGGAAACGGGAAGCACCGGGAGCACCAATCAGGAGGGGAAGAGCGGGTGGATGCGGTTGAAGCGAACCTGTCAGGCCTGTCGGAGGCCGCCGAGGGGCTGGACTACGTCCAGGCAGTGATTCTGGACCTGGACTCGGTCGAATCCGAGCTTCGGGCGCTGATGCGCATGGAGTGGCGCTCGGATGCTGCGGAAGAGTGTGCGGAGTACCTTCACGAGTGCGTTCGGCGTGTGGAACAGACCGTGGGGGAGTACCAAGCCGCAGCCGATCTCCTTGCCGATTACGCAACTGAAATACGCGCGGAAGCGGGGGCTCAACCATGAGCGTTGCGGCGGCGCCGCCCGCATCAGGTGACGGCGGGGGCATCAGCGTGAAGGGCGGTTCCCGGGGGCTGACAGTGGAGTACAGGGAGCTCCGGGCCGCGGGAGAGCAGCTGGAGCGAATCGCTGAACGCCTGAGGGACACGAGGACCCGCGGCGTGTTTATCTGCCTTCGGCTGTACGGGCTGCAGGGCGCCCCCGCCCTTCCCGCATCCGCCGGCAGGGCGGCGGATGCAGTGGATTCCGCCGCCCAGAGCCTGTCCCGGAATATCGCAGATCTCGAGGAAGCGGCAGCCTCCCTCCGGAAGGCCGTCGAAAACTACCTCGAGGTTGAAGGACGGCTGGAACAATCCATGAAGGCAGTGCCGGGCGCAGCCCCCCTGACCGCATTGATGTTCTGGAGTCTCGGAGGGTGGGGACGTCCGAGCCTGGCAGTGCCCGAACTGCTGGGACCGAGGCGTGACAGCTTGGCCGCCGGGTTGTTTGGCTTGCCCGGGCTTCTTGCGACGGCGGAGCTTCCTTCTCTTACGGTCAGCAAAGTTCCCGGCACTCACGGAAAGGTCACCGCGCCGAGGACGGCCTACGGGTTGCTGAAGCGTTCGCGCATCCTGCTGGAGGCCGACAGCAACGCGCACGTCGTCGAAATCCTGACCATTCACCAGGATGGTCAGGGCGTTCGGGTGGTCACGCTTCCCGGGACGGAGGGAGATCCCAGCCTGGAAGTGGGGGTAAACCCCTTCGATACCCTGGGCAATGCGGAGGCCCGGGCGCGGGACAGCCGGTATGTGGCCGACGCCGTCGCGGCGGCCCTGCGCCAGGCCGGAGCTTCGGCTGATGATGCCGTCATTCTGGTGGGCTACAGCCAGGGCGGGATCCACGCAGTGAACACCGGTGCGCGGCTGGCGGAGGACGGGGAATTCACCGTTGAAATGGTTCTGACTGCGGGAGCGCCGGCCGGTGACCGGAACGTCCCGGAGGGGATCAAGGTGCTGCACTTGGAGCACGGCCTGGATATGGTGCCAGGCCTGGATGGAAGCTCGAACCCGGATACCCCCGACCGCATTACGGTCACGGGGTCGGCGCCGGTGCCGGATGGCGGCGGACCACTGGGCCCCGCCCACGAACTCGACGTTTACCTGGAGATGGCAGCGCAGGCGGATGCCAGCAGTGATCCCTCACTGACCGAAATGCTGGGGCACCTGGCCCAAGTTATTGGTTCGGGCAGGGTAGCCGCGCGGAGTCTGTATAAATTCTCGCGGAAGTCCGGTGAAAAGCCGCCGCCCCGGCAGCCGGGCAGGCCGGTGCTCCCCGGAAACGGGCTGCCGCTGCCAAGCCCGGGGCAGGTGCCGCCGGTGCTGGTGAAACCCGTCGCGCCGGTTCTGGTTCCGCCTGCCCCACCGATCCCTGTTCCGCCTGTTGTGCCGCCAATTGGCCCCAGGGGATGGTGAGCAGCGGTGGGACCATGATGCCGGGTGCCGGAGGGAAGGGAAACTAGCGGCGGGTCCCCGTGAGTGATCCGGCCACCATGGACACCAGGCTGACGATGATGGACGCGAGGATGCCGGTCCAGAAGAAGCTGTCCACCCCGAACTCCACCGGGGTGTAGGTGCTGAGCCAGGAGGTGAGCATCAGCATGGCCGCGTTGATGATGATCGTGAAGAGACCCAGCGTCAGGATGGTCAACGGAAGGGACAGCAGCTTAACGACCGGGCGGACGAGGGCATTGACAAGACCGAAGATCAGTCCGATAAAAAGATAGGCAAGCACCAAGTCGAGAGTTGCGTCGCCGGTGACAGCACCCGCAGTTTCGGTGATGGTCAGTCCGGGCAGCAGCCAGCCCGCCACCCACAGTGCCAGGGCGTTGATGATGATCCGGATCAGAAAGCGCATGACACCATGCTGGCACAGGTCCCGGGCGGGAAGGCTCCGGCCGGGGTGTGTCTTCCAGGGCCTTGGCGGTGTCACACGTCACCCGGGTGGTTACGGCGATTAGGGTTAAGCACATGACGACTACCGAGAATGACATCAACGCCGCTGACGTTCCGGCGCCGGAGAACAGACCCCGCGGCGTAGTGGCCAGGCTGCCGCGCTACACGGCTGGAAAACCGCCAGTGGTCATCGAGGGACTCCAAAGCTACAAGCTGTCCTCCAACGAGAATCCGTACCCTCCGCTCCCGGCTGTGCTCGAAGCGATCAGCGGCCGGCAGGACATCAACCGCTACCCCGACCCGCTCTCCACGGCGCTGCGCATGGAGCTGGCCTCCTTCCTGGGCATCCCGGCGGATGACGTGGTCACCGGCGGGGGAAGCCTGGGGGTGCTGAACCAGCTTCTGGCAACCTTCGCGGGCCGGGATGAAAGCGGCATCCCGGACGAGGTCATCTACCCGTGGCGGTCCTTCGAGGCGTACCCCATCAGTGTTGGGCTGTCCGGCGCCGAAAGCGTCCAGGTGCCGCTGCTCGAGGACGGAACCCATGACCTTGACGCGATGGCGGCTGCCGTCACGGACCGCACCCGCGTGATCCTGCTGTGCACGCCGAATAATCCCACCGGCCCGGCTCTGACCGCTGCGCAGGTCGAAGACTTCCTGGGCCGGGTGCCCGCGGATGTGATTGTGGTGATTGATGAAGCCTACGAGGACTTTGTCCGGGATCCGGAGGCCGTCAACGGGATAGACATGTACCGCCGGTACCCCAATGTGGTGGTGCTGCGCACCTTCTCCAAGGGGGCGGGACTGGCCGGGCTGCGGGTGGGATACTCCGTTTCGCATCCGCCCATCACCGCCCACCTGCGGGTGGCCGCCGTGCCGTTTGCCGTGTCACAGCTTGCTGAAACAGCTGCAGTGGCCTCACTGCAGCATCACGGAGAACTTGTGGAAAGAATACAAGGACTGGTGAAGGAACGCTCACGGGTCGTTGATGGCTTGAAGGATCTCGGCTGGCGCATTCCGCAGGCCCAGGGGAACTTTGTTTGGCTTGCGCTGGGCGACGATACTCCCGAGTTTGCGGCCCTGGCGGAGCAGCAGGCCCTCGCCGTCCGTGCCTTCGGCAACGAGGGAGTGCGGGTAACCATCGGGGAGGAGGAAGCCAACACCCGGTTCCTCGCTCTATGTGCAACCTATACAAAGGGACCCCGCGTTTCCTAGCGTGTCATAAGTGCGGGTCGGGCCCCGGCCATCGTTAGGCTGAGGGAAGTAAGTTCCACATATATGCTTCCGGGGTGATCCATTCCCCGGCAGGAATATATCTAGCGCAGCTCGGTCAGGGAACTGGCCCGGCGAGGAGTAAGCATGGACCTCAAACATCTGCCTGCCCGGACGGTGGACGTTGATGCCCCGCGCCTGACCGGCCACGGCGTCACCGGCGCCGTGGAGGAAGCCGGCGCCGCCCTGAACGGCAGTGTCGCCATGGTGCAGCTGCTGACGCCGGAGGGGAAGCTTCTGGAGGACAGCACATACGGTGCCTACGCCGAACTGGGAGCCGATGAGCTGCGCGGGCTTTACCGGGACATGTTCACGATCCGCCGCTTTGACCAGGAGGCCACGGCCCTGCAGCGTCAGGGCGAGCTGGTGATGTGGGTTCCGATGACTGGCCAGGAAGGCGCCCAGATCGGTTCAGGCCGCGCCCTGCAGCCCCAGGACTACGTCTTCCCGACTTACCGCGAGCACGGAGTCGCGCTGACGCGCGGACTGGAACTGTCCCAGCTCCTGCGCAGGTTCCGCGGGATTTCGCATGGCGGATGGAACCCCACGGAAACCAATTTCCACCTCTACACGCTGGTCCTGGCCGCACAGCTGCCGCACGCCGTCGGCTACGCCATGGGGATGTCGCGGGATATCGCCGCGGATCCGCAGCTCCCCGGGGCAGCAACGGTGGCCTATTTCGGGGATGGCGCCAGCTCGGAGGGCGACGTCCACGAAGCCATGGTTTTCGCCGCATCCTATGATGCGCCCGTCGTCTTCTTCTGCCAGAACAATCACTGGGCCATTTCGGTGCCCACCGAGGTGCAGTCCCGCATCCCGCTCGCCAACCGCGCCAAGGGATACGGCTTCCCCGGAATCCGGGTGGACGGCAATGACGTGATCGCCGTGCAGACAGTAACCCGCTGGGCGCTGGAACATGCGCGGTCAGGGAAGGGACCGGTGCTCATCGAGGCGTTCACTTACCGGATGAGCGCCCACACCACCGCCGACGATCCCACCAAGTACCGCCTCAGCGCCGATGAGGAGGCTTGGGTTTCCCGGGATCCCCTGACCCGGCTGGAGAAGTACCTGCGCGCCGCCGGCCATGCCGATGACGCGTTCTTTGAGGCCCTGGCCAAGGAGGGCCAGGAGATGGCGGATAAGCTGCGCGAGGATGTGCTGGCGATGAAGGCGCCGGGCTTCGAAGACGCCTTCACTGACGTCTACGCCCAGGCACATCCGCTGGTCCAGGAGGAACTGGACTTCCACCGCCGGTACGAGGCCGGCTTTGCCGACTCCCAGGAGCCAACCGCATGAGCACCATGACCATGGCCAAGGCCATCAACGCCGGGCTGCGGGCCGGCCTGGACAACAACCCGAAATCACTGCTGATGGGTGAGGACATTGGTGATCTGGGTGGCGTATACCGGATTACCGAGGGGTTGAAGGCAGATTTTGGCGCCCACCGGGTCATGGACACTCCCTTGGCGGAGTCGGGCATCATCGGCACCGCCATCGGCCTCGCGCTTCGTGGTTACCGTCCGGTCTGTGAGATCCAGTTCGACGGCTTTGTGTTTCCCGGCTTCAACCAGATCACCACCCAGCTGGCCAAGATGCACTCCCGCAGTGAGGGCGCCCTCAGCGCCCCGGTGGTCATCCGCATTCCGTACGGCGGGGGCATCGGGTCCATCGAGCACCACTCCGAATCTCCGGAAGCATTGTTTGCCCACACCGCGGGCCTGCGCATCCTGACGCCGTCCAACCCACAGGACGCATATTGGATGATCCAGCAGGCCATGACCTGCCTGGACCCGGTGATCATTTTCGAACCCAAGCGCCGGTACTGGCTCAAGGGCGACGTTGATACCGAACAGCCAACCGGGGACCCCTTCTCCGCCCATGTGCTGCGCGAGGGCACTGACGCCACCATCGTGGCCTACGGGCCGCTGGTGCCGGTGGCCCTGGCCGCCGCCAAGGCAGCCGAGGAGGACGGCCGCAGTGTCGAGGTGGTGGACCTGCGCTCGATTTCCCCGATCGATTTTGACACGGTGACCGAATCGGTTAGGAAGACCGGCCGGCTGATCGTGGCCCACGAGGCTCCCACCTTCGGCGGCATCGGAGGCGAAATCGCGGCGCGGGTCACCGAGCGGGCCTTCCTCTCCTTGGAAGCTCCGGTCATCCGTGTCGGCGGTTTCCACATGCCCTATCCGGTGGCAAAGGTTGAAGAGCACTATCTGCCGGACATCGACAAGCTGATGGATGCATTGGACCGCTCCTTCGCCTATTAGCGGGCCCCGGCGCCGACCCTCCGGTCCGGCGCCGGGTTCCCCGTCCGTGAAGCGCGCCGCACCCCAGCTTCACGAACCTCCACAACCTGCCGCATCCAAAGATTGAGACGCCATGACTGAGAGAACATTCCACCTTCCCGACGTTGGAGAAGGCCTGACGGAGGCCGATATCGTCGAGTGGAAGGTTCAAATCGGAGACACGGTTGCCGTCAATGACGTCCTGGTCGAGATTGAAACCGCAAAGTCGTTGGTGGAACTGCCGTCGCCCTATGCAGGCACGGTCTCAAAATTGCTGGTCCGCGAAGGCGAGACCGTGGATGTGGGTTCGCCCATCATCGCTGTCAGCGCCGGTTCCGCAGCGGACGACGGCGGACAGCAGCCGGGCGCTCCCATGACTCCGGCGCCCGTCCCGGCTCCGGTACAGGACGATGAACAGCCCAGCGCCTCCCTCACAGGTACAGGCCCCAAAGCCGACGCCGTAAAGCGGCGGCCAAGGGTCAGCCGCCCGGATGCTGCTCCCGAAGCTGCAGCCTCCGGAAGCGAAGCAGCCAGCGCCCCCAGGAGTGAGGCCCCCGAGGCAGCAGCCCCGGCAGCCCCGGCAGCCCCGGCCGCACCCGCAGCTTCCAGCGCACCCATAACCTCCAGTGCGCCCACAGCTCCCAGCGCACCCGCCGAGCGTACTGCTCCCGGCGCACCCGCCGAGCGCACTGCTCCCGGCGCACCCGCCGAGCGCACTACTTCCAGCGCACCCGCCGAGCGCACTGCTCCCGGCGTAGCTGCCGCGGGCGCCGTCGTGCAGGACACCCTCAGCCGCCTGATCCAGCGGGTCCTGGCCAAACCGCCGGTGCGCAAGGCGGCCAAGGACCTGGGCATCAACCTTGCTGACGTGCCGGCAACCGGGGCCAGCGGCGAAGTGACCAAGCAGGACCTGATCAGCTACCAGGCACAGCGGGAATCCGAACAGGACTCGGCGGACACTTTCTGGGCCGGGCCTCAGCAGTCCCGGGATGACCGGATTGAACGGATTCCGGTCAAGGGAGTCCGGCGGGCCACCGCGAAGGCCATGGTGGAAAGTGCCTTCACCGCCCCGCACGTCAGTATTTTTGTGGATGTGGATGCTTCCCGCACCATGGAGTTCGTGAAGCGGCTCAAAGCATCACGCGATTTTGAGGGAATCAAGGTTTCTCCGCTGCTGATCCTGGCCAAGGCCGTGATCTGGGCGGCCGCCCGCAACCCGTCGGTCAACGCCACCTGGGCGGGCGATGAAATCCTGGTCAAGCACTACATGAACCTCGGCATTGCCGCGGCCACGCCCCGGGGCCTGATGGTGCCCAACATCAAGGACGCCCAGGATCTGTCCCTGAAGGAACTGGCGCTGGCGCTCAATGACCTGGCGGTCACCGCGCGCGCCGGAAAGACACCGCCCGCTGCCATGCGGGGCGGCACCCTCACGATCACCAACATCGGTGCGCTGGGAATCGACACCGGAACGCCCATCATCAATCCCGGCGAAGTGGCGATCGTCGCCTTCGGAACCATCAAGCAGAAGCCGTGGGTGCTCGACGGCGAAGTCATCCCGCGCTGGATCACCACCCTGGGCGGTTCCTTCGACCACCGCGTGGTGGACGGAGACCTCTCAGCACGGTTTATGGCAGACGTAGCCGCCATTCTTGAGGAACCCGCGCTGCTGCTCGAGTAGGCGGCGGACGACGGCGGCGAAGCCGGGGGCCGGGAAGCAATCCGCGGGTGCGGAGTGCCTCACCGGTGCCCGGCGCTGCGCTTCAGCCGCCGGTGACGATACGATCAGGGAACTATGACAAATCCCCGCGGTCCCCGGGACCACAGCGGAGCTCCGCGCGTTGACTGGAAGCGCACGCTGATTCTCCTGGCGGCAGCTTTCATCGTTTCGAGCCTGCTCATTATCCTGTTTCCGGACCTTGGCACCATCTGGCGCCTGCTGATCATCATCGCCCTGTTCGCCGTCGTCTTTCCCCTCCTGGAGCGGCGCAGGCGGGACCGCTAACCGGCTGCGGCGTCCAGGGCCCGGTGCAGCACCGGCGCCAGCCGCCGGACGCCTTCACGGATGTCCTCCTCCGACACGGCGCTGAACGCCAAACGAAGCTTGTTGGACGGTTCATCCGACGGGGTGAAGGCAGCCCCCGGAATGAACACGACACCGGCGTCGATGGCCTCGTAAAGCAGGGGATAGGTGTCCACGCCCTCCGGCATGGTCAGCCACACGAAGAACCCGCCGTCGGGCACCGTCCAGCTCACGCCGTCGGGCAGGTGTTCGGCCAGCGCCTGAAGCATCGCAGCGCACCGTGCCGCATACAGCACTCGGGAGTCGCGGATGTGCTGCATCCAGTCATAGTCCCGGAGATAGGCGGAAACCAGCATCTGCGTGAGGGGAGACGGACACAGGACCACTGCTTCGCAGGCAAGGTAGAAGCGGCGGTGCAGATGCTTGGGCACCAGCGCCCATCCCACGCGCACGCCGGGCGCAAAGATTTTTGAGAACGAGCCCAGATACAGGACGTCATGCGGATTTGCGGCACGCAGCGGCGTCAGCGGCCGCCCGTCAAAACGCAGCATTCCATAGGGATTGTCCTCGAGGACGAGGATATTCTCGCGGGCGCAGATGTCGACAATCCGCTGGCGCCGCCCGGCGGCAAGCGTGACACCGCTGGGGTTGTTGAAGCTGGGAATCGTGTACAGCATCTTGATCGGCTTTCCCTGCTCCCGCAGCGATGCGATCTTCTCCTCCAGCGCCTCGGGTATGAGCCCGTCACCGTCCATCGGAACGGACTGCAGATCCACCTCGTAAGCTTCGAAGGCGTTGAGCGCTCCCACATAGGTGGGGTCCTCGCAGAGAACCACGTCGCCGGGGTTGCAGAAGACCTTGGCGGCAACGTCCTGGGCTGACTGGGAGCCTGTGGTGATGACGACGTCGTCGGGATCGGCATCGAGGATTCCCTCAGCGGCCATGACTTCACACGCCTGGCGGCGCAGTTCCTCCATGCCCTGGCCGGCTCCGTACTGCAGGGACTCCAGGCCGTGCTCTGCGATGATGCGGCGGGCGGACTCGCCGAGCCCCTCGAGCGGCAGGGAGCGCAGCGAAGGGCTCCCGCCTGCCAGCGACACGAGCCCGGGCCGGATTGAAATGTCGAAGACATCCCGCACGGCCGACTGCTTGATGTGGAAGGCACGGTCCGAAAACAGCACCTCGTGCCGGTGGCTGGATGCGGCTGCCCGTTCCAGCGCCGTTTGGGTCTCCGCGGACTGGAGGCGCGCGGCGGTCTCCTCGAAAGTCATCCCCACATCCTAGCCCCACAAGTTCACTTGCAGGCAACATCCGTTGCCTAAATCCACCCCGCCCGGTGCGCTTTCACACCTGCCTGGAACCGGCTTTCCGCACCCAGATCCTCCAGCATCCTGGCAATATGGCGGCGGCAGGTCCGCACGCTGATGCCCAGCCGCCGGGCAATGACTTCATCCGACTGCCCGGCTGACAGTGCCCGAAGGATCGAGCGCTGGACACTGCCCAACTGCCCCGGCTGCGGTTCCTCGGCGAGGAACGGCTCGCCGAGTTCCCAGGCGAAGTCGAACATCCGCACGAACACATGGATCAGGTGGCGGTCATGGATGACCAGGCCCGCGCGGTCATCCGCGCAGCGCGCGCGCGGGACCACGGCAACCTTGCTGTCAAAAATCACGGCCCGGAGCGGCATGTGGGGCAGGGTGCGGAATTCACCGCCGGCGGCCGTCACGATCTCCACGGCCCTGCGGGTGGGGACGTGGTCCCGGATGCTGGAATGGTAAAGCGTCCGGCGCCGCACCCCCTGCTGCAGCATGTCGACATCTTTCTTGACGCTTTCCTCCTGCGCGTCCGCCGTGGCTCCCGGGCCGGGACGGGCCATCAGGACGCACTCGGAGGCGGCGCGGGCATATTCGATCAGGACGCTCATCACCTGGCCGGGGTCCTCCAGGACTTCAACGGACGCGTCCAGGGAGACCCGCCGGCTGGCTTCGGCAAAAACCGGCACCAGGGCCGCCAACTCACGCCGTTTGGCGCCGATCCGGGCCTTCAGGTCAAGGAGTGCGCGCTCGTCGGGGTCCACGAGCTCAGCCAGGGCAACGTCGGGGGACACCGCCGAGTAGCTGGCCCCATCAGAATTGATCTGCACCAACAGCCGGCGGTCCGTCAGCTGCGCGATGGCAGCTTCTATGGAGCGCGTGGTGAACCCGAGCGCTTCGGATGCTTGATCAACAGTCCATCCCGGGCTGCTGACAGCGTACCGGTACACAGCGAGGCATATATGGTCCACGGCGCCTGCTCCTCTCGACCCGTTGAGGCTACCTCATGCGCAGGCGTCCGGCGCATGCCTTGAAGGCCTGGCCGGGAAAACCCGTACCGCCCCCTGTGCAGGAGAGCGGTACGAGCGTCAGGCAGGGATGCTCACACGGTTTCATACCCGGTAATCGCGTCCACTTTGCCCGCCGAGGCACTGGCGGGATCGAAGACGTAACCGAGCCACTCTTTGGCGAGGCGGCGGGCCAGCTCGATGCCGACAACCCGCTGGCCCATGCACAGCACCTGGGCGTTGTTGCTGAGCACGGAGCGCTCCACCGAATAGGAATCATGGGCCGTCACGGCACGGATGCCGGGGACCTTGTTGGCCGAAATGGCCACACCCAGGCCCGTTCCGCAGATCAGCAGGGCACGGTCTGCCTCCCCTGCTGCCACCTTGCGGGCCGCGTCCACTGCGACGTGGGGGTAGGCGGTGTTTTCCGACTCGGAAACTCCCACGTCCACAACGCTTTCAACGCGGTCATCCGCCTCAAGGTCCCGGCGCAGGACCTCCTTGTAGTCAAATCCGGCGTCGTCTCCGCCGATGACAATCCGCAGTTTCCGGTTTTCACTCATCATGTCCTCAATTCCTTGCTGGCTGTTTCTGGTCTTGGCTCTCATGCTGGCTCAGTTGTTGGTCCGAACGTCCTGTGCCGGTCGGTTTCCGCTGCCCGTGGTTTCCGCGGCGATGTCCAGCAGACGCAGGTAACCGTCCACCTCCCAGGCGGCACGGCCCACGAACAGCCCGTCAACGTGCGGGATTCCGAGCAGTCCGGCTGCGTTGTCCGGCGCCACCGATCCGCCGTACAGAAGGCCCGCAACCTGTTCTCCCCAGGCTTCGGACAAGGCGGCAAACGGTTCGCGCAGTTCTTCGGGGTCAGCAGCGCGGCCGGCTGAACCGATGGACCAAATGGGTTCATAGGCAATCAGCACGCGGGACAGCTGCTCTTCACGCAGCCCTTCCAGTGCCCGGGCAACCTGCTGCAGGATAAAGCCGGAGGATCCGCCCGCGTCCTTGACCTCCGCGGGTTCCCCCACGCACAGCAGCGGAGTCAGCCCGTGCCGCAGGGCTGCGGCCACCTTGAGCCGGACTGTTTCATCAGTTTCCCCAAAGTTCCCGCGCCGCTCGGAGTGGCCAATCTCCACCAACCTCGCGCCGGCGTCGGCGACCTGGGGAACCGAGACCTCGCCGGTCCACGCGCCGTCGTCATCCCAATGGGCATTCTGCGCACCGAGCAGCACCCGGTCATCCCCGTTCAGGACCCCGGCCACGGCCGAAAGAGCAGTGGCCGGGGGGATGATGAAGGGCTGGACGGCACCAAGCTGCCGCCGGTCCAGGCCCTCGAGCAGCTCGGCGGCGTACCGCTTCGCCTCCGCGAGGGTCTTGTTCATTTTCCAGCTGGTGCCAACCCAGACGGTCACGGCTGCTCCGGAGTGCCGTCGGGGGAGGACGCGAGGAAAGTGCCCAAGGCGTCCATCAGGACCGAGAAGGAATATGCGCCCGGATCCGGGGTGCCCAGGCTCTTTTCGCCCAGGATGCGAGACCTGCCGCGGCGCGAGGTGATGTCCGCCGTGGCTTCGGCTGCTTCCCGGGCGACGGCGGCGGCCTTCTTGACCGCTCCCGCCACGTCTGCGCTGGAATCGAATTCCGCAGCGAGGGCATCGCGGAAGGGAAGGGCAGCGTCCACCATGGTCTTGTCGCCGGGCTGCGCTCCGCCGAGGCGGACGACGGCGTCGATGCCCGCGGACAGGGCCGCAACAATGTCGGGCGCCGAGACAGCGCGCTCGTCATCAAACACGCCGCCGGCCGCGGTCAGGGCCGCGCCCCAGAGTGCTCCGGATGTGCCGCCGGCTTCCTCGGACCAGGCGTCGCCGGCATGGAGCAGGACGGTCCGTGCGCCGGCGCCCTTGGCGGCCGCGCTGCTGCCGGCGGACGCCGCGCCCCTGGTTCCGTAGGCCATGCCCTGCCCGTGGTCGCCGTCGCCGGCCACTGCGTCCAGTCGGCCGAAATGCTCTTCGTGCTCCGCTGCGGTGTCGCGGAGCATCTCCAGCACCTGGACAATCCGGGCGGCGGAGTCCCGGGATTCGCCGGATGCCTCGGGAATCCGGTCTTCGCCGGGGGTGTGCACCGCGGTCCGGGGCGGTCCGGCCGGCAGGCCGGCGGCGGCACGGCGGAAAGCGGGTGTGTCGGCCGGGGCCAGCCACAGTTCCTCGAGTTCATCGTCGAGGAAGACGATGCTCAGGGACAGCCCGGCCATATTGAGGCTGGTGACATGCTCTCCGACCTCCGGGGCCACAACCGTGAGTCCCTTCTCGGCCAGCCGTTCGGCCACCCGACCGTAAACGACAAAGAGTTCCTCGTACTTGACGGTGCCCAGGCCGTTCAGCACCACGGCCACCCGGCCGCTGTAGGCGCCGTCGCTTTGTTCAGGTTCTTCCTCAAGGACGCCGTTCAGCAGGAGGTCGGCCACTTCCGCCGCTGTCCCCATGGGCACCTCGCGGATGCCCGGTTCGCCGTGGATCCCCAGCCCAATGGCCATTTCGCCGTCCGGTACATGGAACAGCGCCTCCCCGGCGCCGGGCAGGGTGCAGCCATCAAAGGCCACGCCAAATGAGCGGGTTGCGTCATTGGCCTTCCAGGCCACCCGCTCGGCCTCGTCAAGATCGGCTCCGGCGGCAATTGCGGCGCCGGCGATCTTGAAGACAACAAGGTCTCCGGCAATGCCGCGGCGGTCCCGGTGGGATTCCGCGGGACCTGAGGCAATGTCATCGGAAACCCGAATGATCCGAACATCAACTCCCTCGGCGCGCAGCTTTTCGGCTGCCTGGCCGAAGTGCAGGACATCGCCGGCATAGTTGCCGAAACCCAGAATCACTCCGCCGCCGTTCTCTGCGGAACGTGCCACGGAATAGACCTGGGAGGCGGAGGGGGAGGAAAAGATGTTGCCGCACGGCGCGCCGTGGGCGAGGCCGGGTCCGACCCACCCGGCAAAGGCCGGGTAGTGGCCGGACCCGCCGCCGATCACCAGGGCGGGCTGGTTCTCCGGGGTGTCGGTGGAGCGCACCACTCCGCCGTGGGCCAGCATCACGTGCTCCGGGTGGGCAGCGGCATATCCGCGCAGGGCATCGACGGCGAAGTCTGCGGGGTTGTTCAGGAGGTAGGTCATGTGTTCCAGCCTTGGTTGTCTGCGGTAACCGCCGGCATCGTCGTCAGCTTTGCCCGCCCGGCGGAACGGGCCTTACAGAGATGGAAACCGGGGTCAGCGGTTTTCCGGGGCGGCAGGGGCTTCCCCACGGCCCGCCTCTTCGGCCGGGCTGGGGCCGAGCTCCTTGAGCAGCTTGGACATGGCAACATACGCCTTGTTGCGGTAGGCCACAAGGTCCTGGGTTTTGTCAGCGGGGATGTCCAGGAACCCTGCGCCGGACTTCGTGCCAAGCTTTCCCGCATCGACAAGGTCCTTCAGGATTCCCGGGGTGGCGAAGCGTTCCGGGAAGGACGTCTGAAGGGACGCATAGCAGAAGGAGTACACGTCCAGGCCGGCCATGTCGGCGATGGCGAAAGGTCCGAAGAACGGAAGGCGGAAGCCAAAAGTGGTCCGGACCAGTGTGTCCACGTCCTCGGCGCTGGCAATGCCATCCTCGACCACCTGTGCGGCTTCGTGGAAAAGCGCGTACTGGAGCCGGTTGAGGACAAAGCCCGTAACATCTTTGACGACGGCCGCATGCTTGCCGGTCATGGCTACAATTTCCCGCGCGGTTTCAACGGTTTCCGCTGTGGTGCCGGCGTGCGGAATGACCTCGACGCCGGGAATGAAGGGCGCGGGGTTGGAAAAGTGCACTCCGAGGAAACGGCCCGAGTTGGATACGGCCTCCGCCAGGCTGGCAATCAAGATGGTTGAGGTGTTGGACCCGATGACGGCGTCCTGCGGTGCGGCGTCGCTGATCCGGCGCAGCGTGGCGTGCTTGATCTCGAGGATCTCGGGGACTGCCTCTTCGATGTAGGAGGCGTTGGCCACGGCTTCCTCGATGCTGGGAGCTGCCCACAGGTTGTCACGGAGCCGCTGCACGGCGTCCTCCGGGAACAGTCCGTCGGCTACAAACTGCTCCGCCTCGGTGAGGAGCCGCTCGAGGTTCTTTTCGGCCACTTCCTGCGACACATCGGACAGGGCAACCCGTGCCCCTCCGAGTGCGAGGACCTGCGCGATGCCTCCGCCCATGTATCCGGAACCTACTACGGCTACTGTTCGCTGTGTCACTGGCGAGTCCTCCGATGCACTGGTCAATGATGTCCCGGGCAGAGCGCCCGGAGCTATTTCATCTTTCCTATAGGATCATGCCCGGCGGTGGGTGTGATGTCAACCACTACGGCTGGCTGACTGTACTGAGTCACCTGGCGCGGGGGAGTCACCTGGCGTGGGGGACACCTGGCGCGGGAGGACAGCTAGCGCGGGGGTTGCGGCTCCGCGGCGCGGGATGCCTCGTGTTCACGTGCGGCGCGGTCCCGGACTCCGCACAGATGTGCAGCCATGGCCGCCTGCGCCTGAACCGCGTTGCCCTCGCGCATGGCGGCCAGAATCTCACCGTGCTCCCGGATGGCGCTGCCGGAGTCGCGGACACCTGTTCCGCCGAACAGGCGGAAACGGTGAACGTGCCCGCCCAGCGAGTTGTAGGCGCCGATCAGGAACTTGTTCCGGGTTTGTTCGGCAATCAGGTGGTGAAAACGCTCGTCGGCTTCCCAGTAGGAGCGGTAATCGGAGAACTGTGGGCCGTTGGGCGCCTGCTTGAGATCATCAATGGCGCGCTCGAGGTTCACTAGGAAGGGCTCGTCCGCCCGGACACATGCGACCTGGGCATTGTGCGGTTCGATCAGCAGCCGGGCATCCATCAAATCCAGCAGCTCGGTATGGCTGAGCATGGGCGCAACGCGGTAACCGCGCAGCGCGGCGCGTACCACCATCCCGGTGGCCTCGAGCCGGGCCAGGGCTTCCCGGACCGGAGTGGGGGAAACACCAAGGTCCCGAGCCGTTCCGTCAATGCTGAGCGGGTCCCCGGATTCCAGTTTCCCGTCCATGAGGCGGGCAAGAATCTCCGTGTACACCTGATCGGCCAGGACGCTGCGCTGTACCCATGCTCCACGCTCTGCATCAGCGCTCATGTTGCTCCTCTTACTCATTCTGCTGTGCATAAAGTCTCCCACAGCGGCGGGTTGGAGCCCTTGCCGAGCCTGCCTGAGGAGCCGAAGGGGTGCAACTCCCCGCACCTCGGTGGGCAATCCCCGCGGCCCCAAGCGGGCAACATCCCGCCATCAGGGGGATTCTGGACAGCTTCCAAATATCCTATAGGGTATAGCGAAAGTGGTGATGTGGCACCAGTCACACCCCTTGAAGGTATTCCCCGCGACCAAAGGTGTTCCTGCTATGTATATGCTTCCTGCCGCTGTCCCGGCGGAAACCCTCGTGCTGGCCGAACGGCCGTCCTGGGCCCTCATCTCCATTGCCGTTGCCGCCATTGCGGTGCTGCTGCTGCTGATTATCAAGCTGCGGGTCCACGCGTTCTTCGCCTTGATTATCATCAGCGTGCTCACGGCCCTGGCCGCCGGCATCGGTATCGGGGATGTCGTCACCGTTGTCGTCGCGGGCTTCAGCACCACGGTGGGAACCGTCGCCCTGCTCGTCGGTTTCGGCGCCGTCCTCGGCCGCCTGGTCGAGGTGTCCGGAGGTGCCCAGGTCCTGGCCGACGCGATGCTCCGCCGGTTCGGCGAGAAGCGGGCCCCGCTGGCTCTTTCCGTGGCCTCGCTGTTCTATGCCTTCCCGATTTTCCTTGACGCCGGCTTCATCGTGATGCTGCCGATCATCTACACCGTTGCCCGCCGCCTTGGCGGATCCTTCATGCTGTACGTGCTTCCCTCCATTGGCTCATTCCTGATGATGCACGCCCTGACGCCGCCGCACCCGGGGCCCACTGCCGCCGCGACAGTGATGGGGGCCGACGTCGGCATGGTTATCCTGGTTGCCCTGCTCGTGGGTCTTCCTGCGTGGTACCTCGCCGGCTACCGGCTGGCGCTGGTCATTGCCAAGCGCTACCCGAATATGCCGGTGCCGAGCCTGCTCGGCGAGGCGGACCTGGACGAGGACACGCCCCGCCCGGGTTTCTGGACCATCATCTTCGTCCTGCTGCTGCCGCTGTTCCTGATCTTCTTCAACACCTTGTTCAGCACGCTCGAAGCCGGCGGAACCGTGGACTCGGAGAACATCCTGTTCCAGCTGTCCCGGCTCGTCGGCAGCACCCCGATCGCCCTGCTGATTGCCGCCCTTGCCGCCATGTACCTGCTGTACATTCGCCCGCGCCGCGGACGCGGCTCCATTGGCAGCGCCCTCGAAGACCTCGTTGACAATGCGCTCGCCCCGGTCTGCTCCATCATCCTGATCACCGGCGCCGGCGGTGCCTTCGGCCGGGTCCTGACCGAAACCGGAATCGGCGGCACCATCGCGTCGGGGCTGGACGCCATGGGACTTCCCGTCATCCTGGCCGGATTCCTTGTCGCGATTGCCTTCCGTGTCGCCCAGGGTTCGGCAACCGTTGCTGCCACCACTGCCGGCTCGATCATGGCCCCGGCCGTCATGGAACTTGGCGTTTCAGGAGTTGGCCTGGCCGCCGTCGTCGTGGCCATCTGTGCAGGTTCCATCACCTTCTCCCACGTCAACGATTCCGGCTTCTGGCTGATCGGCAAGTTCTGCGGATTCGACACCGTCACCACCCTGAAGACCTGGACAGTGATCGGCACGGCGATCGGCTTCCTGTCCTTCGCCCTGGCCTGGGTTGTCTACGCCGTCGCCGCGTAACAGCCGCCCTGTCCTGATCTGATCCCGTTTCCAAAACCTGCAGGAGCTCAAAATGCCACCCTTCCCCGACCAGCGGACCGCCGTCGTTACCGGAGCCGGAGGTGAACGCGGCATCGGCCGCCACGTGGCCCGCCGCCTTGCCCGGGAGGGCTGGGCCCTCGCGGTGCTGGACGTCAACGCTGACGCCGTGATGTCCTTCGCCGAGGAACTGGGCGCGGCATCGCAGCAGCCGGTTCTCGGAATAGCGGTCGACGTCGCGGACCCCGCCTCGGTGGATGCAGCCTTCGCCCTGATCGATGCTCAACTGCCCCCGGTGCTCGCGCTGGTGAACCTCGCCGGCATTGCCAGTCCGCACACGCTGTTTGAACTGACCAAGGAGATCTGGACCAGCGTCATCGACGTTAATGCCACCGGCACGCTGCTGATGATGCAGGCGGCTGCCCGCCGCATGATCGACGGCGGGCATGGCGGGCGCATCGTGAATACCTCGTCCATCACTGCATACGACGGCGGGGGAACGTTCTCCAAAACCGGGTATGCCGCCGCAAAAGCCGCTGTCCTGGGCCTCACCCGGGGTGCCGCCCGCGAACTTGGACCCCACGGCATCACCTGTAACGCCATCGTCCCCGGACCCATCGACACCGACATCATGGGTGGTCCGCTCAGTGATGACCGCAAGGCCTCCATGTCCGGGGACATCCCGGTGCAGCGGGTCGGGCACCCGTCCGACGTTGCCGCCCTGGTTAATTTCCTCGTCGGAGCGGAGGCGGGCTTCATCAACGGCGGCTCATACTTCATCGACGGCGGCAAGCACATGGTGTGACTCCGCCGGACTTTCAGCATCCCAGCAAACGCAAGGAGAGATTCATGACCCACACACCCCAGACATGGCCCATCGGCGCCGCCCTGCTCAACTTCACCGGAGTGACGCCGGACGGCCGGGACCGGACCACCGCCGGGCCGGAGGCCTGGAAGCAGACCCTGCGCGAAGTGAGCCTGGCCGGCTTCGACCACGTGGACCTGACGGATTCCTGGGTTCGGGCGGGAGACCTGGACGCCGGCGGGCGCCGTCAGCTGCTGGAAACGGCACGCTCCTACGGGCTCGCGTTCAGTGATCTGGCCGTCACCCGCAAGAGCGTGATCACCCCCGATGAGGAGCAGGCGCAGCGGAACATTGCCTACACCAAGCGGACCATCGACGCCGCAGCGGACCTGGAGGCGCCCATGGTCTGCCTGGGGCTGCACGACCCCTTCACTCCCGAGCAGAAGGAGGCGACCTGGTTCTGGCTCGCGCAGGGCGCCGAGGATGAGGACACACCCCTGAACCGGGAGAAGGCGGCATCGCGGTTCCGTGAGCTGGGTGAGTACGCGGCCCAGCGTGGGGTTAGCCTGTCGCTGGAGATGTACGAGGGGACGTTCCTGGGCACGGCGGACAGCTCAGTGCAGCTCGTGAAGGCCGTGGACCTGCCCAATGTGGGCCTATGCCCCGATATCGGCAATATTGTCCGGCTGCACCGCCCCGTCGAGGACTGGCGCGAGATGCTGGTCAAGATGCTCCCGCACACAAACTACTGGCAGCTGAAAAACTACTTCAGGGATTTCGATCCCGCCACCGGAGCCTATGCCTCGGCGCCGGCGCCCCTTGCCCTGGGGTTCATCAACTACCGCGAAGCCATCGGCATGGCGCTGGAGGCCGGTTTTGAGGGTCCCATGTGCGTGGAGCACTACGGCGGCGACGGCCTGACGGTGACGGCCATGAACCGCGATTACATCCGGGACATCCTCCGCGCAAAGCTGCCCGAGGAACAGGCTGGCTGAGGCCGGCCGCGGCTCCGCGTAAAAGAAAAGCTGACATGACCGCTTAATGCCACTGTCCGGGTCCTCTCTGCAGGCGGCCGGAAAAGACCCTGCGCCTGCGCCGATCCCGGGGAATTGAACCTGCCGTGGCGGCAGCAGCCCCGGCATCAAGCGTGAAACGGGCCATGACAGGAACAGGGCAACGGAAACTGTAGACGGGGCCTTGCGGCCCGGGGGAAGCTTTCGGAGTCAATCAACCGCACAGGCTGGGGAACAGCCGCAGGTACAGGAGGGGAATAAAGATGACCAGCAAGGTTTGGGACTGGCTCTAAGAAATTGCCCTTCACAGGGGTAACACGCCACGAAATTGGACAACAGAAAACAGCAGGACCCGCCAGCGGCGGTAGCCAAGTCATAACCCCGGAAGGGACGTACGCCATGAGTCAGCTGACAGCGGTTCGAAACGCCTCACGAACCCGCTCAACCGCAAAATGGTGGACACTATCCTTCTACACCGGGGGCTTCGATGTAGCGGACGGCATCATTGGAGAACTGGTTACCCCGCTGGCGGCCCATGCTCAGGCCAACGGCGGCCAGCGCTGGTATTTCACGAGGTGCATGGAGCCGGCCAACGCTCACGTCCGGCTTCGGATTTTGGCCGAGCCGGAGCTTCTGGAGAAGCTGCAGTGCCTTCTCGGGGCGCTGAGGGAACAGGCCTCCGGCGTCATTGGGCACCTGGAGCTGGCTCAGGATTTCTCGGAACCGGTGGCGGACCGCATGAGCCCCGGTGGAACCGAACAGCAGAATCTGCGGGTGGAAGCCGATCTGGCGAAGTATGGCGGGGTTGAAGGACTTGCGCTCGCGGAAGAAGTTTTTGAGCTGTCTTCCGAACTTGGCGCATGGGCTGCCGTACGGTTCCCCAAGGCACAGAACAGGTGGGCCCTGGGGTCGCTGCTCCTGTTTGATTCGGCAAGAAGCATGATGAAGGGCCCGCGCTCGGCCAGCTGGCCGGACCGCCGGCGGGTCTCCTGGGATTACTACTGGGACAGCCACCTGCGCAGCTGTACCGCTGCCTTTGGTCCGCGTGCGGCAAGCGTGCGGCAAGCCATGACGG